>JBBWZH010000689.1:0-3237 GCA_039648995.1 Mycobacteriales bacterium
CAAGCTGGCCGCCGCGTTCGAGCTGCTGGAGCCGCTGCGCAAGCGGATCGGCACCGGCCTGCCCGCGTACGGCTCGTGCGCCGGCATGATCCTGCTGGCCGACCGCATCGTCGGCGGCACCGCCGACCAGCAGACCATCGGCGGCATCGACATGACCGTCCGGCGCAACGCGTTCGGCCGGCAGGTCGACTCGTTCGAGGAACCCATCGCGCTCACCGGCGTGGGCGGGCCGCCGTTCCATGCCGTGTTCATCCGTGCCCCGTGGGTAGAGTCGGTGGGTCAGGCGGTCGACGTGGTCGGCGCCGTCGAGGCCGGCCCGGCCGCCGGTAGGATCGTCGCGGTCCGCCAGGGTCACCTGCTCGCGACGTCATTCCATCCCGAGCTGGCCGGGGACGGGCGGGTGCATGCGCTGTTCGTACAGATGGTGAGGGAACTTTCGTGAGCGGCCACTCAAAGTGGGCTACCACCAAGCACAAGAAGGCTGTCATCGATGCTCGGCGCGGCAAGCTGTTCGCCAAGCTGATCAAGAACATCGAGGTGGCCGCGCGCACCGGCGGTGGTGACCCGGACGGCAACCCGACCCTGTACGACGCGATCCAGAAGGCCCGCAAGACCTCGGTACCGAACGACAACATCGAGCGGGCGGTCAAGCGCGGCTCCGGTGCGGAGGCCGGCGGCGCTGACTACCAGAACATCACCTACGAGGGCTACGGCCCGTCCGGCGTGGCGATCCTGGTCGAGTGCCTGACCGACAACCGCAACCGCGCCGCCTCCGAGGTGCGCACCGCGATGACGCGCAACGGCGGCTCGATGGCCGACCCGGGCTCGGTGTCCTACCTGTTCACCCGCAAGGGCGTGGTGCTGGTGCCGGTGGCGTCCGGGCTGACCGAGGACGACGTACTCGGCGCCGTGCTGGACGCCGGTGCCGAGGAGGTCAACGATCTGGACGGCTCGTTCGAGGTGGTCAGCGAGCCGACCGACCTGATCGCCGTCCGCACCGCCCTGCAGGGCGCCGGCATCGAGTACGAGTCCGCCGAGGCCTCGTTCGTCCCCAGCGTGAACGTCCCCCTGGAGGAGGACTCCGCCCGCCGCGTCTTCCGCCTCATCGAGGCCCTCGAAGACCTCGACGACGTGCAGAACGTCTACGCCAACTTCGACGTCTCCGACGAGATCATGGCCGCCGTCGGCTAGCTCAGTTCAGCTCATACACCTCGATCTTGGCCGTATGGCCGCTTGCGCGGGCCAACCGCGCGTCTGAGGTAATGAACGGGCAGCCGAGCAGTTCTGCGAGGGCGACGTAGGCGGCGTCGTAGGCGGTGAGGTTGTGCCGTAGCGCCCAGACCCGGTCGGTCAGGCCGATGTGCGGGTAGCGATGGAGCGGGAGATCCACGACGTCGTCGCGAATGACATCCGCCCGGTCCGCGCTCACCATGCCCCGCCGCACGAGCCGGCGCAGCACGTGCAGCAGTTCCAGGTCGAGCAGGTGCGGTGCATGCAGCGACTCCGCGCCCTCGACGCGTCGCCGCAGATCAAGGTTCGGGTTCGGGTAGGCGAAAAGGTCGATCAACGCCGACGTGTCGATGACGATCATTCCCCGTCGTCGTCTTCCCTCGCGGCCCGAACGGCGTCCAGCACGGCTTCAGCGGTGAGGGAATGCGGCCTGGACCTGCTGCCGGCCCGTTCGAGCACCTCCGCGATAGTCGGTCGCCGAGCGTGTTGTTCGACTATCTGCAAGAGGTACTCGGACAGTGACATGCGGGCGGCTGCGGCCCTGGCCCGGAGAACGGCGTGGACATCTTCGGGAACGTCACGGATTTGGATCGATCTTGTCACCACCATCAGCATTGCCCCATCGTCACATGCGAAGTGGGTGTCAAGCTAGCACAGTTGGTGTGGCGGGATGACCGGCGTGTTGTGCGGCTGTAGGTCACCGGCTGGTCGGTAGCGTGTCGAACGGGTGTTCGCCGGTGGCTGAGGGGAGTGGTGGTGCGGGTGCTCGGCGTCGACCCCGGGCTGACCCGGTGCGGCGTCGGCGTGGTGGAGGGTTCCGTCGGGCGGGCGCTGCGGCTGGTCGCGGTGGAGGTCGTGAAGACGCCGGCGGACGCCGACATCGGGGCCCGGCTGCTCGGCATCTCCGACGCGCTGACCGCGGCGATCGCGGCGTACCGGCCGGACGTGGTGGCCGTCGAGCGGGTGTTCAGCCAGCACAACGTGCGGACCGTGATGGGCACCGCGCAGGCGGCCGCGATGGCGATCCTGGCCGCGACCCGGGCCGGCCTGCCGGTCGCGTTGCACACGCCCAGCGAGGTCAAGGCCGCGGTGACCGGCTCGGGCCGGGCCGACAAGGCACAGGTCACGACCATGGTGACCCGGCTGCTGCGGCTGCCCGAGCGGCCCAGCCCGGCCGACGCCGCCGACGCCCTGGCGCTGGCGATCTGCCAGCTCTGGCGCGGCGCCGCCCAGGCCCGCATCGCCGCCGCCGTGGCCCGCACCACCCGGCCGCCGGCCGCCGCGCCGGTGGCCGTGACCGCGCCGGTGGCCGGAACCGCGCCGGTGGCGGTGACCGCGCCGGTGGCCGGGACCGAGACGGGGGCATGACGGTGCTGACGTTGCCGCCGGTGCCGGCCAGCCGCATCGAACCGGACACGCAGCAGGACGTGCCCGACGACCCGGCCGCGCTGGCGGCCTCGATTGACGCGCTGACCGCGCTGCTGGCCGGCGGCCTCCCGCCGGCCGAGGAGCTGACCGTGCGCGCCCGGCTCGGGGTCGAGCTGCGGCTGGCCCGGCGCTTGGACGAGGCGCTGGCGGTGCTCACCGCGGAGGTGGCGCTGGCGCGGCGGGTGGCCGAGCCGTGGCGGGTGCAGCACGCCCGGATCCGGCTGGCGCACGTGCATCAGTGGCGGCGCGAGTTCGGCGTCTCCGACGCGCTGTTCGCCGACCTGCTCGGTGTCGAGCAGGTGCCGGCGCGGACCCGCGCGTTCACCCTGCAGCACGCCGGCCGCAACGCGTACGACCAGGGCCGCTGGGCCGAGGCGGGGGAGTTGTTCGCGGCGGCGCTGGCGATCCGGGAGCGCATCGGCGCGCCGGCCGATCAGATCGAGTCGTCCCGGGGCGCGCTGGTGGCCGCCCGGAACCGGATGGGGGAGCAGTGATCGCGAGCGTGCACGGCCGGGTGGCGGCGGTCGGTCCGGACGGCGCGGTGGTCGAGGTGGGCGGCGTCGGGCTGGCGGTGTCGTG
>JBBWZH010000696.1:0-5060 GCA_039648995.1 Mycobacteriales bacterium
GGTCACCGAGTTCGGCAAGCTCGCCGACCCGATCGCGGACAAGGCGCTGACCGGCACCGCGCTGGTCGGCCTGTCGTCGCTGGCGCTGCTGCCGTGGTGGGTGACCGTGGTCATCCTGGTCCGGGAGATCGGCGTCACGCTGCTGCGGTTCTGGGTGATCCGGCACGGGGTGCTGCCGGCCAGCCGCGGCGGGAAGCTCAAGACGCTGGTGCAGGCGGTCGCCATCGGCCTGTACGTGCTGCCGCTCTCGGACGGCCTGGCCACGCTGGCCGCCGTGGCGATGGGCGCGGCCGTGCTGCTGACCGTCGGCACCGGCGTCGACTATGTCGCCCGCGCGCTCACCCTGCGCCGCACCAGCGCCCGGGCCGTGCGCAAGCGGCAGGCCCGGCTGGACCGCCAGGCAGGCCTGCCGGGCACGCCGCCCCCCAGCCCGACCACCGGCCCACCTCCCGGCACGCCCGCGCCGGACGACCGATCGGTACCGAGCCCATGACCACTGAGCTTTCCGGCCCAGCCGGACTGCCGGCAACTGGACCGGTCGGCGAGCCGTCCGGCCGATCGGCGACGGACCCGGCCGACGTGCACGCGCTGCTGCGGGCCCGGGGTGAGACGGTCGCGGTGGCCGAGTCGCTGACCGGCGGGCTGCTGGCCGCGGCACTCACCGACACGCCCGGCGCCAGCGCGACGTTCCGCGGCGCCCTGGTGGTCTACGCCACCGACCTGAAGGCGCGGCTGGCGGGGGTGCCGGTGCCGCTGCTGCAGGCACAGGGCGCGGTCAGCCCGGACGTCGCGGCCGCGCTGGCCGGCGGCGTCCGGGACCGGCTGGGTGCCACCTACGGCCTCGGGCTGACCGGGGTGGCCGGGCCGGAACCGCAGGACGGGGTGCCGGTCGGCACCGTCTACCTGGGCCTGGCCACGCCCCGCGCCGGTCAGGTGCGGAAGCTGTCGCTGGCCGGCGACAGGGCCGCGGTACGGGCCCAGGCGGTCGCCGCGGCGCTCGCGCTGCTGGCCGAAGCCGTCGCCGCCGCGGAGGTTTCCGGAGCGCGTCGGGAATCGTCCGGCTGATTACACCGTTTCGCTATCGGCGTAGAGGAAACTGACTGCTCTACCAGCGCCGTATTCACGAGGTACGGTGGCTAGACGACGAGCCAGGAAGGGGTGCGCCGATGACCCTGCTCCGCCGGGTGTTGGGCGAGGCGCTGCGCGGGCAGCGGCTCCGCCAGCGACGCACCCTCCGCGAAGTGTCTGGTGCCGCCCGGGTCAGCCTGGGCTACCTGTCCGAAGTGGAGCGGGGCCAGAAGGAGGCGTCGTCCGAGCTGCTCGCGTCGATCTGTGACGCGCTCGACGTCCGCCTGTCCGAGCTGCTGCGCGAAGTCAGCGACACCATGCGGCGCGGCGAACGCGCCGGCGAGCTGGCCCGGGTGCCGGCCCGCACGCTGGTTCCGGCCGGCGTGCCAGCCGGTGTCGGCGGCCCGCGCGCGGTGCCGCCGGCCCGCCGGGGCAGCGACGAGGTGCCGTTCGACGAGGCGTTCGGGGTCGACCGGGAGCCGCCAGCCGAGGTTCCGGCCCGCGCCGAGCGCAAGCCGGCCCAGCTGCCGGTCGCCCAGGTGCCGGTCGCCCCGGTGCCGGTCACGGTCGACAGGGTCGAGGTGCCGGCCCCGGCCCAGCCCGACCACGCCGAGCCGGCCGAGCTGGTGCCGGCCCGGTTCGAGGCGTTCGGTCGCGACACCGCCGACCTGGACGGCATCGAGCTGGGCGAGCTGGACGGCGGCGAGAGCCTCGGCGAGGTCGAGGTGCTGCTCGGGCTGACCGACCTGCTCTGCCTACCGGGCGGCGGCTTCGGGCCGCGGCCGATGCGGGGCGAGCTGGCCGGCGCCGGCGCAGGCGTCGTCGCCTGAGCGAGGAAGTACACCGAACCGGGCACGGAAGTGCCCGGTTCGGCGCGTTCTCGGAATGTCGCTTGACGCGCCGCCGTCCCGATGGCAGGAAGTGAGCCGTGCAGGAGACGCGGGACCCGCTCATCGAGCATCTGATCCGCTCGACCGTGCCCTCTGCCGGCGTCTCGGCGCTGCCGCAGCGGGCCGGCGGCACCCGGTCGCGGGCCGGCAACGCGATGGCCCGCACCCGCGGCGGCCTGCTCGACGGCGCCCTGCGCGCGGTCGCCAAGCACGGCACCCGGCGGACCACGATGCACGACATCGCGATGTTGGCCGGCGTGGCCAAGGCCACCCTGTACAACCACTTCCGGACCAAGGACGACGTCTGGTCGGCGCTGGTCGAGGCCGAGGTGCGGAGCATCGCGGCCGAGTGCGCCGAGCTGCCCCTGGTGGACGCGCTCACCCACGCGGCGCTGCGGCTGTCCGGGCACCAGGCGCTGCGGCACGTCGCGGAGACCGAGCCGGCGGCGCTGGCCGGGCTGCTGGTGCGCCGGCCACAGGCCGCCGGCTGGCGGGCGGCCGAGGCGGCCGTGGGGGAGCGGCTGGCCGCCGACGGCCGGTCCGGGGCCGACCTGGTGCTGCGCTGGCTGTCCAGCTACCTGGCCGCGCCCGGCCAGCCGGACGCGGTGCGGGCGGGCGCCGACGCGCTGCTGCGCGGCCTCCCGTGCGACCCGGCGGCGCCCGAGCCGGCCCGGCCGGTACCGTCCGCTGACGGCGAAACCCGCCCGGAGGTACCGCGCTGACCCGCGGCCACATCCGGGTGCGGTAGCCGGCCCCGCTGTGGCCGCCGGTCACGGAACCGGTGTCCGTCCCGCTGCGTTTCATCGCCACTAGCGACGTTCATCGCCCGCCGCCCGCGGCGGCGCCGGGGAAAGGGACTCTTGTGAGCTACGGGCAGCAGTCGCCGCCGTCCGCGATGCGCCGCCGGCTGCCGCTGGTGATCGCCGGCGTGGTCGGTGTCGTGCTGATCCTGGTCGTGCGGGCGCTGGTCACCGGCGGCTCGGGCCAGCCGTCCGGTGGTGGTTCCACCGCCGCCGGGCCGCCGCCGGACCGCACCGGCTGCGTCCAGCTGAACGTCACCGCGTCCTCGGAGAAGGCCGCGCTGCTGTCCGCCGTGGGGGACGACTACAACCGGGCCAACCGGTCGGTGACCGGGAAGTGCGTGAACGTCAACGTCACGTCGAAGGCGTCCGGCGGCGCCGAGGAGGCGCTGGCCCGCGGCTGGAGCAACGACACCGACGGCCCCCGCCCGGACGTCTGGAGCCCGGCCTCGTCGTCCTGGACGGTGCTGCTGCGGCAGCGGCTGACCGCGCAGGACCACGGCGACCTGGTGCCTGAGGAGATCCCGTCGATCGCGCAGACGCCGCTGGTGATCGCGATGCCCAAGCCGATGGCCGAGGCCCTGGGCTGGCCGGGCAAGGCGCTGGGCTGGGGCGACCTGCTGGCCCTCGTCCGCGACCAGCGCGGCTGGGCCAGCCGCGGGCACGCCGAGTGGGGCGGCTTCAAGCTCGGCAAGACCAACCCGAACTTCTCCACCTCCGGGCTGAACGCGCTGATCGGCACGTACTTCGCGGCTACCGGCCGGTCCAGCGACCTGACCGCGAAGGACGTCGCCGACCCGAAGGTGGTCAGCTACGTCAAGCAGATCGAGGGCAGCGTGGTGCACTACGGCGACACCACGCTGACGTTCCTGCAGAACCTCTACGACGCGGCCGCGCAGGGCCAGGGGCTCACGTACATCAGCGCCGTCGCGGTGGAGGAGAAGTCCGTCTGGGACTACAACCAGGGCAACCCGTCGGGTGACCCGAAGACGCTCGGGCGCAGCGGCAAGCCGCGCGTCCCGCTGGTCGCGATCTACCCGAAGGAAGGCACGCTGCTCTCGGACAACCCGTACGTGGTGCTCACCGCGGAGTGGGTGGACGCGGCGAAGAAGGCCGCGGCGGCCGACTTCCTCAGCTACGTGCGCGAGCCGGCGCAGCAGAAGCGGTTCACCGACGCGGCGTTCCGCGGCTTCGACGGCAAGCCGGGCACGCCGATCAGCCAGGAGAACGGGCTGCTGCCCAAGCAGCAGATCAGCGTCATCGACCCACCGCCGCCCACCGTGCTGGACAAGGTCGCCCAGTCCTGGGCGGCGCTGCGCAAGCGGGCCCGGGTGCTGATGGTGATCGACGTCAGCGGCTCGATGAACGAGCAGGTGCCGTCGACGGGCAGTTCCAAGATCGAGCTGGCCAAGCAGGCCGCCCAGCGCGCGGTCACCGAGCTGGCGCCGGACGACCAGCTGGGGTTGTGGACGTTCAGCACGCCGCAGAACGGCGCCGCCGAGCCGTGGACCGAGCTGGTCGGGTCCGGCCCGGTGCGCTCGGTGCTGCCCACCTTCCAGACCAAGGTGAAGGGCCTGGTCGCCGAGGGCGGCACCGCGCTGTACGCGACCACCCGTGGCGCGGTTGCCCAGGTGCAGCAGTCGTTCGCGCCGGACAAGATCAACGCGGTGGTGCTGCTGACCGACGGCAAGAACGAGTACCCGGCCGACAACGACCTGGGCAAGCTGCTCACCGCCATCACCTCCGAAGACGTGCAGACCACCGTCCGGGTGTTCCCGATCGCGTACGGCGCGAAGGCCGATCTGACGGTGCTGCAGCGGATCGCGCAGGCGTCCAGGGCGGCCGCGTACGACGCCAGCGACCCGACCACGATCGACACCGTGCTCACCGCCGTGCTGTCGAACTTCTGACATGGTGACGCCGATGACGGCGGGCCAGGCCCCGGCCGGCTGTGCCCCTTGCCCGCACACACCGGCCGGAAGGCGGCAGACTGTCCCCGTGGGACTGCGTGACGATCTGGTCGACCCGTGGGGCGGCCTCGTGGCCGGCGTGGCCGGTGGGCTGGCGTGGGCGGTCGCGTCGGCCAGCACCGCCGCGGTTCCGCTCGGCCTGGGCGTCGCCGCGGTCGTGTACGCCGCGAAGGTCGCCAGCAGCCGGCTCACGCACCGGTTCGGCCGGCCCGCCGCCGCGGACACGGAGCCCGGCCGGGTGCCGCCGCGGGCACCGCGCCGGGGCAGCCCGGCCGAGGCGTGGCTGACCCGCGCGCAGGGCGCGGCCCGGTCGCTGACCGAGCTGGCCGGCT
>JBBWZH010000718.1:0-6598 GCA_039648995.1 Mycobacteriales bacterium
GCTGGACGCTGACCTGGTCGTTCCCCGGCGGCCAGCAGATCACCCAGGCCTGGGGCGCCACCGTCACCCAGAACACCACCCAGGTCACCGCGCGGAACGCGCCCTGGAACGGCACGCTGGCCACCAACGCCAGCGCGACCGTCGGGTTCCTCGCCAACCGCCCAGGCACCGCCAACCCGCTGCCGGCCACGTTCGCGCTCAACGGCACCGCGTGCTCGGGGCTGCCGACGCCGCCGCCGACACCGCCGACCGACCTGTCCAAGGTGCAGACCGTCGGCCGGGTGAAGAGTGACGGGACCGCCCTGCAGTACACCTGGCCGGGCATCTACTTCGAGGGCCGGTTCCACGGAACCGGCGTCGGGATCGTCCTAAACGACGCCAACAACGACTACGACGTGCAGATCGACGGCGCCACCGTCACCAAGCTGGTGACACCGGGCAACACCACGTTCTGGGTCAACAACCTCAGCAACGCCGACCACACCGTGCGGCTGGCCAAGCGCACCGAGATCCCGTGGGCGCCGGGCCAGTTCGGCGGCTTCGTCGCGGCGCCGGGCGGCACGATCCTGACCAGGCCGGCCGCGCGGACCCGACAGATCGAGTTCATCGGCGACTCGTTCACCGCCGGGTACGGCAACGTCTCCGGCCAGCGCGACTGCGCCGGCATCGGCGGGGTCGACCGGAACAGCGACGCCGACCTGTCCTTCGGCGCCCGCACCGCCAAGGGCCTCAACGCCGACTACCAGCTCATCGCGGAGTCCGGCCTCGGCATGGTCCGCAACTTCGGCGGCAGCAACCCGACCTTCGACTTCCGCACCTTCTACGACCGGGCGCTGCAGAACGTCGACGGTGACGTCTGGGCCAAGCCGGCGAGCTGGGCGCCGCAGCTCGTGGTGGTCGGCCTGGGCATCAACGACTTCTCCACCTCGCTCAACGCGAACGAGCAGTGGCCGACGACCGCCAGCCTGGTCGCCGCCTACACCGCCGCCTACCAGGGCTTCATCGACAAGCTGCGCACCCGGTACGGCCGCAGCACGGTCATCGTGGTGAGCGCGACCCTGCTGTCGAACACGACCCTGTTCGCCGACACCGCGCGGCAGATCGTCGCCACCCGCAACAGCCAGGGCGACAACCGGGTCGCCTTCTGGTACTACGACGACCCGAGCCTCGACCGGCTCGGCTGCGACTTCCACCCGTCCGTGCACGACGACAACATCATCTCCTCGCAGCTCAACAGCTTCATCTCCACGCTGCCGCTGACCTGGTAGCCGACCCGCCAGTCACCACGTGGCCGCCGCCACCCACGGGGGTGGGCGGCGGCCGCGGCGCGGGTGTCAGACCGGCACACGTTCGTCGACGGCGGCCGGAAGGCTGGTGGGCGCGTCGTCGAGGAGCTGGCGTAGCTTCTCGCCCTCGACGTCGACGTTGGGCAGCACCCGGTCGAGCCAGCGGGGCAGCCACCAGGCGGCCTCGCCGAGCAGCGTCATGACCGCGGGCACGATCGTCATGCGCACGACGAGCGCGTCGAAGAGGACGGCGGCGCCGAGCGCGAAGCCGATCGACTTGATGATCGACTCCGGGGACAGGATGAAGCCGGCGAAGACGCTGATCATGATGATCGCCGCGGCGGTGACCACCCGGGCGCCGTGGCCGAACCCGGCGACCACGGCCTGGCGCGCGTCGGCGCCGAGCACGTGCTCCTCACGCATGCGGGTGACCAGGAAGACCTGGTAGTCCATGGCGAGGCCGAACACGATGCCGATCAGGAAGATCGGCAGGAAGCTGATGATCGGCCCGGTCTGCTTGACGCCGAGCAGGTCGGCCGCCCAGCCCCACTGGAACACCGCGACCACCGCGCCGAACGTCGCCGCGATGCTGAGCAGGAAGCCGGCTGTTGCCTTCACCGGCACCAGCAGCGACCGGAACACCAGCGTCAGCAGGACGAACGCCAGGCCGACCACGACCGCGAGATACGGCAGCAACGCGCCGCCGAGCTTGGCCGAGATGTCGATGTTGATGGCGGTCAGGCCGGTGACGCCGACGTTCGCGCCCGGCACCGCGGCGCCGTCCTGCCGGATCGTCCGGACCAGGTCCTGGGTGGCGGTGGTGCTCGGCCCGCTCTTCGGGATGACCGTCAGCAGCGCGGTGTTACCGGCCTGGTTGGCCACCGGCGAGGTGACCGTGGCGACGTCGCCGAGGCCGCGGACGGTCCGCGCGAACTGGTCGGCGGCGGTCTTCGCCGACGCGTCGGCGGTGTCGACGACGACGACCAGCGGCCCGTTGAAGCCGGCCCCGAACCCGGCCGCCAGCAGGTCGTACGCCTTGCGCTGGGTGGTGTCCGGAGCGGCCGTGCTGTCGTCGGGCATGCCCAGCCGCAGGTGCAGCGCGGGGAGCGCGACGACGCCCAGCGCGGCGACGGCGACCAGCAGCGCGGCCACCGGCCGGCGGGCGACCGCGCGGGCCCACCGGGTGCCGAACCCGGACCCGGTGCCGGCCTTGGCGTGGCGGGCGCGCAGGCCCGGGACGCGGCTGCCGAGCACGCGCCGCCCGGCGAAGCCCAGCAGCGCCGGCAGCAGCGTGAGCGCGATGACGACGGCCACGGCCACGGTGCCGGCGGCGGCCAGCCCCATCTGGGTCAGGAACGGGATGCCGACCACGGACAGCGCGGCGAGCGCGATCACGACCGTGAGGCCGGCGAAGACGACCGCGGAGCCGGCCGTGCCGACGGCTCGACCGGCCGCCTCCTCCGGCTCGCGACCCAGCGTGACCTCGTGCCGGTAGCGGGAGACGATGAACAGCGCGTAGTCGATCGCCACGGCCAGGCCGAGCATCAGCGCCAGCGTCGGCGTGGTCGAGGAGAGGTCGACGAAGCCGGTCGCCGCGGTGATCGCGCCGACGCCGATCGCGATGCCGAGCAGCGCGGTGAGCAGCGGCAGCCCGGCGGCGGCCAGCGAGCCGAACGTGATGACCAGCACCACGGCCGCGACGAACACGCCGATGACCTCGCCGAAGCTGTTCGACGGCTGGAGCTGCACCGCGTCCCCGCCGACCTCCACGGTCAGCCCGCCGGAGCGGGCGTGCTCGACGGCGGCGGTGAGCGCCGCGCGCGCCTGGTCGGTCATCTCCCCGGATTCCACCGAGTAGGTCGCCTCTGCGTAGCCGACGGTGCCGGCCGGGTTGATTCCGCTGGCCTGGAACGGGTCGGTCACCGAGGCGACCTGCGGCGCCTGGCGCAGTTCGGCGACGGCGCGCTCGATCTCGGCGCGGTGCCCGGCGTCGGCCAGCGCCTGCCCGCTCGGCGCGGCGAACACGACCCGGGCGACGGCGCCGCCGGCGGACGCCTCCGGGAACCGCTCGCTGAGCAGGTCGATCGCCTTCTGCGACGGCGTGCCGGGGATGCGGAACGCGTCGGCGGTCGGCCCGGAGAGGGTCGCGGCGCCGGCGAGTGTGGCCGCGAGAACCGCCAGCCACAGGACGGCGACCAGCCGCCGGCGGCGGAACGCGAACCGGCCCAGCCGGTAGAGGTACGAGGCCATCAGAAGTCTCCTGTTCGGGGCGTGCGCGACCGCCCGACCACCGCGGGCGGTGGACGGCTACGGGGTTGCGGCGGTTAGCCGGTCGGTGCGGAGTTGCCGAGCGGAAGGCCCGCGCGCAGCTGCGCGAGGGCTTCCTGGATCAGATCGGGCAGCGCGGTGTCGGTGCTGCCTTCCGCCCACATCTCGATCGAGGTACGGAGCACGACGGCCACGGCGGCGGCCAGCAGGCGCGGAGCCAGGTCGCGCTGGGCATCGGTGCCGGTGCGCTCGGCGATGGCCTCCACGAGAAGCTGGTGGCCGCGCTCGTACGTGACGAGGTGCTGCGCCTGCATCGCCGGGTCGCACTTGATCGCGTGCATCAGGACCACGATGTCCCGGCGCTCGCTGACAAGCCCCGCGACGACGGTGGGGAGCACGTGCGCGAGCGAGTCCCACACCGGCTCGCTCTCCGGCCGGGCCCGGACCGACTCGGTGACGGACGACGCGCGGCGCACCAACTCGTCGAGGATCGCCTCCTCACGGCTGGCGAAGTAGTTGCGGAACGTACGCGGCGAGACGTCGGCCGCTTCGGCGATCGCCTCGGGGGTCACCGCGTCCAGCCCGTGCTCGACCATCAGGGACCACGCCGCGTGGCTCAGCGCCGCACGCGTCGCAAGCTTCTTGCGCTCGCGCAGACCCAGGTCGCTGTCCATGGCGATGACTATCTAGGAATCTTTCCAAGCTGGCAAGTTTTCCTGGACGGAAAGCTTGTGTGGCGGGTCACGCCGGGGCCGAGGCGACCGTCCGCTTCGGACGGACATGACGCCCGCGACCGGCCGGAGCCGACCGTACGGCTCATTGCCACCGTTCTGGCTGAAACGTAATCTCACAAATGCGAAATATTCGTCCTCACTACCCGGGGATCTGGAGCACTGCCGAGGCGTGTGAACGCGGCGCCGCGCCCGGACCGGTCCTGCGCCCCGGGCGGCTGTCATCGGCGGCGGATGGGGCCAACCACGACCAGTCGAGGAGACGTCTCATGCTCAGAACCAAGCGAAGTCTGGCCGGAGCGGTCGCCGGCGCGGTCGCGGTCGCCGCGGCGGTGCTCGCGTCCGCCGGCCCGGCCGCGCACGCCGAGTCGAACGGCGGCACCCGGGTCATGCCGCTGGGTGACTCGATCACCGACGGGTTCACCGTGCCCGGCGGCTACCGGACCGGGCTGTGGCAGCGCTTCGCGCCGGCCCGGCTCACCGTCGACTTCGTCGGCACGCTGTCCAACGGCCCGAGCAACCTCGGCGACCACGACCACGAGGGCCACTCGGGCTGGCGGATCGACCAGCTCGACGCCAACATCGTCGGCTGGCTGCAGAACACGACCCCGCGGACCGTGCTGCTGCACATCGGGACCAACGACGTCATCCAGAACACCGACCTGCCGAACGCGCCGGCCCGGCTATCCGCCCTGATCGACAAGATCACCGCGACCGCGCCGGCCGCTGACGTGTTCGTCGCGACGATCATCCCGCTGGCCACGGCCAGCCAGGAGACCGCGGTGCGCACCTACAACGCCGCGATCCCCGGCGTCGTGCAGAGCAAGATCGCGGCCGGCCGGCACGTGCACCTGGTCGACATGCACAGCGCGCTGACCGCCGCCGACCTGGCCGACGGGATCCACCCCAACGCCGGCGGCTACGAGAAGATGGCCGCCACCTGGTGGACGGCGCTGCAGGCGGTGCCGGGCAGCCTCGGCCCCACCGTCGGGCCGCCGACCCCCACCAGCCAGCCGCCGACCAGCCCACTGCCCACCACGCCGTCGGGCGCGAAGGCGTGCTCGGCCGCGTACAGCATCGTCAACCAGTGGCCGGGCGGCTTCCAGGGCTCGGTGCGGGTGACCGCGGGCGGCTCGGCGATCAGCTCCTGGACGGTCGCCTGGACCTTCGGCAACGGGCAGGCGATCACCTCGTTCTGGGGGGCCACAGTCGCGCCCGCCGGATCGGCGGTCACCGCCCGGAACCTCAGCTACAACGGCGCCGTCGCCGCCGGCGGCAACGTCGAGTTCGGCTTCCTCGCCAACTGGACCGGCACGAACGGCGCACCGACCCCGACCTGTACGGCGGGCTAGCGCACGCCGGCCGGCGGCAGCCTCAGCCGGTGCCGCCGGCCGGTGCGGGCTCGCTGCCGCGGGCCCGCACCCGGGAGTACAGGCCGGCGCCGAGCAGGATGAGCAGGCCGGGCAGCCACTCCTGCCAGGCCTGCGCCAGGCCGAGGAACGTCGTCGCGGTGATGATCTCCTGGATCAGCAGCGCGCCGAGCAGGGCCCCGACGAACGAGCCCCGGCCGCCGAAGATGCTGGCGCCACCGAGCACGACCGCGGTGATGCTGGTCAGCGTGTAGTCGGCGCCCAGGGAGGCCTGGCCGACGCCCACCACCGAGGCGAGCATCAGGCCGGCCGGCACCGCGAGCAGCGAGCAGAGCACGTGCGCGGTCACCACGGTCCCGGTGGCCCGCGCGCCCAGCCGCCGGGCCCGCGTCTCGTCCGAGCCGACCGCGCGCAGTTCGCGGCCGGGGGCGGTGCGGCGCAGCAGCCACTCGGCGACGAGGCAGACCACGAGCACGGCGACGGCGGCCACCGGCACGACCGCGATCCGCTGGCGCAGCCACGCGGTCACGGTGCCGTCGATGTAGCCGGCCGGCTGCGGGCGCAGCAGCAGCGACATGCCCTGCAGCGCGATGAACGTGACCAGCGTCGCGATCACCGACGGCAGCCGCACCAGCCGCACCAGCAGCCCGTTCAGCAACCCGACGCCGGCCGCGACGCCGACGCACACGGCGACCCCGGTGCCGAGGCCGGGCAGACCTCTCCCGTCGGTGGCGAAGAACGACAGGATGACCACGTTCACGCCGATCAGCGGCCCGACGGACAGGTCGATGCTGGCCACCAGCAGGACGATCAGCTGACCGGCGGCCGCGAAGGCGAGGATGCTGGCCAGCAGCAGCAGGCTGGTCAGGTTGCGCTGACCGAGGAACAGCGAGTTCCGGCTGGTCGCCCACACCGCGAGCAGCACGATCAGCACGGCCAGCAC
>JBBWZH010000051.1:0-15568 GCA_039648995.1 Mycobacteriales bacterium
GGGTCGACCGCCCCGTCCAGCACCAGCGCGCGCACCCGCTTCGGGAACAGCTGCGCGTACACCGAGCCGAGCCGGGTGCCGTACGAGTAGCCGAGGTAGGTCGTCTTCGAGTCGCCCACGGCCTGCCGGACCAGGTCCATGTCGCGGGCGGTCTCCTCGGTGTTGTAGTGCGCCAGCGCCGTGCCGTACCGCTGCGAGCAGGCCTCCGCCGAGTCCTTCGCGACCGCGACCTGGGCGGCGTACTGGGCCGCCGTGCGGGCGTCCGGGTCCAGCGCGATGCCGCGGTCCTTCAGCGTGTCCGAGACGCATTCCAGCGGGTTGGACAGCCCCACCCCGCGCGGGTCGAACCCGACCAGGTCGAACCGGCGCAGCACGTCCAGCGGCAGTTGCAGGCCGAGCCCGACGGCGGCGTCCAGGCCGGAGCCGCCCGGCCCGCCGGGGTTGACGAGCAGCGAGCCGATCCGGCCCTGCTGCTTGCCGAGCCGCACCCGGAGCAGGAACAGCTGGATGCCCTGCCCGGTCGGATCGGTGTAGTCCAGCGGGACGCGCAGCCGGCCGCAGCCGAAGTGCAGGTCGCGGTCGGCACCGGCCTCCTTGGCGATCTGCGGCTTGATCACCGAGGTGCAGTCGGTGAAGGAGACCGGGTCGGCGGTCGGGTCGGCCGGCGTCGGCGTCGGCGTCGCGCTCGGGCTGCCGGCGGCGCCGGGCGTGGTCGTCGCGGGCGGCCCGGTCGACTTCGCGAAGACCCCGTCGGCGCCGGACGAGCAGGCCGTGAGCGTGACCACCCCGGCCACCGCGGCGGCGAGCAGAGTGCGCGCCCGACGGATCATTCCTCGACGGTACGCGGTCCGGTTTGTCCGTGCTCGTCGGGCCCGTTGAGCAGGTCACCGAGGTCGTACCTGACCGGTTCGTCCAGCTGTTCGTAGTCGCACGAGGTCGGCTCCCGGTCCGGCCGCCAGCGGACGAACTGCGCGGTGTGCCGGAACCGGGTGCCCTCCATGTGCTCGTACCGCACCTCGACCACCCGTTCCGGTCGCAGCGGCTCCCAGGTCAGGTCCTTCTTCGCGTTCCACCGGCTGACCGCGCCCGGCAGCCGGTTCGCCTCGTGCGCGACCGCCTCGGCCCAGTGCTGCCACGGGTGGCCGTCGATCGCGTTCTCGCGCAGCGGCGCCAGCTCCTGCACCAGCTCGGCCCGGCGGGCCATCGGGAACGCGCCGATCACGCCGACGTGCTGCAGCTCACCGGCGGCGTTGTAGAGGCCGAGCAGCAGCGAGCCGATCACGTCGCCGGTCTTGTGCCACCGGAACCCGGCGACCACGCAGTCCGCGGTGCGCTCGTGCTTGATCTTGCGCATCACCCGGGCGTCCGGCTGGTACGGCTGGTCGGCGCCCTTGGCCACCACCCCGTCCAGGCCGGCGCCCTCGAAGACGGAGAACCACTCCTGCGCGGTGGCCGCGTCGGCGGTGATCGGGGTGAGGTGGATCGGCGGCTTCGCGCCGCCGAGGGCCTGCTCCAGCCGCTGCCGCCGCTGCGCGAACGGCAGCTCCAGCAGCGACTCGTCGCCGAGCGCGAGCAGGTCGAACGCGATGAACGAGGCCGGCGTCTCGGCGGCCAGCAGGTTCACCCGGGACACCGCCGGGTGGATGCGCTGCTGCAGCGCCTCGAAGTCCAGCCGGTCGCCCCGGATCACGATGATCTCGCCGTCGATCACGCAGCGCTCCGGCAGCTCGGCCTTGACCGCCGCGATCAGCTCCGGGAAGTACCGGGAGAACGGCCGCTCGTTGCGGCTGCCCAGCTCGACCTCGTCACCGTCGCGGAACACGATGCAGCGGAACCCGTCCCATTTCGGCTCGTACCAGTAGTCCCCGGTGGGGATGTCCTTGGTGGCCTTGGCCAGCATGGGGGAGACCGGCGGCATCACGGGTAGCTGCACCGGTCCATGATGGCCCGCCCCGCGCCGGCCGCCACCCCCGCCTCAACGGTGCCTCAACCCGGCGCCGGCCTACCGCGCCCCGCCTACGGGCTCGGGTGGGCGCGGCCGGGGCCGGGAAGCTCGACCTGGTAGCGCAGGAACAGCGCGCCGTCCTCGGTGAGCGCCTGCTGGAGGCTCAGCGGCCGGGAGTGGTCCGGCAGCTGCTCGCCGGCGATGATCCGCATCGGACCGGCGCCGGCCAGCCGGGGCGAGACGGTCAGGCACAGCTCGTCCACCAGGTCCGCGGCCAGCAGGCTGCCGAACAGGTGCGGTCCGCCCTCGCAGAGCACCCGGTTCAGGCCCCGGGCGGCCAGCTGGTCGACCGCGACGGCCAGGTCGATCCGCTCGGTGCCGGCCACGATCAGGTCGGCGACCGCGGACAGCGCGGTCTGCTGGTCTCCCGGCGCGGCGCTGTGGGTGATCACGATCGTGCGCGGGTCGGCCTCGGTGAACAGCGGCGAGGCCGGGTCCAGCTGGAGCGACTCGCTGATCACCGCGTACGGCGGGACCTCGGCCAGCCCGAACGACGCCCGTCGCGCCCGCCGCACCGCCGGGTACTCCGGCTGCGCATAGCCCTCCACCCGGACCGTGCCGGCGCCGACCAGGATCACGTCGCACATGTCGCGGAGCAGGTCGAAGATCCGGCTGTCGCCCTTGGTGCCCAGCCCGCTGGACGTGCCGGCCACGGTCGCCGCGCCGTCGACGCTGGCCACGAAGTTCATCCGCAGCTGCCGGGCCGGTTCGGCCGGCGGCAGGTACGCCGCGGCGAGCTGCCCGTCGTCCTCGATGAGCCCTGGTGGATCGGGCAGGAGTCGATGCACTGCGACATCCCATCACGTCCCGGTTACCGACCGGCCGGCAACCGCCCCGGGCCACGCCGCCGCGGGCTACGGTTTCGGCTCGGACGAGGGGAGAGCGGCATGGCGGACGCCCGACCGGGGCTGGAATCCGGGTCCGGGGAGGGGGCCGGCGCCGGGGCAGGTGAATGGGCGGCGGCGGCCGGGCTGCGGCCGACGCTGTCCACCGGCCGGGTGGTGTTCCTGGTGGTGGCCGCGGCCGCGCCGATGGCGGCGATGGTCGGCAACCTGCCGCTGGCGCTCTACCTCGGCAACGGCGCCGGCACCCCGGGCGCGTTCCTGCTGGCCACGGTGATCCTGCTCGGCTTCGCGATCGGGTACGCGGCGATGGGCGAGCGGGTGGTGAACACCGGCGCGTTCTACACCTACGTGGCCCGCGGCCTGGGCAAGCCGCCGGCCGTCGGCGCCGCCTACCTCGCGGTGCTGGCGTACAACGCGATGACCGTGGCACTGGCCGGCGCGGTCGGCTACTTCGTCGACATCGTGCTCGACACCGAGGGCATCCACGGCCCGTGGCAGCTGTACTCGGCCATCGCGATCGCCGCGATGGCGGTGCTCGGCTACCGCTCGGTGGAGCTGTCCGCGAAGGTGCTCGCGGTGCTGATGGTGGCCGAGATCGGCATCCTGGTGATCTTCGACCTCGGCGTCGTCGGGCACCGCGGCGCGGCGGCGCTGCCGGTCACCTCGTTCGCCCCGGGCACGGTGTTCTCCGGCGAGCTGGGGCTGGCGCTGATGTTCGGCTTCACGTCCTTCCTCGGCTTCGAGTCGGCCGCGCTGTACGGCGAGGAGACGCTGAATCCGCGCCGGTCCATCCCGCGGGCGATCTACTTCTCGCTGCTGATCGTCGGCGGCTTCTACGTGCTCACCAGCTGGGTGGTGGTCGGCGCGATCGGCCCGTCCGCGGTGCGGAGCACGGCGAAGTCGGAGCTGGGCATGCTGCTGTTCACGTTGAACACGCGGTACGTCACGGCCTGGGTGACCGACGTGATGGCGGTGTTCCTGTGCACCAGCGTCTTCGCGTCGATGCTGGCGCTGCACAACGCGGCGGCCCGGTACATGTTCGCGCTCGGCCGGGAGCGGCTGCTGCCCCGCGCGCTGGGGCAGCTGCACCCGCGCCGGTACGCCCCGTCGATCGCGAGCGCGACGCAGACCGTGATCACGGTGCTGGTGGTCGGCGTGTTCGCGGTGGCCGGGCTGGACCCGTACCTGAACCTGGCCGCCAGCATGGCCGGGCTCGGCACGCTGGGCGTGGTCGCGCTGCAGGCGGTTGCCGCGGTCTCGATCGTCGCGTTCTTCCGCCGCCGCGGCGACCGCCGCTGGTGGCGTACCGCGGTCGCCCCCGCACTCGGCGCGGCCGGCCTGCTCACCGCGACCGTCCTCGTGGTGGACCAGTTCGACACGCTCACCAGCACCGACAACCCGGTGGTGAACCTGCTGCCGTGGACGCTGCTGCTGCCAGCGCTCGGCGGCACCGGCTACGGGCTGTGGCTGCGCTCGGCCCGGCCGCGCGTCTACGCCGACCTGGCGCCGGCCGAGCTGCGCCGCGAGACCGCCCGCACCGCCTCGGTGGTGGAGCGGTACACCCGGCGCTACTGCGTCGTCGGCGCCGGGCCCGCCGGCCTGGTCATGGCCCGGGCGCTGCGCGCCGAGGGCATCGGCTTCGACCACTTCGAGCGGCACACCGACGTCGGCGGCATCTGGGACATCGACCGCCCCGGCACCCCGATGTACGAGTCGGCGCACTTCATCTCGTCCAAGTACACCTCGGGTTTCTACGGCTACCCGATGCCGGCCGGCTACCCGGACTACCCGAACCACCGGCAGATCCTGTCCTACATAAGGGACTTCGCCCGCGCGTACGACCTCTACGACGGGCTGACGCTCGGCGTCGGGGTCGAACATGCGTCGCCTGTGGACGGTGGCAAGTGGACGGTGCGGCTGTCCACAGGGGAGACCCGTACGTACGACGGGGTGGTGTGCGCGAACGGGGTCACCTGGCAGCCGGCGCTGCCGGCGCTGCCCGGGGCGGATCGGTTCCGCGGCGAGATCCGGCACTCGGTGACCTACCGGTCGGCGGCCGAGTTCCGCGGCCGGCGGGTGCTGATCGTCGGCTGCGGCAACTCCGGGGCGGACATCGCCTGCGACGCCGCGCGGTCCGCCGACGCCGCGTTCCTGTCGGTGCGGCGCGGCTACCGGTTCGTGCCGAAGCACCTGTTCGGCATCCCGACCGACGTGTTCATCAACTCCCGGCTCACCCCGCCGGCGGGGATCGTGGTGCCGGAGGACGCCAGCAAGCTGCTGGACGGCCTGGTCGGCGACCTCACCCGGTACGGCCTGCCCGCGCCGGACCACGCCGCGCTCACCTCACACCCGATCCTCAACACGCAGGTGCTGCATCACCTCTCGCACGGCGACCTGACCGCCCGCGGCGACGTCGCCGCGCTGACCGAGGACGGGGTGCGGTTCGCCGACGGGCGGGAGGAGCGGGTCGACCTCGTGCTGCTGGCGACCGGCTACGAGCACCGCATCCCGTACCTCGACCCGGCCCTGTTCGAGTGGACCGGCGCCCGCCCCGATCTCTACCTGAACATCTTCCACCGCACCCTGGACGGCCTCTACGTGCTCGGCTTCGTCGAGTTCGCCGACGCCGCCTACCAGCGCTTCGACGAGATGGCCCAGGCGGTCGTCGCCGACATGCACGCCCGCGAAACCGGCGAGAACTGGGACCTGCTCCGCCGCCTGCGCCGGGAGGCCCACCCGGACCTGCGCGCCGGCATCCCCTACCTCGACTCCCCCCGGCACGCCAACTACGTCGAGACCCACGCCTACCAGCAGGCCCTGGCCGAGCACCGCGACACCCTCGGCTGGCCCGCCCCCACCGACACCACCTACCCCCCCGCGCCGAAACCGTCCACAGTGGACAAACCCGAGCCGGCCGCCGCCGGCTGACCACCGCCGCGCGCGGCTCGGCCGGCCCGGGCCGCGTGATCAGGCGTCGGCGCGGTCGACAACTACCGGAAGGCGGCGGATCCGGATCCGTTCCTCGGTGACGACCACGATGGCACCGGCGAGGAGGTCGTCCTCGACCTGATCCAGGTTGTCGGCGAGTAGCCGAAGCCGGTGGTCCGGCGCCCCTGCCAGGCCGCGCAGGAGGACGAAGCCCGGCGCAAGGTGTTGGCCGACCGCGAGCAGCTCGCCGAAGTCGGTGTCGGCGGAAACCAAGATGCGGCCGCCTTCGGCGGCGGCCCGCATGATCTGATCATCGGGCGAGCCAAGCAGGCCGAGGTCGGCGACGTGCACCGCGTCATGGCCGAATGCGCGCAGAAACTGGCTTGACCGGACGGGAAGGCACTCGTCGATCAGAATCTCACGCACTGATCCGGGTCGGGAGCTCGCGCTCGTCGACGGCCGCGGCGGCGAAGCGCAGGGCGTCGCGGATATCGTCCACGGTCAGTTGGGGGTAGTCCGCGATGATCTCCGCGATAGTGATGCCATCGGCGAGCATGCCGACGACGGTCGCGACCGGAATACGGGTGCCGCGGATGCAGGGCACCCCGCCCATCACCCGATGGTCGATGGAAACCCGCTCGATGGTCACGGCGTCATCCTACGCGGTACCGCCGTCAGCAGATCCCGGTTAGCCACCGGGGCCGACGGTCGCGGTCGGATCAGGTCCGGCCGGCCGCGGTTCGGCGTCGGATAGGGGTCGCGGGCGGTGGGGCGGCTGGGCCGGTGAGGGGGAGTTGCAGCCAGGAGGCGAGGTCGCGGAGCTCGTCGTGCACGGCGGCGGTGATGGCCTTGGTGAACGGGGTGTCCTGGTGGATCGCGTCCACGCGGAGGGTGCCGGCGTTGCGGTCGGCGGTGGCGTCCACCTTCCCGACCAGGCGGTCGTGGTGCAGGATCGGCAGCGCGAAGTAGCCCCAGCGGCGCTTCGCGGCGGGCTTGTACATCTCGAGCACGTACTCGAATTCGAACAGGCCGGCGAGCCGGACCCGGTCGTGCACGAGGCGATCGAACGGGGACAGCAGCGCCGTGCGGCCGGTGAACGGCTGCCCGATCGCGGCGGGGTCTACCCGCCAGACCCCGGGCACGCCCTCGACGGTCACCGGCTCGCCGGCCTCCCCGACCGACACCGGTTCGTTGGGCATGGCGGGCGCGGTCTCCCGGGCGATGCCCAGCGACCGCAGCCGCCGTTCGTCGCGGGTCCGGCGCGCCTCGTCCAGCGGGACAACGGGTGTGCCCGCCGGGTAGACCCGCTCCGCCACGTCCCAGATGCGCTGCCGCCCGCGGCGGCCGGTGATCGCGACCTCGCCGCGCATCATCATGAATTCCAGCATCTGGGTGACGTTGCGGTTGTTGGTCCACCCCGTCGACGGCCACGCCACCGCGCTGGTGTCCGGGATGTCGCGGGACGGCAGCGGCCCGGAGGCGCCGAGCAGCGCCAGGATGTCGCGGCGGAACCGGTCGTTGGCCGCCAGCCAGTCTCGCGACTTCTCGCCGCGGGGCCAGATCGCCATCCCGGCACGGTAGAGCCGCAGGTCGCTCATCGGCCGCACCATCGCGCCGTACTCGAACAGCGTGCGATCCCGTTCCAACGCCTCCTGCAGGTGGGCCGGCTGGTACGACGACCCGAGGCGGCTCCAGGCGATCAGGTCCACGTTCGGCGCGATGGCGGCGGTCGGGTCGACCTGCAGCAGGGTCAGCTGGTGCACGACCGGCAGCAGGCCGGTCGGCCGCGGTGCGTCGAGCAGTTGCGCACGCACCGCGATCCGCCGCGCTTGTCCGCGATCGAGCGTCCGTATGGCCATCGGGCGAGGCTAACCGCCTAGAGCCGGTCGGTGGCCACGCCCCCGGGCCTTCGGACGCCGCCCCCAGGCCGTCAGGCGCTGGTGGACTGGCGGGCGTGCTTGATCGCCTTGCGCAGCGCCGGGGCGGCGGGGCCGGCGGCCTCGGTGAGCTGGTCGATCCTGTCCTTGTGCTGGCGGACGGCGCTGCGCGGGAGCGCGGCGCGGGCCTCGCCGGCGGCGGCGAGGGCGACCAGGGCGGCGTCGCGCGGGTCGAGGTTGGCGACGGAGCGGCCCGGGCGCAGGGCCTCGCTGACCACGGCGGCCAACCGCCTGCGCAGCAGCGGGTCGCGGATGGCGACCCGCTCGGTCGGGAAGAGACCGAGCCGCCGGTGCGACCCGACCCGGATCCAGCCCCCGGCCACCAGCTGGTCGCGGGTCTCGGCCCGGATGGTCCGGTCCGGGCGGCGGATCCAGTGTTCCCACAGCCGCGGCTTGCCCGCCTCGATCTGCCGCAGCATCCCGGCCAGCACCGGGTCGGTGACCTGCCCGGTGCCGGTGCCCCTGGTGAGCGCGGGCCGGCCGTGCGCGTCGCTGAGGTGGCCGGTGAGCCAGAGGTCGGTCAGCGCGGCTGCGCGCAGCGAGTACTGGATGCGGTACGCGGTGACCGGCCGCTGCCGCCGCGGGTCGTAGGCGAGCAGGTAGAGCCGGGCCGGCAGCGACGGCGGCAGTGCCACGGTCACTCCTCTCGATCGGCGACGTCGGCGACGTCGGCGATATCGGCGGCGTCGGCGACGTCGGTGGCCTTCGGCGGCCGGCCGCGCCGGGGCAGGCCGCCGACGCCGCCGGGCAACCGCCCGGCGTCGGCGAGCGCCCGCCGGAGCAGGAACTCGATCTGGGCGTTGGTGCTGCGCAGCTCGCCGGCCGCCCACCGGGCGAGCGCGTCGTGCACGGCCGGGTCGAGCCGGAGCAGGATGCTCTTGCGGTCCGCCACGCGACTACCTCAGTGGTAGAGCGAGCCGGTGTTCACCACTGGCTGGGTGGCATGGTCGCTGCACAGGACGACCAGCAGGTTGCTCACCATCGCGGCCTTGCGCTCCTCGTCCAGCTGCACCACGTTCTGCTCGTCCAATTTGGACAGCGCGAGCTCGACCATGCCGACCGCGCCCTCGACGATCCGCTGCCGGGCCGCGACCACAGCGCCGGCCTGCTGGCGGCGCAGCATCGCCTGGGCGATCTCGGGGGCGTAGGCGAGCCGGGTGATCCGCGACTCGATGATGCGCACCCCGGCCGCGACCACGCGGGCGGCGATCTCGGCGGACAGTTGCTCGGTGATCGCCGCGGCACTGTCCCGAAGCGACAGTTGCCCGTCGCCGTGCGCGTCGTACGGGTAGCTGGTCGCGATGTGGCGGACCGCGGTCTCGGTCTGGATGGCGACGAACTCGATGAAGTCGTCCACTTCGTACAGTGCGCGGGCGGTGTCCTCGACCTGCCAGACCACGACCGCGGCGATCTCGATCGGGTTGCCGTCCGCGTCGTTCACCTTGGCCGGTGCGGTCTCGTGGTTGCGGATCCGGGTGGAGACCGCGCGCCGCCGGGTCAGCGGGTTCACCCAGCGCAGCCCGGTGGTCCGGATCGTGCCGACGTACCGGCCGAACAGCGCCACCACCCGGGCCTGCCCGGGCGCGACCGCGGTCAGGCCGCCGAGGCTGATGGCGCCACCGATGGCGACCGGGTGGCCGACGACCAGCACGGCGGTGCCGACCACGGCCGGGCCGGAGCCGGCCAGCAGCAGGCTGCCCCAGACGATCAGCCCGGCGCCGCCGAGCACCGCGACGACGCACAGGGCCAGCATCGGCCAGCCGGACACGCTGCCCGACGGCCGTTCCCGCACCTGCGGTTCGGGCAGGTCGACCGGTATATCCAGGCTCTGCACGGTCATGAGGTGGCCTCCCTGGTGAGCATCGAGCGGCCGGGGTACGCGGCTGACTCCCTCGATGTCTATCATAGTGATATCACTTTTCTGCCGGGACGCAAGCCCGGGCCGTCGCTGCCCTGGTGGCAGGATGGCCGGATGGCCGCCCCCGACCTCCGGTTCGTGCTCGACCTGCACGCCGCGATCGCCGGCGCCGACCGGTCCGCCGGCTTCGTCTGGTCGCCGTACTCGGTGGGCTCCGCGCTGGGCCTGGCCGCCGCCGGCGCCGGCGGCGACACCCGGCAGGAGATCGCCGCCGCGCTGGCCGGGGGTGGCGACCTGGCGCCGGTGGCCACCGCGCTGGCCGACGCGGCCGTGCTCGACCCGGGCGGCGACGGCGGCCCGGAGGCGCGGATCGCGGTGGCCAACACGCTCTGGCCGGACCGCACGCTGCCGGTGGCCCCGGCCTACGTGGCGGCCGTCCGGGCCTGGCCGGGTGGCGCGGTGCGGGTGGCCGACTTCCGCGGTGACCCGGCCGGCGCCCGCCACACGATCAACGCCGACGTCGAGAAGACCACCAACGGCCTGATCAAGGACCTGGTGCCGGCCGACGCGATCCGCCGGGAGACGCGGGCGGTCCTGGTCAACGCGCTGTGGCTGCGCGCCTCCTGGCTGACCGAGTTCCCCCGCGGGGCGACCGTGCCGGCGCCGTTCCACGCGCCCACCGGGCGGGCGACGGTGCCGACGATGCGGGTCGAGCGCCGGCTGCGGTACGCGGCCGGCGGCGGCTGGCAACTGGTCGGGCTGCCGGCCGGAGGCGGGGTGCTGGCCGAGGTGCTGCTGCCGGACGGCGACCTGGCCGGGGCCGAGCCGGCCCTCACCCCGGCCGCGCTGGCCGGTCTGCTGGACGCCGCGCAGCCGCGGCAGGTGTCGCTGTGGCTGCCGAAGTTCCGGGTCGAGGGCCAGGCGCCGCTGGTCGGGCCGCTGGCCGCGGTCGGCGTCCGCAGGCTGTTCAGCGACGCGGCCGACCTGTCCGGCGTGACCGGCGGCGAGGAGCGGCTGAAGGTCGACGCGGCGGTGCACAAGGCGGTGCTCACCGTGGACGAGACCGGCCTGGAGGGCGCCGCCGCGACGGCGCTGATGATGGTGCGGGCCGCGGCGATGCTGGCCCCGCCGCGGCCGCTGGAGGTGAAGGTGGACCGGCCGTTCCTGGTGCTGATCCGGCACCAGGCCAGCGGCGCGGTCTACTTCCTGGCCCGCGTCACCCAGCCGTGAGGCCGGCGCCACCCGGTCGCCCGACGGTGAACGTGGACGGGACGCCCGCCTCGGTGGCCAGCTCGACGATCGCGACCGACTCGCCGTCGAGCTCGATCACGCCGCTGCGGTAGACGAAGCCAGGCTGGGACGCCAGGAGCATCGACAGCGGGGTGCCGTCCAGCGGGATCTCCTGCCGGTTCGCGGCCAGGTTCACCGCGACCCGCAGCCGGCCCCGGGACAGCACCAGCCAGCGAGCGTCCTCGTCGTAGTCGGCGGCGACCTCGTGCAGCCGGGGGTCGGTCAGCTCAGGCCGTGCGTGGCGCAGCGCGATCAGCCGGCGGTACCACTCGAGCAGCGCCGCCGGCTCCTCCTGCTCCGGCTCCTTCCAGTCCAATTTGGACCGCATGAAGGTCTCCGGGTCCTGCGGGTGCGGGATGTCCGAAGTGGACCATCCGTGGCCGGCGAACTCCTCCCGCCGGCTGATGTCGTACGTCTCGGCGAGCTCGGGCTCCGGGTGGCTGACGAAGAACTGCCAGGGCGTGGTCGCGCCCCACTCCTCGCCCATCCACAGCATCGGCGTGTACGGCGCGGTCAGCAGCAGCGCCGAGGCGACCCGCAGCATCGCCGGCGAGACCAACGTGGACAGCCGGTCGCCGACCGCGCGGTTGCCGACCTGGTCGTGGTTCTGCAGGCAGACCACGAACCGGTGGCCCGGGGTGCGGGTGCGGTCCAGCGGGCGGCCGTGCGGCCGGCGCCGGAACGTCGACCAGCCGCCGTCGTGCACGAACCCGGCGGTGAGCGCCTTGGCCAGCACCGGCAGCGGGCCGAAGTCGACGTAGTAGCCCTGCCGCTCGCCGGTCACCGTGGCGAACAGCGCGTGGTGCACGTCGTCGTCCCACTGCCCGGCGAGCCCGTAGCCGCCGCCGTCGCGGGAGGTGACCAGCTTCGGGTCGTTCAGGTCGGATTCCGCGATCAGCGACAGCGGCCGGCCCAGATGTGCCGACAGCGCCTCGGTTTCCACCGCGAACTGCTCCAGCAGGTTGGTCGCGCTGCTGTCCACCAGCGCGTGCACGGCGTCCAACCGGAGCCCATCAAGGTGATAGTCACGCAGCCACATCAGCGCGTTGTCCACAATGTACCGGCGGACCTGGGCCGAGTCCGGACCGTCCAAATTGACCAGTTGCCCCCAGGTGTTGCGGCCGTCCTTGAGGTACGGCCCGAACAGCGGCAGGTACGCCCCGGACGGCCCGAGGTGGTTGTAGACGACGTCCAGCAGCACGCCGACGCCGCGCTGGTGGCAGGCGTCGATGAAGCGCTTGAACCCGTCCGGCCCGCCGTACGGCTCGTGCACCGCGTACCAGCAGACGCCGTCGTAACCCCAGTTGTGCACGCCGTTGAAGCCGTTCACCGGCAGCACCTCGATCAGGTCGACGCCGAGCTCGACCAGGTGATCGAGCCTGCCGATGGCGGCGTCGAAGGTGCCGTCCGGGGTGAACGTGCCGATGTGCATCTCGTACAGCACCGAACCGGCCAGCTGCCGGCCGGTCCAGGCCGCGTCGCACCACTCGTGGGCGGTGTCGTCGTAGATCCGGCTGCGGCCGTGCACGCCGTCGGGCTGCCAGCGCGAGCGCGGGTCGGGCAGCGGCGTGTCGTCGTCACCGAGCCGGAAGGCGTAGTCGGTGCCGGGGCCGGCGTCGGCCACGGCCGCCCGCCACCAGCCGCCGCTGGTCCGCTGCATCTCGTGGTCGGTGCCGAGCGTCGCGACCCTGACCCGGTCGTGGGACGGCGCCCACACCTCGAAGGTCTCCATCCGCACGCTCCTTGTCGCCGTCGCTCGGGCCGGTTCGCCGGCCCCGCCGCGGACTCCGGACAGGGGGGACAGTGCCCAGTCCAGACCTCGGACAACCGTCGCACACCGGACGGTGCGGGCACATCCCCGGTACCGGCGCCGCGGGCGCGTGACGCAGATCTCCTTGATCGGTCCGCGTTGTGGCAACATCACGAAGCGTGACCGAGCGTGTGATCCGAGTGTTCCTACTGGACGACCATGAGGTGGTCCGGCGCGGGGTCGCGGACCTGCTCGAGCCGGAGCCGGACATCGCCGTCGTCGGCGAGGCGGCGACCGCGGCCGAGGCGCTGAGCCGGGTGCCCGCCATCTGCCCCGACGTCGCCGTGCTCGACGTACGGCTGCCCGACGGCGACGGGGTGACGGTCTGCCGCGAACTGCGCTCCCAACTGCCCGACCTGCGCTGCATCATGCTGACCTCGTTCGCCGACGACGACGCCCTGTTCGACGCGATCATGGCCGGCGCGACCGGTTACGTGCTCAAGCAGATCCGCGGTAACGATCTGGTCGGCGCGATCCGCACTGTCGCATCTGGACAGTCGCTGTTGGACCCGCGCACCACCGCGCGGGTGCTCGACCGGATGCGGGAGACGGCGAACCGGCGGCGCGACCCGCTGGCCACGCTGACCGACCAGGAGCGCACCGTGCTCGACCACATCGGCGAGGGCCTGACCAACCGGCAGATCGCCGAGCGGATGTTCCTGGCCGAGAAGACGGTCAAGAACTACGTCTCGCACCTGCTGGCCAAGCTCGGCATGGAGCGGCGCACCCAGGCCGCGGTGCTGGCCGCGGAACTCCGCGCCGTCCGCAACGGGTAGGCCTAGGCCGTGGCGAGCGCGGTGTGGCCGCGCCGGTCGGCGACACCGGGGTGCCGGTCGACGGGCAGCAGGACGATCGGGCACGGCGCGTGCCGGACCACGGCCAGCGCGGTCGATCCGAGCGGCCGGCCAGTACCCGGCCGCATGCCGGCCGGCGCCTGCGGTCCGGGGCTGGTGGCGAGCACCAGCAGCGCCGCGCCCGCCCCGTGCCCGAGCAGCGCCGGCACCGGCGGCCGCGGGTCGCAGACCTGCCGCACCGGCACCGGCGGCGCACCGTCGAACGCGGCGTCGACCATGTCGGCCAGCAGGTCCTCGGCGGACATGCCCGTGTCGACCGGCCGGCAGGCGCCGATCGGCGCGTACGGCGCGGTCAACCGGGTCGCGCCGCAGGCCAGCACGGCGACCAGCGGCCGGCCGAGCCTGGCGGCCTCGGCGGCCGCCCAGCGCAGCGCCTCGACCGATCGCTCGCTGCCGTCCACACCCACCACGACGGGCTGTGCCGGGTATCCCACGACAGCCTCCTCACCGGCGGCCCGCAGGCCGCCTGACCAGGCGGAGTTGACGGTCTCACCGCCGAGCCTGCCCGCGCGCGACCCGGCCCGACAGGTACCGAGGTCCCGGTCCGGCCGGGTCCTTCGGCCCGGGGTGCCCCCGACGAGCCACCGGCCATCCTGACCGCCGGCCCGCTGGCTGGGACGGTCGCCCGCTCAGCGGGACATTCGTGCCGGACCGTCCACTGTGGACGTCCGTGGGTCGTCCCGGGCGTCCGGGATGGATCGTGCACGCCGTACACTCGCCGCGTGACGACCTGGGTGGCAGCACTGGTGACCCCAGTGCCGTTCAACGACCGGATCTGGGCCGATCGGGTCTTCCGGGCCCGGCTGTTCGGGGGGTCGGTGCTGGCCGGGTCGCGCTGATGTCCGCCGGCCGGGTCGACCGGCGGCTGGTCCGGGGTGCCCCGGCCGCGCGTGTCGGCATCCTCGCCGCGGTGGCCGTCGGTGTGGTCACCACCGGGCTGATCGTCGCGCAGGCCGCGTTATTGGCCCGCGTTATCGCCGGCTCGTTCGCCGGCGATGGCGTGGCCGCGCTGCGCGGCAGCCTGATCTCGCTCGCCCTCGTGCTGCTGGCCCGCGCGGTGACCGGGTACGCCGCCGAGGCGGTGGCCGGCCGGGTCGCGGTGGACGTGAAGCGGCAGTTGCGGTCCGGGCTGCTGCGCCGGGCACTCGCGCTCGGCCCCGGCTGGCTGGCCCGGCGCGGGCCGGGCGAGCTGATCACGCTGGCCACCCGCGGCCTGGACGGGCTGGACGGCTACCTCGGCCGGTACCTGCCGCAGCTGGTGCTGGCCGGCCTGGTGCCGGTCACCGTGCTGGTCGTGCTCGGCCTGGCCGACTGGCCGGCCGCGCTCGTCGTGGCGGTCAGCCTGCCGCTGATCGTGCTGGTGCTGGCCCTGGTCGGGCGCGCCGGGCAGGCCGCCACCGAGCGCCAGTGGGGCCTGCTGCAGCGGCTCGGCGGGCACTTCCTGGACGCGGTCGAGGGCCTGCCCACGCTGCTGGTGTTCCGCCGGGCGCAGGCGGAGGTGGCGACGATCCACCGGGTCACCGGCGAGCACCGCGCCGCCACCATGCGCACGCTGCGGATCGCGTTCCTGTCCGCGCTGCTACTGGAGGTGCTGACCACGGTGGCGGTCGCGGTGGTGGCCGTCCAGGTCGGCCTGCGGCTGCTGGACGGCCGGGTGCCGTACCAGACCGCGCTGCTGGTGCTGCTGCTCGCGCCCGAGGCGTACCTGCCGCTGCGCCGGCTCGGCACCGAGTACCACGCCGGCCGGGAGGGCTCGGTCGCCGCCGCGGCCGCCCTGCGGATCCTGGACGAACCTGACCCGGCCGGGCCGACGGCGGCCGGCGCGGCCGGGCCGGCGGCGGCCGGCGAGCTGCGGCTGGACGGGGTGACCGTCTCGTACCCGGACCGGGACGTGCCGGCGCTGGCCGGGGTCTCGCTGGTGGTGCCGGTCGGGCAGCGGGTCGCGCTGTGCGGGCCGAGCGGAGCGGGCAAGAGCACGCTGCTGGCGGTGCTGCTGCGGTTCGCCGCGCCGGGGGCCGGCCGGGTCACGTTCGACGGCGTC
>JBBWZH010000062.1:0-2917 GCA_039648995.1 Mycobacteriales bacterium
GGGGACCGGGTCGTGAAGGTGTCCAACCCGGACCGGGTCTATTTCCCCGCGCTCGGCGCGACCAAGCTGGACGTGGCCAACTACTACCTCGCCGTCGGCGACGGCATCGTGCGGGCGCTGCGGGAGCGGCCGTGCATGCTGCACCGGTTCCCGGACGGCACCGGCGGTGAGCGGATCTACCAGAAGCGGGTGCCGGCCGGGGCGCCGCCGTGGATCGAGACCGCGCGGGTGGAGTTCCCGTCCGGCCGCAGCGCGAACGAGCTGTGCGTCACCGAGCTCGCCAGCGTGATCTGGGCCGTGCAGATGTCCACTGTGGAGTTCCACCCGTGGCACTCCCGGCGGGCCGACACCGAGCGGCCGGACGAGCTGCGCATCGATCTGGACCCGCAGCCCGGCACCGGGTTCGCCGAGGCGAAGGTGGTCGCCGGGACCGTTCGCGAGGTGCTGGCCGACCTGGGGATGACCGGCTTCCCGAAGACGTCCGGCAGCCGGGGCGTGCACATCTACGTCCGGATCGAGCCGCGCTGGGGGTTCGTGCAGGTACGCCGGGCCGCGCTGGCGTTCGCCCGGGAGGTGGAGCGGCGGGCGCCGGAGCTCGTCACGACCGCGTGGTGGAAGGAGGAACGCGGCACCGCGATCTTCCTCGACTACAACCAGAACGCCCGCGACCGCACGATCGCCGCGGCCTACTCGCTGCGCGGCGGCAACCCGATCGCGCCCGCCTCCGCGCCGGTGACCTGGGACGAGCTGCCGGACGTGGAGATCGAGGACTTCACGATCTCGACCATGCCGGCCCGGTTCGCCCAGCTCGGCGACCTGCACGCCGCGATCGACGACGTGCACCACTCGCTGGAGCCGCTGCTGGAGTGGTCCGAGCGGGACGAGCGCGACCGCGGCCTCGGCGACGCCCCCTACCCGCCGAACTTTCCGAAGCAGGACGGTGAGCCGCCGCGGGTCCAGCCGTCGCGTATGAACCGTGCCAACTGGGCCGACAAGGAACACCCGCCCGGCGCGGACGAGACGCAGCACATCGACTGAGTTCTGGCCGCGATATCGGTCACCGATTCGCGAGCCAGCCCGACCGGTCCTTTGCGTGTCAGCGTCATGATCGCAGGGGCTCTGAGCCGGAGCCGACTGAGATGATGCGGTCGCATGAGCCCTGATCCGCGATCACGCAGAAAACCCAAGCGGCCCCGTGCTCAGGAGGAAGTGCGTACACGCCTGTCAGCGGACGATGCGCACGACATCGTGTACTTCCGGCGGCACCGCGACGACGACCCTGACTGCGGCGTGCCGGGACAGATGTTCCTCAGCGGATGCCCGACCAAAGTGCGGGCCAAGATCGTCGCCGTGCTGACTGCCGTTGCGGCTGCGCCGCCGACGAGATTCGCCGGCGGCGGCTACTGGGAGGCGATGCACGGCGAGATGACCGGCTGGTTCGAGGTACGTGTCGACGGACCACAACGCAACCACTACCGGCTGTTCTGTCTGCTCGACTACGAGGCACAGGGGTACGGCAAGCCGTTGCTGGTCGTCGTGGATGGACGGCACAAGGCGTTCCGGACGACGCTCAGCGATGACGACTACGCTCAGATAAGAGCACTCGGCAAGGAGTACCGGGCTCGCAACCCCCGCAGCGTGATCTAACGCGCTGCGCGTTTTCCCCTGGCCGTGGCTGCGGACTGCTTGGCTGCCTTGGCCGCGATCGGGACCGCCGACTTGCCCCGGGTCGGACGACCTTTGCCCGCCGCGGTCCGGACAGGTCCTGCGGCCGGCGTAGCCGAGTGCCGGCCCGCGCCGTGCTGCGGCGTCGCACCGCTGGAGGCGGCGGGGACCTTTTCGACTGTGATGCGCAAGCCGAGCGCGGCCGCGACCTCGGCAAGAGTCCCCAGGGTCGGGTTGATCCGACCGGAACCGAACAGGCGTCGGATCGCCGCAGGGTTGGAGCCGACGGCACGCGCCAGATCAGCCTTGGACAAGCCCTCAGCTTCGCGCGCATCGTCGAGCGAGTTCACCACAGCGTCGATGGTCGCGATCCGCGCCGACTCGATGGCGTACTGGCGAGCGAAGGCTGGGTCTTGCAGGTCACCTGCGAGGTCGTCCCAGAAGGCTCCTCGCTGTTGGCCGGTCATTCGTGTCTCCGATACTGGGGGCGTAACATAGATGCTACGCCGAACTGAGGCGGGCAGTCCACCTCGGCCTGCTGCACATCACTTGGACGGGCGGTAGCAGAACGCTGTGTCTGACAGGGGGCCGGCGCCGAGAGCCGCCCCGGCCAGCGTGGCCGGGGGGCTCTCGGTGGGGCTACGCGGCGAGGTCGCCGCTATAGGGCCCATTGGCCGATGACGGAGCCCAGTTCGTCGGTGAGCTGTACCCTCGCGCCGGCGCCGGCGGGGACATCGAAGGTCACCAACCCGCGGGTGCGCTGACCGGCGGCGATATCCCCGGCGGACAGTTGCGGGTCGAACCCGGCGGTGATGGCGTTGCCGCTCATTGAGTCGAACGTGGTGCCGTCCGGCGCCTGGTACTTCAGGTAGAGCGGGTTGACGGCGTACCGGCCACCCCTTACCGCGACCAGCAGGTCCGCGACCACGAAGGCGCCCTTCTCGGGCGGCGACGCGTAGTCGCCCTTCCCCTTCCTGTAGGGCTTCGCGCTGACCAGCGTGACGGACGCGTCGAGCTTCTCCGGGCCGGTGACCCGGATCGCCTGACCAACCTTCGCGTCCTTGGCGGACTGCCCGGCACCGGTGGAGGCGCCGGCCGGGACTACCTCAGCTTTCTTTCCGGTCGCGGTGGTGTCCTCTGATAGACCCGCGCAACCGGCGAGTAGAACCGACGCCGCGCATGCGGCAACGACAGCGAATCGAGCGATACGCAAGGAGATCCCCCCGAACGATGTGGCAGCGTTGCTGCCTGA
>JBBWZH010000072.1:0-9976 GCA_039648995.1 Mycobacteriales bacterium
CTGATGCGCATCCTGCGGTCGCTGCGGCTGCCGACGCTGATCTTCGTCAACAAGATCGACCGGGTCGGCGCGCGGGCCGGCGACCTGGTGGCGGACATCGCCGCGACGCTCGCGCCGCGGGTCGCCCCGCTCGGCACGGTCCGCGGGCTCGGCAGCGCGGCCGCCGAGTACGTCGAGGACCCCGCGGGCCTGCACGCGGCGCTTGCCGAGCACGACGACGCGCTGCTGGCCGACCTGGTCGCGGACGCGGCGCCGAGCCCGGCCCGCCTGCACGCCGCGCTGGCCGCGAAGACCGCCGCCGCGCAGGCGTACCCGCTGGTGTTCGGCTGCGCGCTGTCCGGCGCCGGGGTGCCGGCGCTGCGGGACGCGATCGGTCGGCTGCTGCCCCCCGCGCCGGCGCCGGAGCCCCGGCTGCGCGGCCAGGTCTTCGCGATCGAGCGCGCCCCGGGCGGCGGGCCGGGCGGCGACCGCGGCCCCGGCGGCGCCCGCGGCGACCGCTCCGGCGGGGAGAAGGTGGCCTACGTCCGTTCCTACGGCGGGCAGTTGCGGGCGCGGCAGCGGGTCACCGTCTACCGGCGCGAGCCGGACGGCCAGGTCCGCAGGTACGACGGCCAGGTCAGCGCGCTGCGGGTCGTCGGTGACGCGGCGGGCGGCCAGCTCACGGCGGGGCACATCGGGCAGGTCCGCGGGCTGCCCGAGATCCGCATCGGGGACCAGCTCGGCTCACCGCACGGGCTGGCCGGCGAGCAGTACGTGGCCAGGCCGAGCCTGGAGACCGTGGTACGGCCGCGCCGGGCCGGCGACGCGGCCACGCTGCACGCGGCCCTGCTCAGCCTGGCCGACCAGGATCCGCTGATCGGCGCCCGGGTCCGCCCGGACGGCGAGATCAGCCTGCTGCTGTACGGGGAGGTGCAGAAGGAGGTGATCGCGGCGACGCTGGCGGAGACGTACCGGCTGGATGTGGACTTCATGCCGACCGAGCTGGTCCACCTGGAGCGGCCGGTCGGGGTCGGCACCGGCTACGAGCCGATCGGGCACGGTTTCGCCGCGGAGCTCGGCCTGCGCGCCGCGCCGGCGCCGGCCGGCGCGGGCATCCGCTACCAACGCGAGGTCGAGCTGGGCTCGCTGCCGCTGGCGTTCCACAAGGCCATCGAGGAGACCGTGGCCCGCGTGCTGGAGCAGGGCCGGTACGGCTGGCCGGTCACCGACGTGGTGATCACCCTGACGCACTGCGGCTACTGGTCGCCGATCACCGTGGCCGGCGACTTCCGCGACCTCACCCCGCTGGTGCTGGCCACCGCGCTCGCCGGGGCCGGCACCCGCGTGTACGAGCCGTGCAACCGGTTCGACCTGGAGATCCCGCTGGACCGGCTCGGCCCGGTCAGCGCGCGCCTCGCCCAACTCGGCGCGCGCATCGACGAGACGGCGGCCAGCGCGGTCTGGCGGCTCACCGGCGAGATCCCGGCCCGGGTCGTGCACACGTTCCAGCGCCAGCTCCCCGGGCTGTCCAGCGGCTACGGCACATGGTCGTCCCGGCCGGGCGGCGACCGGCCGGTCGCGGGCCCCCCGCCGACCCGCCCGCGCACCGACGGCAACCCGTTCAACCGCGCCGAGTACCTCCGCCACCTCGCCCAGCGCACGCCGGCCGGCAACCGCGGCTGACCACGCCCGCAGCCAGACCCGCCGGAGGTCCGTCCGCCGGCCGCGTCCTGGCCGGGGGTCGGCCAGGACGCCGCCACCCCGGGCGGCACCCGGACCGGTCCAGCGCGGCCAGCACCGCGAGGACGTCGGCGAGCTCCACCGCGGCAGCACCGCCGCCGGGCGCCGCGCGCCGCACCCGGATCTTGCCGGCGCGAAACCCGACTGACCGCCAGGGGTGCCGCCGGCTACCGTTCGGGCGTGTTGATTCGGTCGTTCCAGTCGGGTGATGACGCCGCCGTGGCCGGGTTGGTCGCGGCCGGGTACGAGGGCGATCCGGGGCTGGGCGAGATGGTCCGGGGCTTGTACGGGCCCGACCGTGAGCCGCCGGCGTGGCGGCGCTGCCTGGTCGCGGAGTCGCCCGGCGGGGCGGTGCTCGGGGTGGCGGCGGCGCAGGCCTCCCAACACCATCCCGGCAGCGTGCCGGTCGGGGTCCTGGTCGGCCCGGCGAGCCGGCGCCGCGGGGTGGGCAGCGCGCTGCTGGTGGCGGTCCGGGAGGCGATCGAGGGGTTCGTCCCGCCGCCGCTCTGGTCCACAGTGGACAGCCGCGACCCGGCCGGTGTCGGGTTCGCCGCCGCGCGCGGATTCCGGCCGCTGCTGCGGTACGGGGTGTGGCGGCTCGACCCGGCCACCGTGCGGCTCCCGCTGGCCGAATCTCCGGTGCCGCTGACTCCGCTGACCGCCCTGGACTCCGACGCCGTGCTCGACGCGCTCGCCGCGCTGCTCGCCTGGGGTCAGGAGACGGCGCCCGGTTGGAAGCCGACACCGCGCGAGGTGATCAGGGCCGAGACGCTGCCGCGGCTGCTGCCGGCCGGCGGGGTGGTCGCGGTCGAGGGCGGTGCCCCGGTCGGCGTCGCGGCGCTGGCCGAGTTCGGCGGCCACCTCACCGCGCTCTGTGATGTCCACAATGGACAGGCCGGCGCCGAGCCGCTGCTGGCCGCGCTGTTGGCCCGGCTGCTGGCTGCCGCCGGCGAGCTCGGCCGGCCGGTCGACGTCGAAGCGGTGCTGGGGACGCCGCTCGGCACCGTCCTGGACGCGCTGCCGACCGAGCCCGTGAGCCTGCGCGACGCGGTTCAGGCCGAGGTCTGAAGCGCCACGGAGTCCGCGTGCACCCGGTTCCGGCCGGCCTGCTTGGCGCCGTAGAGCAGCCGGTCCGCGCGGCTGACCAGCTCGTCCGACGTCTCCTGGCCGTTCCAGCTGGCGACGCCGGCCGAGAACGTCTGGCCGGCCGGGGTGACCTCGGCCAGCCGGTCCAGCACGTGCCGGGCCAGCACCGGCCCGGCGCCGGGCAGCAGCAGGATGAACTCCTCACCGCCGTAGCGGGCCAACTGGTCGACCGCCCGCAGCTGGCTGCTCCAGGCCACGGCCGCGCTCTTGAGCAGCCGGTCGCCGGCCGGATGGCCGAACTGGTCGTTGAACCGCTTGAAGTGGTCCAGGTCGAGCATCGCGATCGACAGCGAGGTGCTGTCCCGGCGGGCCCGCTCGATCGCCGCCGGCAGCTCCGATGACCAGGCCCGCCGGTTCGGCAGCCCGGTCAGGTCGTCCACTCTGGACAGTTCGCGCAGCTGCGCCGCCTGCGCCGTGATGTGCCGGACGAGCTGCGCCATCCTGGTCAGCACGAGCAGGAACAGCGTGACCGAGCCGAACACGATCGCCGCGCCGTCGGTGACCTCGCCGCGCGACAACTCGTACGCCAGCAGGGCCGGTGCGATCAGCGAGGCGCTGGCCAGCAGCGCCAGCATCGGGCCGGTCAGCGCCGGCCGGGGGCCGGGCGCCTCCTCGTCCAGCGCGGCCATGGACGGGTGCAGGGCCGCATAGCCGAGCAGGACGTACCCGAGCAGGAACGCCGACGCGAGCAGGTCCTGCACCGGCGTGGTCGGCGCCCAGCTGAGCTTGTTGATCACCGCCCAGCTGACGTCACCGCCGAGGAACACCGTCAACCCGGCCGCGATCAGCAGGCACGCGCGGGCGCGGGCGCGGCCGCCCAGCACAAGGCGGAGCGTCATCGCGAGCAGGATGAGATCGCCCACGGGGTAGCCGATGCTGATGATGCGGCCCGGCACGGTCAGCGCCGGGTCGTCGGCCGGCGGGCGGATCAGGTACACCCAGGAGAGCAGGCCGAGCCCGGTCGAGATCGTGCAGGTCTCCACCAGCGTCGGCCAGTTCCGGGACCGGCTGCGGCGGCGGACGAACAGCGCCAACCCCAGGCACAGCGCGGGATACATGCCCAAGTACCCGATATCGGCCAGCGACGGCAGTGGGACCTCGCCATCGACGTGCTGGATCACCGTCTCGATCACGATGCCGCTGGTGTTGGCCGCGATGCCGACCGCGAGCCAGTACCAGCTGGCGGCGGCCGCGGGCCGGTGCCGCCGCACCCCGACGACGACCGCTGCGGCCGCCCCGTAGCCGACGCCGACCTGCCAGGCCGTGGGTAGCCAGGACACGTCCGGCACGAACGCGAACGCGACCACCGCGACCAGCGCGACGGTCAGGTACACCCGGCCAGATCGAGTCCGCACCGGGCCTCCTCCCGCCTGGAGATCGCGTCCTCGGGACCTCCCCATCGGCAGCACCCGGCGCGGTCTGAGGGCGTCCAGCAGCATTCCCGGGCCGGTTGCGCCGGGAGCCATCCGAGTATCTCCGGGGCGGCCGCGGTGTGCCGCCGGATCGGGGAGTGGGAAACGCCGGCGGGCGTGCTCCGGAGAGCGGCACGGCGGCCATTGCGCTGCGTGGCCGCCCGGTGTGCGAAGGTGCCGGGATGGGTGTGGGTCTGCGAGCGGCTGGGGGTCGCCCCGGGCGAGGTCGTGTTCCTGGACGACGTGCCGGTCGTCGTGGACGCCGCGGCCGCGTTCGGGATGCATGCGGTGCTGCACCGCGGCACGCCCGAGTCCATCTCGGCGATCTCCGCCCTGCTGCCGGGCTGAGTTGGCCGACCGGGTATCCCCAACCTGATGGCGGTCGGGTCACGCGATTGACACAATGCCGCGGCTAGGTCGGGGTGGTTTGTGGCCAACTTGGGGAGTCCGCAGTGACGTTTCGGGCATGGGTGGCGATCGGTGCGGCTGGGCTGATGGTGGCGGCGTGCGGTAGCGACGCGCAGCCGGCCGCCGAGCCGGCCGCGAGCACGGCGTCGGCGGCGAGCACGCCGACGACCCCGCCGGCCGCGAGCGCCACCGCGACCGCGGCGCCCACGACCGCCGCGCCCACGACCACGCCACCCCCGCCGAAGCCGACCTCGCCACCGCGGCAGGCGACGGCCAAGCAGCTGCGGTCGGCGCTGCTGACCCAACGCGACCTGCCCGCCGGGTTCACGCTGGGTCGCGACCCGGAGGCCGACCCCGGCCAGAACCCGACCTACCGCAGCAGCAGCCCGGCCTGCGCCAAGGCCGTCAACGCGCTCTACAACGAGCTGCCGGCGGTCCGGGCCGGTGTCCGGTACACCCACGAGTACACCACCGGGCGCCGTCAGCTCCGGACCGTCCTGGAGGAGCTCGGCTCCTGGCCCGGCAACGGCGCGGCGCACGAGATGGACGCGGTCGCCAAGACGCCGGCCCGCTGCCCGACCTGGAACTACTTCGACAGCCAGTACGGCGTCGTGCCGACCACGGCCACCCCACAGACGATCTCGAAGATCGGCGAGCAGGTCATCGCGTATATGTTCACCACCCACTGGAACGGCCGCGGCGACACGCACGACATCATCATCTTCGCCCGCTCCGACACCCGGCAGCTGTCGTTCGAGTACACCGTTCCGGTGGGCCGCGAGATCGACTGGGCCGAGTGCTACAAGATTCTCGGCGCCGCCCTCCGCAAACTCCCCGCCTGGCGCCGCTGACCGCGGAAGGGGCGGCGCAGATCGGCGATGCGTCGGGGTCCGTCCGATAGCGTCCGGACATCATGGCGCCCGAAGCGGTATCCGAGGCTGCCTCAGACTGGCGGTCGCCGGCCAGCAATTCGCCGGCAAGCCCTCAGACACCTCGACCGGAGAAGGGATACGCGGTGCGAGGACTGCCGAATGACGGTGCGGATATGTCGCACGGGGCCCGCGTGGTCGAGTACGGCGATGTGTCCACAGCGTTGGCCCTACTCAGCGATCATCAGCTTGGTCGGCTGGTGGACGCGGCGCCGGCCATCGGGTCGGGCGTCGGGGGCACCTCGGCGTTGCTGGATGTCGCCGGTGCCCCGGTCTTCGTGAAGCGGATCCCGCTGACCGACCTGGAACGCGACCCGGACAACATCATGTCCACCGCGAACCTCTTCGGGCTCCCCCCGTTCTGCCAATACGGGGTCGTGCTGCTGCCCGCGGGTGGCTTCGGCGCCTGGCGGGAACTCGCCGCGAACACCATGACGACGAACTGGGTGCTCACCAGGCAGAGCGAGGCGTTCCCACTGATGTATCACTGGCGAGTGCTGCCCGGCGCGGCGCCGCCGGCCGACGAACTCGCCGACATCGACCGTGCCGTCGCCTACTGGGACGGATCGGCGGCGGTGCGGCGGCGGCTGCACGCCCTCGCCCGGGCATCAGCGAGCCTGGTGCTGTTCCTTGAATACATCCCGCAGAACCTGGACGCCTGGCTGACCAGCCAACTCGCCGCCGGCCCGGACGCCGTCACCGCAGCCTGCGCCATGGTGCAGGAATGCCTACAGGCCGACATCGCCTTCATGAACGCCAGCAGGCTCCTGCATTTCGACGCCCACTTCCGCAACATCCTGACCGACGGACACCGTCTCTACTTCGCCGACCTCGGCCTGGCAACCTCACCCCGTTTCGACCTGTCCACCGACGAGCGGGACTTCCTCGCCCTCAACGCCAGCCACGACGCCGGCTACGCCGTGCGGGAACTGCTCAACTGGATCGTCACCAACGTCGTCGGGATAGCCAACCCCGACACCGGCGGACCCGTCGAGCGCTACGACTACATCCGCCGCTGCGCCGCCGGAGCACAACCCACCGGCGCCCCCGAGCCGGTCGCGCAGCTGATCAGCCGCCACGCGCCCGTCGCGGCGATCATGAACGACTTCTACTGGAACCTGGCCGGCGTGAACCGGGCAACCCCGTACCCGGCCCAGGAGATCACGCAGGCACTGGCCATGACCCCCGGCTTCGCGCCCGCACCGTCGCCCCACAACCCTGCGAACGGCCGTCTCCATCACTCGGCCCACCCACCCCCCTCGGCCAGCAACTCCGCCGGCAGGCCCTAAACACCTCGACCGTACCCGACGCCCGGGGGGCCGGGCGGCGGGCGGCGGGGTCGCTGGCCCGGCCAGCAATGGCTGTCCATTGTGGACTGAACCGGGCGGTTCGGGCGGGCTGACCGGCGGGGTCGCGGTAATTGCGTTGAGATCGGCGGGCCGGGTGATCAGGCTGGGGGTCCGCCGTCTCGACCGAAGGGGCCATCCATGGGGCTGCTCCGCGATCTGCGGGCGACCGCGCCGCGCCGCACCATGGCCGTGTTCCTGCTGATCGTTCTCGGTGGCGTCGGGCAGGCCGCGGCGTCGGCGTTGGCCGGGCCGGTGTTGCTGCACCGGTCCGGGGCGGCGTTCGTCGCGCTGGCCGTGGCGCTGGCCCTGGCCGTGCTCACCGACCTTCTGGTGGGGCTCATCGCGGCCGGGCTGACCGCCGACTGGGCGGCCGATGTCCGGCGCCGGCTGTGCCGGGTGGCGTTCGGGCAGGGCCTGCAGGCGCTGGAGACCACCCCGGTCGGCGAGCTGCTCGACCGGATCGACGGCGACGTCCTGCAGGTCGCCGCGGAGTTGCGCACCAGCGCCATCCGGATCGCGCAGTGGCTCGCCATGGGCGTGCTGTCGATCGCGGCCGCGGCCCTGCTCTGGTGGCCGGCCGCGGCGACGATGCTGGTGCTCAGCGGGCTGCTGGCGCTGCGGCTGAGCGGGCCGGCCCGGCAGATCGCGCCGGCCCGGATGGGCGAGGAGGAGGCGTGGTCGGACCTGGCCGCGGTGATGGAGGAGTCCATCCACGGCCAGGACGACGTGCGCACCAGCCTGGCCCGGCCGTACGTGCTCGGCCTGTACGCCGACCGGGCCGGCCGGGTGCTGAGCCGCGCCCGCCGGGTCTGGTACATCTCGGCGCGGTTGACCACGGTCGCCTCCGCGGTCACCCGGTTCGGCATCGCCCTGGTCGTGCTCGGCGGCGTCTGGGCGCTGACCACCGGCCAGATCGACGGCGCCCGGCTGACCGGCGTCTGGCTGCTCGCGCTCACCTTCGGCGGCACCGTCGAGCAGGTCAGCCGGATGGTGCCGGAACTGCAGTACGCGCTGGGCGCCTGGGGCCGGGTGCAGCTGCTGAAAGCCGCCGCGCAGGAGCCGGCCGGCGGGGCCGCGCCGACCAGCGGCGACCTGGCCGTCCGCGATCTCACGTTCAGCTACCAGCCGGAGCCCGCCGGCGGCCGGGTGGCGCTGCGCGACGTGACGCTGACGTTCGTGCGGGGCCGGTCGTACGCGCTGATCGGGCGTACCGGGTCGGGCAAGTCGACGCTGGCCAAGGTGCTCACCCGGGCCGTCGACGTGCCGCCCGGCACGGTTTTCCTCGGCGGTACCGACGTGCTCGACCTCGACGTCGAACGGCTGCGCCGGTGGGTCGCGGTGGTGCCACAGCGCACCGAGATCCTGGCCGGGACGCTGGCCGAGAACGTGGCCTTGTTCGACCCGGAGCTGCTCGGGTCGGCCGAGAGCGCGCTGGCCGAGCTCGGCCTCACGTCCTGGGTGGGCGAGCTGCCCGACGGCGTGCGGACCCGGCTCGGCGACGGCGGGTACGTGCTGTCGGCGGGGCAGGAGCAGTTGGTCGCGTTCGCCCGCATCCTGGTCCGCGACCCGCAGGTGGTGATCCTGGACGAGGCGACCGCGCGGCTCGACCCGGTGACCGAGGCACAGGTGCAGCGGGCCGCCGAGCGGCTGCAGCGCGGCCGGATCGGCATCGTGATCGCGCACCGGCTCTCCTCGGTGCGCCGCTGCGACGAGGTGGTGGTGCTGGCCGACGGCGTGGTGCTGGAAGCCGGGCCGCTGCGGGAGTCGGAGCGGTTCGCCCGCCTGCTCGCCAGCAGCCACGCGGCCGCCGCCAGGCCGGCGGCCGTCACCGGCGGTGCGGTCGCGCTGGCCGACGACGACTGGCCGCTGGTCGACGACGAGGACGTACCCGAGCCGTCCGCCGCCGGGGTCACACAGTCCGTCCCGCCGAAGGCGGAGCCGCCGCCGGTGCCGGAACCGGCGAAGGTCAGGACACTGCGGGAGATCCGCCGGCTGGTCACCAACGACCCCCGGTACGGCCTCGCCGCCGTCGGGATCTTCATGCTGATGATCCTGCTCGGGCTGGACGGCTCGGTGCTGCCCCGGCTGTGGGCCGACCTCGTGGACGGCACCGGCGGGATGTTCTGGCCCGCCGCCGGGATCGTCGCCGGGCTGCTGGTGACCGCGCCGATGCCGTATTTCACCGGCAAGTGGTACCCGGAATGGTGGGTCCGGCAGATGCTGCGGATCAGCCTGCGGCTGGTGCACGGGCAGACCGGGCCGCGCCGGGTCAGCTCGCACACCCCGGCCGAGGTTATCGCCCAGGGCGGCGACACCGAGCGGGTGGTGATCCTCGCCGACAACGTGCTCGACCAGTTCGCCGGCGTGTTCGTCATCGTCTCGATGACGCTGGTGTCCGGCACGGTGGTGCCGGCGCTGTTCTTCGCCGCGACGATGCTGGTGTCCGGGCTGACCGCGACGCTGTTCGGCCCGCGGCTGGAGCGGTCCGCGCGCCGGACCGTCGCCGCCCGGGCGGCGTTCGCCACCGCGCTGGTCTCGTCGCTGTCGGCCGCCCGCACGGTGAAGCTGGCCGGCGCGACCAAGCCGGTGCTGGCCCACCTGGCCCGGCTCGACGCGAACCGCGCCGACCGGCAGCGCCGGGAGATCTCCATCCAGGTGTGGGCGCGCTCCACCCCGTCGATCGTCAGCGGCCTGCTGCCGATCGCCGCCTGGGCGCTCTTCTTGAGCGGGCAGCTCTCCGCGGCGGCCACGCTGATCGCGGTGGCCACACTGGGCGCGGCCCGGTGGTTCGCGTGGACGACCGCGTCGCTGGTGTCACAGCTGCCGTCGGCCCGGGTTTGGACCCGGCGCACGGTCGCCATGTCCGGCACGGCCCAGTATTCGGCCGCGATCCCGGGCGTGGACATGTCCACCGGTACGGCTCCCGCACCGCCGGCCGCGCCGCGCAACCCGCTGCGCCGGCTGGACCTGATCGGGTTCAGCGCGGTCCACGAGAACGGCGTCGTGGGCGCCC
>JBBWZH010000074.1:0-4079 GCA_039648995.1 Mycobacteriales bacterium
GCAGAACTTCGCACCCTTCATCGACGGGGTGCCGCCCAACACCGCGGAGTACCGGCAGGCACTGCGCTACTACGCCGACAAGGCCGAGTTCCCGATCATGCCGAGCTACACGGCGGACCAGGCCGACCAGGCGGCGGACGCGGCCTGCGAGGCGTGCAGCCACGGCTCGAACAACTTCTCCAACATCAACGCGACCCTCCAGGCCCGCCTGTACTCCAATGCGCTGCGACACTACCCGTCGCAATACATCACTCCGGAGATGTACCGGAAGCTGATCGAATGGCTGTCCTGGAATGAATACGTGGGGGGCGACAACCGGTTCCCGGACAACAACGAGTTCTTCTTCGACTGGAATCCGGCGAACCGGACGCTGGGCCGCTCGGGCATTCACCACGACGTCCTCGGCTCGTACAACTGGATGCTCTTCCAGGACGTGGCCGGCGTGCAGCCGCGGATCGACGACGTGCTGGAGCTGTCGCCGATCGACATGGGCTACGACCACTTCATGTCCAACAACCTGAGCTATCACGGCAGCAACCTGACGGTCGTGTGGCAGAAGCCGGGCGGGCCGGTGTTCTACCCGGCGGCGCCGGCCGGGTACTCGGTCTACGTCGACGGCACGCGGGTGTTCACCGTGGACGATCTGGCCCACGTGACCTGGACCTCGACCACCGGTGCGGTCAGCGTGCTGGACGGCACCGGCGCGCACGTGCTGTTCAGCGCCAGTCGCCCACTGCAGAAGGCGACTGACGTCAGCCTGTCCGCCAACGCCAGGGTGACCGAGAGCTTCCAGAAGGCCGGCGTCAACCTGACCGGCGCGCCGGGGTCGGCGCGCAACCTGGCGGCCGGCCGGCCGGCGACCGCGTCGTTCACCACGACCAGCCCGGCCGCGCAGGCGACGAGCCCGGCGAACGCGGTGGACGGATCCACCACCAGCGGCCTGCCGGTGACCTCCGGTTCGTACGTCGGCACCAACCCGATCTGGGGAGACCAGGGCACGCCCAACTCGCAGGACTGGCTGCAGGTGGACCTCGGCGCGCCGACCAGGCTGAACGACGTCAAGCTGTACTTCTACAGCAACAAGGCATTCGGTGCCGGTGGCAGCACCTACCGGGAGCCGGCGACGTACACCGTGCAGACCCTCAACGGCTCTACCTGGGTCGACGTCCCGGGGCAGGTGCGGGCGCCCGCCACGGCGGCACCGAACTTCAACGAGGTGACGGTCGCGCCGCTCGTCGCGCAGCAGCTGCGGGTGCTGATGACGCGACGGTCGGGCTTCGCCGTCGGCCTCAAGGAGATCCAGGTCTTCGACCTGGAGTAGCCGGCTGACCCAGGCCCGCCGCGGCGGCCCTGGGTCAGCGGGACCGTCCGGGTGGCCGCCCTGGGCGGTTCCAGGGCCGGGCGATGCCAGGCGGAGGCGGGAGCTACCGGGCGGCGGGCTGCCGCTGGTGTCGGCAGTGAGCGCCGGCTGGCCCGGGGTCAGGCTGGGTAGACGACGGGTCGGCCAGCTGCGGCGCCGGAGTCGCACGGTGACCAGTCGCCGAAGCCGCGGTCGAGCGAGATGTGGTGAGCGGTCTGGATGTTCCAGTCGGGGTCGAGTGCCTGGAGCGGGGTTCCGTGATATTTCTGCAGCAGGTCGTCGGAGATCTGGAACACTCCCCAGCTGCGTTTCCCGCCGCCGATGGGTGCCACGTAGTACGGGTTGAGGTTTGACGTACAGGTCGCGATCCGCACCGCGCGGACAGGCTCTTCCAGGAAGGTCTGGCGGATCTTCTGGCCGACCTGGTCCGAGTTCAGGGTGCTCAGGTGGGTCGTGCCGGCGTAGAGCGCGCGTTTGGTCGCGTCGTCAACCACCCCGCTGGCGGGGAGGCCGGCGAGCACCCGGAACGCGGTGACCTCGCTCAGCGTCGCCGTGCCGTACCTGCCATCGGCCGGCAGCGCGGCGCCGGCATTGGTGAGTAGCCGCTGTACCTCCCGGACACAGCTGCCGTGGTCGCCGGGGCTCACTGTTGGTGAGCAGTCTGGCGAGTAGAGCGTGGTCGCCGATGACCCCGCCGGCGACCATCGCGCGGCCGCCCAGACCGTGAGGACCAGGACGGTGGCGGCGGCGAAGGCCAGCGCGGGCTGGCGCCGGGCTCGCCGCGATGAGGACCCGGTGGGCGGACCAGCATCGGCTAGCCCGGCCCGCTGGTCCGGCAGTGGGGGCGACGCGGGCTGCGCCTGCGTCGGTGACCCGGCCGGGGACCCCGCCAGGACCCCAACGAGGGGTTCAGCCGGGGGCTCCGCCTGGTGTTTCGGGCCGTTGTCTTCGCGGGCGGCGAGCGCGACCGCCCAGTGGCGGTGCAGTTCGAGCAGCTCGGCCCGGTTCATCCCGCAGGCCCCGCCGAGGCGCTGCAGTACCTCGAAGCTGGCGGGCACCGTCCGGCCGGTGCAGTAGCGGTGCACGGCTGAGCTGCTCGTCCCGGCGCGGCGCGCGAGCGCCTCGTAGCTGCGCCCGCTGCGCTCCTTCATGGTGCGCAGGAGCGCCGCGAAATCCCCTACCGCAGTAGCCGGATCTGGCACCGCCGTCCTCCAACCCCCGCCCGGAGCGACGCAACTCAACGCGACCCCGGCCGCAACGAGGTAGCTCCCTGTATATCAAGGGTGACCTGGGCCGGGGGCCGAATCGCGGCATGCCACCCGCCCGGCTGACACCGCGTCGGGCCGGTGGCAGCCGGCGCCGCCACCGGCCGTCCCACGCCAGCCGGCTGTCCAGCCGCGTCCCACCCAGCGTCCCACCCGGGTAGGGAACGCGCAGGTGGGAGGGCTGATTTCGGCCCGCTGTCCCATCCGCCCGGATCCGGTTGCCAGGGGACGGTGGCCGCCGAAGCCTGTGATCGCCCCCCACCGGTGACGAGAGTCGGGACCGACAAATGGATTCCTGGGCAATGACCGTAATTCCGGGACACGAGCCGTCCGTAGCCGATTCCGGGCTGGTGAGCCGGGCGGTTGGCGGCGATGAGCGGGCTTGGGAGCTCATCGTCAGCCGGCATACGACGTCACTACAGCGGCTGGGACGGTCCTACCGGCTGTCCACCGAGGAGATCTCGGACGCGCTGCAGGACACCTGGTTGTGCGCGGTCTGCCATATCTGCGCGCTCCGGGACCCGGCCAGGCTAGGCGCCTGGCTGGCCATGATCATGCGGCGGGCGTGCCTCAAGCTGCTGCGGCGACGGCGCGGCCGGGAGTTGCTCGTCGCCGACCCCACCCGCTTCGACGCGGTGGACGAGTCCGTCGACGTCGAGCGGGACGGGCTGGCCGCGGAACTGTCGTCGATCCTGCACGAGGCCTCCTCACAGCTACCGACCCGCCAACGCGCGATCGTCCGGGAGATCGCCTTCGACGACCCCACCTACGGGCAGCTCGCCGACCGGCTGTCCATGCCGCAGGGCAGCCTCGGGCCGACCCGGAAGCGGGCCCTGCGCCGGCTACGGCAGATCATCGGGGAGACGCACGGGACCGACTACCTCCGCTCCGCGTGAACCGGGCGGCGCACCGCCGGCCATGATCCTGAGCGATAGGTAGCTGGGCCACACGGCGAGGTGCCGGCCGCTTGGCTGGTCCTTTCCGTGTGGCCTCCCTCCGAACCCATTCGGGACGCGCCAGCGGACCGTTGGCGGCGCTCGCCACCCGACAGTCACCCCGCCGTGAGGTCAGCCGGGCCGGCTGCGCCGGAGCCCGCGGCCGGCGCCCTGTTCGCCCGGTTGAAGTACACGTGGTAGGCGTTCGCGTCGGCAACGTAGAAGGGCGCCAGCGGCAGGCCGTTGGTGGTGAAGTTCATCGGCGCCGTCGGGGTGATCGACGTCGTCAGGCGGGACGGCACGGGCGGCCCTGGTGGGCGATACCGGGACGCCGCGGCGGCGGTCGGCTCCGGTGGATAGCCGTCGGCGGTCTCATGGCACGCGCGGCGGGGGCCGTCGGGGAGTCGGTGGTCTGCGAGGATTCGGCGTGATGTCGGCGCAGCCCGCGGTCAGGATCCGAGTGCTCGGGATGGACGACGCCGAGCTCTGGGATCGGACGGTGCGCCGGTTCCGGGATGT
>JBBWZH010000091.1:0-11825 GCA_039648995.1 Mycobacteriales bacterium
GCCCACCCAGCCGGCGACGCCGGTCCAGTCGGCCACGGCGACCCAGCCGACCACGCCAGCCCAAGCGGCCCAGCCGGCCCAACCGGCCCAGGCGGCCCAGGTGGCGACGCCGGTCCAGTCGGCCACGGCGACCCAGCCGGCCACACCGACCCAGCCGGCCCAACCGGCCCAGCCGGCCCAACCGGCCACGCCAGCCCAACCGGCCCAGCCGGCCACGGCGAGCCAGCCGGCGACGCCGGCCACGCCGGCCACGCCAACCCAATCGGCCACGCCAACCCAATCGGCCACGCCGGCCCAACCGGCCCAGCCGGCGGCGCAAGCTGAGCAGGTCGCGTACGCCGGCGCGCCAGGGCTGCATCTGGTAGCGCCCGCGTCAGCTGGACCGGCCTTGCTGACGATGCTGCCCGGCACGGTATTAGTGACCGCCACCACCTCGCTGACCACGGCCGCCGCGTTTCCGGTGGCCGGGTTGGAGATCGGACCGCGGAGCGGGTCCGCGGCACGGCGCTCACGCCGGGACCACCTGATGACCAGGTGCACCGGCGAGGCTTGCGCGGAGGAGGAAGTGATCATGGCAGCGGCACACCAGTCAGCCGAGTTCAGTGAATGGGCTGAGGCGACGAACGTCGGACCGAGCGCCCTCGACCAGTTCGACCAGGACGTACGCACGATCGCCAGGTCCTACCTGCGCAGCCCGCCGCTGCCGCTGGTGCTGGACACGATCCGGCTCCGCAACCGGGCGTTCACGCTGCTGGAAGGGCGGCAGCATCCCACGCAGAGCAGGCGGCTCTACCTGGTCGCCGGCCGGGCCTGCGGTCTGCTGGCCTGGATGTCCGGGGACGTGGGCCGTACCGCGGAGGCGGAGACACAGGCGCGCACCGCGTGGCTGTGCGCCGACCTGGCCGACCACGACGGGCTGCGGGCGTGGATCCGGGCGACCCAGAGCAAGTCCGCGTACTGGGACGGGCGGATCCTGGACTCCGCGCGGCTGGCCGAGGCCGGCCTGGAACGCGACTGCAGCGACAGCGCCCGGGTGCTGCTGGCCAGCCTGGCCGCCCGCGCCTGGGCCCGGCTGGGCCGCCGCGACCAGGCACACGCCGCGCTGGCCCGCGCCAACGACGAGCGTGACGCGGTTCGCGGGCCGGACGAGGTCGGTGGCCTGTACGGGTTCAGCGAGGCGCAGCAGAGCTACCTGGCCGGCAGCACGCACCTGTGGCTGCAGGAACCCACCGAGGCGCTGCAGGCCGCCGACCGGGCCGTCTGGCTGTACGAGGTCGGCGAGCCGGCGGCGCGCTTCTACGGCGCCGAGATGATCGCGCTGATCGACGCGGCCACCGCGCACCTGCAGGCGGACGAACTGGAGGGAGCCGTCGAGAAGCTCACCCCGGTGCTCAGGCTGCCGCCGCAGCAGCGGTTGGAGACGTTCACCCAACGGCTGTCCGACATGCGCGCGAACCTGCGCCGCACCCGCTACGTCGGCAACCGCATGGCGGTCGACCTGCAGCATCAGATCGAGGAGTTCCGGGCCAGCGCGCTCGGGCAGTACCTCAGCCGCTGACCGCGCCCGTCCGGCCGGTGGCGTTGCCCGCGGCCCGCGGCCCGGGGCCCGCGGCCCGGGGCCCGCAGGCCGGGGCCCGCGGGCCGGGACGGGGGCCGCCGCGCCCCGGTCACCAGCGGGCCGCTGGGCGCGAACCAGCGCCCGTTCGGCCGACCTGGGGTGCCCCCGTCGCGGGCGCGTCGTAGGGTCGGCCCCGACACGGCGGTACGGCGTCGACGCGGCCGGGCCGGCTCGCGCCGTCCCACCCGTACCGCCCGATTCGCACGGACAGAGCAGTCTGCGGAGGGCGCCTTGACCGACACACCGACCAGCGACGTCACGCTGTCGAACCTGCTGCACGAGACCCGCCGGTTCGAGCCGCCCGCCGAGCTGGCCAGCGCGGCCAACGTCACGGCCGAAGCCTACGAGCAGGCGCGGGTCGACCGGCTGGCTTTCTGGGAGGCGCAGGCGCGCCGGCTGGCCTGGGCCACCCCCTGGCAGCAGGCGCTGGAATGGGAGTTGCCGTTCGCCAAGTGGTTCGTCGGCGGGCAGCTGAACGCGGCGTACAACTGCGTCGACCGGCACGTCGAGGCCGGCCGCGGCGACAAGGTCGCGTACTACTGGGAGGGCGAGCCGGGCGACACCCGCACGCTGACCTACGCCGACCTGCTCCGCGAGGTCTCCCGTACCGCGAACGCCCTGATCGAGCTGGGTATCAACAAGGGCGACCGGGTCGCGATCTACATGCCGATGATCCCGGAGACCGTGATCGCGATGCTGGCCTGCGCCCGGATCGGCGCGCCGCACACGGTGGTCTTCGGGGGCTTCTCGGCCGACGCGCTGCGCGGCCGCATCCTGGACTGCGACGCCCGGCTGGTGATCACCGCGGACGGCGGCTACCGGCGCGGCGCGCCCAGCGCGCTCAAGCCCGCCGTGGACGAGGCGCTGGCCGAGTGCCCCGACGTGCACCACGTCCTCGTCGTCCGCCGCACCGGCCAGGATGTCGCGTTCACCGAGGGTCGGGACGTCTGGTGGCACGACCTGGTCGACAAGCAGCCCGACCGGCACACGGCCGAGCCGCACGACGCCGAGCACCCGTTGTACGTGATGTACACGTCGGGCACGACAGCCAAGCCGAAAGGCATCCTGCACACCACCGGTGGCTACCTGACCGGTGTTTCGTACACCCATCACGCGGTCTTCGACATCAAGCCGGAGACCGACATCTACTGGACCGCGGCCGACATCGGCTGGGTCACCGGCCACTCCTACATCGTCTACGGCCCGCTCGCCAACGGCGCGACGAGCGTGATGTACGAGGGCACCCCGGACACCCCGCACCGCGGTCGCTGGTGGGAGATCGTCGAGAAGTACAAGGTGTCGGTGCTGTACTGCGCGCCGACCGCGATCCGCACGTTCATGAAGTGGGGTGAGGAGCACCCCGGCAAGTTCGACCTGTCCTCGCTGCGGCTGCTCGGCTCGGTCGGCGAGCCGATCAACCCGGAGGCGTGGATCTGGTACCGCACCTACATCGGCTCGGACCGCTGCCCCGTGGTGGACACCTGGTGGCAGACCGAGACCGGGGCGATCATGATCAGCCCGCTGCCCGGGGTGACCGCGGCCAAGCCGGGCGCGGCGATGCGGCCGCTGCCCGGGGTCTCCGCCGAGGTGGTCGACGACAGTGGCAAGCCGGTGCCCAACGGCGGCGGTGGCTACCTGGTGCTGACCGAGCCGTGGCCGTCGATGCTGCGCGGCATCTGGGGCGACCCGGAGCGCTACCGGGACACGTACTGGTCCCGGTTCGACGGCGTCTACTTCGCCGGCGACGGGGCCAAGAAGGACGATGACGGTGACATCTGGCTGCTCGGCCGGGTGGACGACGTGATGAACGTGGCCGGTCACCGCATCTCCACCACCGAGGTCGAGTCGGCACTGGTCTCGCACCCGAAGGTGGCCGAGGCGGCCGTGGTCGGCGCGACCGACCCGACCACCGGGCAGGGCATCGTCGCGTTCGTGATCGTCCGCGGCTCGGTCGGCGAGGACGAGTCGGCCGGCGGCGCGCTGGTCAAGGAGCTGCGCGACCACGTGGCCAAGGAGATCGGGCCGATCGCCAAGCCGCGCCAGATCATGGTCGTCCCGGAGCTGCCCAAGACCCGGTCCGGCAAGATCATGCGCCGGCTGCTGCGGGACGTCGCGGAGAACCGCGAGCTGGGCGACGTGACCACGCTGAACGACTCGTCGGTGATGGACCTGATCAAGGACAAGCTGCCGACCGCGTCCGGCGAGGAGTAGCCGCCGCGGTAGCCCAGCGCGGAGCAGCCGGAGCAGCCGGTTGGACGACATCATCGGATCGGCCCACGATCGGCCGGCCGGCGACCGGCTGCGGCGCGTCCGCCGGGTCATCCGGGCCGCCTGGCGAGTCACCGGCCGGCAGCGCCGGCCGGCCGCCGGGGTGCTGGCGCTGGTCACGGTGACCGGGGTGCTGGTCGCGCTGCGGGCCACTCTGCCCGACCCGGCGCCGGCGCGGTGGTCAGCACTGACCACGCTGGACCGGCTGCCCGGCCGGCAGCCCATCCCGGCGCCGGTACCGGTCGGCGACGGCCAGGTGGTCGAGGGCGACCTGCCGATCGGCCCGGACAGCGGCGGCGGCCGGGACTCAGGACAGGTGATAGCCGTGCGCGCCGCGTCGATGGTGCTCGGCCGGTACTGCTGGAATCCGGGGCCGCTGGCGATCACCGCGAGCACCGCGGGAGCGGTCGGCTACGTCATCCGGGTCACCGAGCCGCGGACCGACCGGCTGATCGCGGTCATCGTGCTCTACCAGGACGGGCGCGGCGGCCACTACCAGTGGCGCGGCTGGCTCGACCAGCTCCGGCACTGCCGCTGACGCCGGGGCTGCCCCGAGCGCCCGGGCTCGACCGGCTCGGGCACTGCGTTGCCCGGGCGGCCGACGTAGGCTCGGAACCGCGGCGGGACCGGAGGTCGGGCATGGATGTCATCGATTCCGGGCCGGAGCGACCGGCCGGGAACGGTCGTCGCCGGCTGCGTCAGACCAGCCGGCGGGTCACCCGGCGGCTGGGCGCGCTCAGCCGGCAGCAGCGGCGGAACGGGGCCGTGCTGGCCGGCGTGCTGCTGGCGATCCTTGCGATGGCCGGCCTGCGCTCCGGCCTACCGGCCAGCGGCACGGAGACCGCCCGCGACACGGCCTGGGCCGGGCCCGCCGGCCCACCGTACGACCGGCTGCCCGGCCGCACGCCGATCATGCCGGCCATCCTGGTCAGCGAGGACGGCCAGCAGGTGGACGGCGGGGTGCCGCTGTTCGGGGCGGCGCCCAGCGAGGCCGCCGCCCGCGGCGCGGTCGACCTGGTCCTCGGTTACTACTGCCGCAACCCGACGGCGCACGCCGTCCAGCTGTTCACCCAGCCGCGCCGGTTCGGCCCCGGGCCCGGCCGGTTCCCCGGGCTGGGCGGCTACCCGGGCCCGTACCCCGGCGGCCGGCAACCGACCGTTCCCGGCGTCGGCCCGACCGTCAGCCCCACCGCCGACCCACCGACCGCCGGCCCGTCGCCCGCCCCGACAACCGGCGGCCGGGGCGCCGCGGCGCCTGGCAGCCCCACGACAACGCCGTCCGGCCCGGCTGCGACGCCGGCCCGGATGCCGCCGTGGCAGTTCGCGGTCGCGGTCGTGACGAGCCCGTCGTCGGGCCGGTTGGACGCGGTGCTGCGCCTTTACTGGAACGGCTCCAGCTACCGGTGGCGCGGCTCGCTGGCCCAGCTCAACTCCTGCGGCTGAGGCCGCCCGGGACGGAACACGGCCCGTTCTCCGGGGCACGCCTGTTTCGTACCCGAACCGGCCGAACGTCCCCGCCGGGTCGGTTCGGGGTCGGACGATCCGGCCCGGGCCGCTTGCGCCGGCGAGCCCGCTGGACCGCCGCCCGGCACACGCGGGAGCATGACGCCCCATACGGTCGACCAGTTCGAGGAGGGTGCCGGGTGACCGCCGAAACCGACCACGCCGCCAGCGACCCGGCGACCGCGCCGCCCGGGCCGGACGGGCCGTCCGTGGGCGAGCTGGTCCGGGCCGCCTCGGAGCAGATGTCCGCGCTGATCCGGGCCGAGTTCGAGCTGGCGAAGGCGGAGCTGTCGGCGACCGCCAAGCGGGCCGGCACGGGCGCCGGGTTCGTCACGGCGGCCGCGGTCACGCTGCTGCTCTCGTTGCCGTTCCTGTTCGTCGCGGTCGCCGAAGGCCTGGTCGCGCTCGGCCTGCCGCGCTGGTCGGCGTACCTGATCGTCTGGGGCCTGTTCGTGGTCGGGGCCGTGCTGCTCGGCCTGCTCGGGATCCGGCTGGTGCGCCGGCTGCGCAAGCCGGAGCGGACCATCGAAGCGGTCAAGGAGACCGCGCGCTGGGCCCGGCACCCGACCGAGCCTCCCGGCGCGGCCACCGTGCCGCCCACCGCGTAGCCACCTGTTACTACTTTTCAACATGCTGTGAAGTCGCCGATAATGCCGATCCTTGTCGGCCTGCGTCTGACACGCTGGCACGCGTGAACCCCGATATGCCGGAGTCGGCGGCCGTTCTCGTCGACGGGCCGTGGACGCACCGTGATGTCAGCGCGAACGGGGTGCGGCTGCACGTGGCGGAGGCGGGCACCGGCCCGCTGGTGCTGCTGCTGCACGGGTTCCCGGAGTTCTGGTGGTCCTGGCGCAACCAGCTCGCCGGGCTGGCCGATGCGGGCTTCCGGGTGGTCGCGCCGGACCTGCGCGGATACGGCGCCAGCGACAAGCCGCCGCGCGGGTACGACGCGTTCAGCCTGGCCGCGGACGTGGCCGGGCTGGTCCGGGCGCTCGGCGAGCGGGACGCGATGATCGTCGGGCACGACTGGGGCGGCCTGCTGGCGTGGAGCGTGGGCACGCTGCACCCGCGGGTGGTGCGCCGGCTGGCGATCCTGAACGCGCCGCACCCGCTGCGGCTGCGCGCCTCGCTGCTGCAGGATCCGCGCGGCCAGCTGCGGGCCAGCCGTTACGCGCTGACCTTCCAGACGCCGCGGTACGCCGAGTCGCTGCTCACCCGCGACCGGGCCGGGTACGTCGCCGAGCTGTTCCGGTCCTGGGCCGGCCCGCGCTGGCAGCTCACCGCGGACTACCGGGACGCGGTGCGGCGCTACCGCGAGGCGATCCGGATCCCGGCCTCCGCGCACTGCGCGCTGGAGTACTACCGCTGGGCGGTGCGGTCGATGCCCCGGCCGGACGGGCTGCGTTACGCCCGGCTGCTGGCCGAGCCGGTCACCGCGCCCACCCTGCAACTGCACGGCCAGCTCGACGGCGCCCTGCTCCCGCGGACCGCGCTCGGCTCCGGCCGCTACGTGGCGGCCGCCTACGAGTGGCGCCTCGTCGACGGCGTCGGCCACTTCCTCCCCGAGGAGGCCCCCGACCTCGTCACCGGCGAGCTCCTCCGCTGGGCCAAGGGCGATTAGCGACCAGGGCGCCACCGGGCGGGATCGGGACGCGGCTGGGCGGCCACGGCAGGCCCGGCCGCGGGACGAGCTCGGCCGGCCGCTGCCGTACGGCGACCCCGGCGTCGAACCGGTGCCGGAGCAGGCGCTGCCGCCGGCCGAGGCGCTCGGGCTGGCCCAGTCGCTGCTCGACGGCGGCCGGGCGTTCAGCGCGCACGAGGTGCTGGAGGCGAGCTGGAAGGCTGCGCCGGCCGACGAGCGGGAGCTCTGGCAGGGGCTGGCGCAGCTCTGCGTGGCGATCACGCACGGCCAGCGCGGCAACCTCACCGGCGCGGCAGCGCTGCTGCGCCGCGGCGCGGCCCGGCTCCGGCCGTACGCCGCCGACCCGCCGCACGGCATCGACGTAGCCGGCGTCCTGGCCTGGAGCGACCGCTGGGACGGCCGCCCCACCGACCCGCCCCGCCTGCGCGGCTAGCGCCGGCCCCACGGCCGTAGCGCCGGCCCCACGGCCGGGCAAGCGGCTCCGCAGGCGGGCCCGCCGCTCCGCGACCGGCCCCACTGGCTCCGCCGGCCGGCAGACGCCGCCGCGGCCAGGCCGGGGCCACCGCCGGCCAACCGGCGGGGCGGGCGGCGCGGTCAGGCGCAGTCGCCGGTGGCGACCGGTTCGGTGGCGGTGGCGCCGCGCTGCGCGTCCGGCCGGATCTCCTCGGCGGTCAGCGCGAAGCCCGTGTCGGCCTGGTCGACGGCGGCCGCGAAGATCACGCCGTAGACGCCGCCGTCCGGGGCGAGCAGCGGGCCGCCGGAGTTGCCGCTGCGCACTGAACCGCGGATCGTGTACGACTCGCGGGTGACCGTGTGGTCGTCGTAGATGTCCGGGCCGCGCACGTCGATCCGGTCCCGGATGCGCGCCGGGCCGACGAAGAAGCCCTTGTCCTCCGGGTAGCCCAGGATGATCGCGTCGTCGCCGGTATCGGCCCGCTTGGTGTCGAACCGCAGCGGCGGCCGGCCGAGCCCGGGCACCCGCAGCACGGCGATGTCCCGCTCCGGGTTGTAGAGCACCACGGTGGCGTCCCGCTGCTGGTCACCCACCTCCACACGGGGGTGCAGGACGCCCGCGACCACGTGCGCGTTGGTCATCACGTGGTCGGTCGCGTAGACGAAGCCGGAGCCCTCGATCCGGCGCGAGCAGCTCGGCGCCACCCCGGTGATCTTGAGTACGGACGGGTGCGCGCGCTGCACCACGGGGCTCGCGGCCAGCTTCGGGTCGGGCGCCGGCACCGGCTTGACCTGGGTCGGCACCAGCGGGCCGAACACCTCGGGAAAGTCGTACCGGCGGACGATGTCGCGCAGCGAGCGGTAGACGTCCCGGACCGGTCCGGGAACCGCCGCGTTGACCGCCTTGATGATCTCGCTGCGGCGCACGGCGGACGACAGCCCCGGGTACGGCGAGGACGCCAGTGGGGTGGCCACCATCCACGCCACCAGCAGCACCGCGACCGCCGACACGACCGCGCCGAGCACCGAGTCGACCGTCTGCGCGGGCTGCCAGGTGATCCGCCGGCGCAACTCGCCGCCGACCCAGACCGCGAGCACCTGCCCGGCCAGCGCGCAGACCAGCACCACCGCGACCGCGATCACCACCCGGCCGTTGGACTGGTCGGCGAACTTCCGCGCGATCGGCTCGGCGATCTGCGCGCCGCCGGCGGCCGCGCCGAAGAAGCCGAGGAACGACAGGGTCGCGGTGAGGAAGCCCTGCCGGTACCCGCTCACGGCGAACCCGATGGCAAGGACGACGACCAGCAGGTCGAGGAGGCTCATCGAGGCCGTGCTCCCGCTCTTCGGCTAGGGGGTGTCTGATGGTTCTTGGTGGATGCCCACGGCGATCCAGGCGGCGTCCGGCAAGGCCGAGGAGGAGCCGATGCCGGGGTTGTATCGGCGACGACGAGAACGCCGCCGGTCGTCGTCTGGGCGTCGTGGGCGCCACCGAAGATCCGTCAGACACCCCCTAGTGCTCATCCGGCGTCCCCGTGCCTCACCTGGGCGTCACGACCAGCGTGCCGGTCTGGCCCTGGGCTTCGTGGATGGTACAGACGAACCCGTACCGGCCCGGATGCGAGGCCGTGAACTGGATCGACCTCGTCTCACCGGCCCGGACCAGGGGCACCCGCAGGCCGGGCACGGTGGCCCCGTACAGGGTGTGCGGCGCGCCGGTGCCGGTGTGCCGCAGCGTGAGCCGGATCGTGCCGACGGTGGCGTCGATGATCGCCGGGCTGAACCGGTTGTCGTCGCCGGCGTCGACGGTGACCTGCTGGACGCCGTCCGCGCCGGGCCGGACCGCCACCTCGGTCGGGCCCGTCGGCGGCGGCTTGAGCGGCTCCCGGTTGCTGCACCCGGCCAGCAGGGCGGCGGCGAGCAGCACCGCTGCCACGGGACGGGGGCCGGTCACCCTGTGACGGTACCGGGCGGTAGGGCCGGCCCGGGACGGCCGGCAGGGGCCGGGGCCGTGATCGGGTCGCCGCTGGGTTCCGGCTCGTACGGCGCCACCGTGTCCTCGGCCGCCGGGCCCGATGTGGCCGGCGCCGGGCGGGGCAGCTCGCGGACGTCGCCGCGGTCCCAGGGCCGGGCCCAGCCGCCGAGGGTGAGCATGGCGTCGAGCAGGATCGCGGTGAACCCCCAGACGATCATGCCGCGGACGGCGAACGCCAGGCTGAGGTACCCGGACGGGTGCTGTACGTGGCAGCGGTTCGCCGGGTCGGCCAGCTCGCCCAGTGGCACCGCCTCCACCCTGGCCACCTCGCGCGGGTCGGCGACCCCGACCGGGCCGCGGGTGTGCCACCAGCCCACCACCGGCGTGATCTGGAAGTCGGTCACCGCGAGGTAGAGGTCCGGCAGCAGCGCGACCACCTCGACGCCGGCCGGGTCCAGCCCGACCTCCTCGGCCGCCTCGCGCAGCGCGGTGCCGGCCGCGCCGCGGTCGCCCGGGTCGACCGCGCCACCGGGGAACGCCGGCTGCCCGGCGTGCTGGCGCAGCGTGGCCGCCCGCTCGATCAGCAGCACGTCCGGGCCGTCCGGGCCGGCGCCGAACAGCAGCAGCACCGCCGCGGCCCGGCCGCCCTGCTGGTTCGACGTGAAGCGGGCGATCTCCGCCGGCAGCACCGCACTGGCGGCCCGCACGAGCTCACGCAGCCAGTCCGGGACCGGGGCGGGGATCGGGGTCGCGCTCACGGGCCGATCACGAGGCCGAGCGCGTCGCGCACCAGCCGGCGCAGGTCGTCGAACGCCAGCGGCCGGCCGCCGTACACCTTCGCCACCCGGCCGTCCGCGGCCACCAGCACGGTGGCCGGCAGCGCGGAGCGGCCCAGCGCCCGGCGCAGCCGGCCGGTGTCGTCCACCACGCTGGCGAAGCGCACCCCGGTGGCGCCGGCGAACGAGCGGGCGTTCCCGGGGGTGTCCTCGCTGACCACGCCGAGCACCCGCAGCCGCCCGCCGGCCTTCGCGTACAGCTGCTGGAACGCCGGCAGCTCGACCCGGCACGGGCCACACCAGCTCGCCCACACGTTCAGCACGGTCGGCGTGCCGGCCAGCGCCCGCAGCGGCACCGGCCCGCCGGCGCCCAGGCACGGCAGCGTGAGGTCGGGCAGCTCCGGCTGCCCCGTCGCCGCCCCGCCCGCCGCCGGGCACCCGGCGGCCGCCATCACCGGCTGCCCCGCGGTCTCGGCATGCCGGCCCGTCGCCCCGTCCGGCGGCCGCGACGAACACCCGGCCAGCGCGGCGGCGGCCAGCACGGTGCCGGCCAGCAGGACCGCACCGCGGCGCGCCGCCAGCCCGCGCCCGGGCAGCCCGGGCCCGGCCGGCCCGCGCCCGGCCGGCCGGGCATCCGGTGAGCGCGCCGCGGTCGGCGCCGGCCTGGCCGCGCGGCGCGGGCCGGGGCCGGGCCGGCTCATGCCAGCGACTCGGCGACCTGCGCCGAGGATTTGACCAGCTTGGCCGCTGCGACCGGGTCGACCGGGCCCTCCCCGTACGACGGGCACCACTGCGCCAGCGGGCAGGCGCCGCAGGCCGGCCGCCGGGCGTGGCAGATCCGCCGCCCGTGCCAGATGATCCGGTGCGAGAAGATCGTCCACTCCGAACGCGGGATCAGCGTGCTGACCGCCGTCTCGATCTTGACCGGGTCGGTCTCCGCGGTCAGCGCCCACCGGTGCACCAACCGCTGGAAGTGCGTGTCGACGGTCAGGCCGGCGCCGCCGAACGCGTTCCCGATGATCACGTTCGCGGTCTTCCGGCCGATCCCGGGCAGCTTCACCAGGTCGTTCATCCGGCGCGGCACCTCGCCGCCGTGCCGCTCGACGAGCGCCTGACCGAGCCCGATCAGCGATTTGGTCTTGTTCCGGAAGAACCCGGTCGATCTGATCAGGGTCTCGACCTCGGCCGGGTCGGCGCCGGCGTAGTCGGCCGCGGTCGGGTACTTCGCGAACAGCGCGGGGGTGACCTCGTTGACCCGCTTGTCCGTGCACTGCGCGGAAAGGATCGTGGCCACCGCGAGCTCCAGCGGTGTGGTGAAATTCAGCTCGATGTGCGCATCCGGGTACGTCTCGGCGAGTTCGCGGTTGATCCGGCGAGCCCGCCTGGTCCGCGCCAGCGGGGTTTCGTCCGCCACCCGCCGCGCCCGCGGTTGCCGCCCAGTCACGCCGGCCAGCCTACGGGTAAGCCACATCGGCGCGTCGCGCGTCCTATCGGTGACGGTTGGCGTAGCAGCGGGCACCCTGGGGTACACCACGCTGCGTGATAGGAGACGATGACCTCACTATGGTCGGTCTGCTGGTCCTGCTGTTCCCA
>JBBWZH010000114.1:0-11259 GCA_039648995.1 Mycobacteriales bacterium
GGACGGCAAGCCGTAGGCTGGGCGAGCTTTCCCCGCATGGCCTAGACAAGCAGGCCCCGACTGAGGAGGGTTCGTCCATGGTGGCCCGTCGCGTGTTGGCGTTCATCGCCGCACTGTCTGCAGCGGCCCTCGTCGCCGGGTGCGCCAAGACCGTCGTCGGTCAGGGGGCGTTCGCCGAGGGCCAGGGCGGAACGAGCACTAGTCCGGCGTCGTCGGACGACCCCTCGGATGGGCCCAGCGACTCGCCGAGCGCGTCCGACAGCGCGTCGTCGTCGGACTCCTCGTCCGGCGATGACACCAACGCGGTCTGTGCGGCGCTGGACAAGGGTGAGATCGAGCGGCTGCTCGGCTCGTCGGTCACCTTGAAGCAGTCGCAGTCGACCGGCTGCCAGATCACCGCCTCCAACGGTAAGTCGCTCATCGTGGCGGTCTTCGATTTCCTCAGCCTGAGCGAGTACAAGAAGGGCCAGTTCCAGAACCTGCAGGTGGGCGGCCACCCGGGGATCAAGACCGACTCCAACATCATCTACGTCGCCCGCTCCAGCGACCCGGCGGCCGAAGGTCTGCTGGCCGCGTATTTCGCCGGGCTCGGCGCCGGGGGCGACAGTGTTGCCTCGTCGCTGCTGGCCCAACTGCTGAAGAAGTACGCGAAGTAGCCGGACCAGCCACCCGCTACCGACCGCGGGCGCCCGGGTAGGCCGGGCGCCCGACCGGTTCGCGGCTCGAAGCGGCCAACTGCTCACCCGACCCCACCGTTCCGGCGAACGGGCCGGTACCCGCGCCAGACGACCTGAGACGCCGTGGCAGTCCGAAAGCTGGGCGGGGTCGATGCCGGATTCCCAGCCACCCCGACGGACGTCGGCCGCCTTCTCTTGCCGGCACGGTCGTAACATCCTTGGTGAGCGTCGGAGGAGACTTGAGCCACCACAGTGATCTGATCGACACGACGGAGATGTACCTCCGCACCGTCTACGAGTTGGAGGAGGAAGGCATCGTTCCGCTGCGCGCTCGGATCGCCGAGCGCCTGCGGCAGAGCGGGCCGACGGTCAGCCAGACGGTCGCACGGATGGAGCGGGACAGCCTGCTCACGGTCGAGGGCGACCGCCACCTGCAGCTCACGAACGCAGGCCGGCGACTGGCGGTGGCCGTCATGCGCAAGCACCGGCTCGCCGAATGTCTGTTGGTTGATGTGATCGGGCTCCCCTGGGAAGACGTGCACATCGAGGCGTGCCGGTGGGAGCACGTGATGTCCGAGGCGGTGGAACGGCGGATCTTCGAACTGCTCGCCGCGCCCACTACCTGCCCGCATGGAAACCCGATCCCCGGACTGGACGAGCTCGGCGCGGTATCGGTGCCGGCCGAGATGCCCGGGCTGACCACGATGAAGGCGGCCGCCAACGGGCAGCCTGCTGACGTCGTTGTGCGCCGGATCAGTGAGCAGCTCCAGCCGGACGCCGAGATCATGCGGCAGCTGCGCGAGGCGGGGGTGCAGCCCGGCCGGTCCATCTCGGTCGAACCCTCCGGGGACGGCGTGTTCGTACATTCCGGCGGCCGGAGCACCGATGTTGATGATCTTGTCGCTGCGCATGTGTTCGTGACCCCGGCCTGACACGACACCACGGCCCGGGCAGGGCCGGGTCATCTCACAGCCGTCGGCGGCACTAGCACATTTCTGCCGATAGGGTCGGCTCACCGACCCCGGCGTTGAGGAGCCCACCTGATGGCTGCTGACGAGCGCGGCGCGCCGAACGACGACCATCCGGCGACGCCGTTCCACGATCTGACCGGCTACGTCAGCCTGCCTCGATTGGCTGGGCTGACGGTCTCGCCGGACGGCCGGCGGCTGGTGACTGCGGTCGCTCAGCCGTCCATCGACGGGAAGCGGTACGTGTCGGCGCTGTGGGAGGTCGACCCGGCCGGCGTCCAGCCGGCGAGGCGGTTGACCCGGTCGGCGCCGGGCGAGGCCCAGGCGGTGTTCCTGCCGGACGGCGGCCTGCTCTTCGCGTCCCACCGACCGGACCCGGCCGTGCTGCCGGACGATCAGGACGACGACGTCGCGGCGCTCTGGCTGCTGCCCGCAGGCGGCGGCGAGGCCCGACAGGTGTTGGCGTTGCCGGGCGGCATTGACGAGGTCGCGGTCGCGTCGGAGACCGGTCATCTGGCGCTTCTCGCGCCGGTCCTGGCGGGCGCGGCGAGCTTGGACGAGGACGAGCGGCGGCGCAAGGACCGCAAGGACGCCGGGGTGACCGCGATCCTGCACGAGCGGCATCCGGTGCGGTTCTGGGACCACGACCTTGGGCCGGGGCAGTCTCGGGTTTTCGTGGCTGGGCCGGTGCCGGCCGATGAGGCTCCTATGGATTCGCCGCGCGACCTGACACCGGTTCCGGAAGGGCGACTGGACGAGGGCGTCGCGCTGTCCGGGGATGGCCGTTGGGTGGCGGCCGTATGGCGGGTGGAGGACTCGCCAGCCAGCGACCGGCACACGATCGCGGTGCTGGACGCGGCGACCGGCGACCGGCGGATGTTGGTCGAGGCGCCGGACACGGGCCATTTCGCGCCGGTGCTCTCCCCCGACGGCCGCGCGATGGTGTGCATCCGGGAGGGCCTGGGGGCGTGGAACGCGGCCCCGCGACGCACGCTGTGGTACGTCGACCTGGAGTCCGGGGCCAGCCGCGACCTGCTGCCCGACGCGAGCATCTGGCCCAGCCCGCCGGTGTTCGCGCAGGACGGCGGCGCCCTGTTCTTCGTCGCTGACGACACCGGTCACGCACCCGTGTTCCGGCTCGATCTCGGCGCCGACACGCTGACCCGGCTGACCGCCTCGGGCGCGTACAGCGACGTGGCCGTCGCTCGGGACGGTGGCGCGGTCTTCGCGTTGCGGTCCACGCTCGACGAGCCGCCCGCGCCGGTCCGGCTGCACCCGACGCAGGCCAGCCAAGACCCCGTCCGGCTGCCCTCCCCCGCGACGACACCCAGTCTCCCGGGCAGCCTGACCGAGGTCGTCACCGAGGCCGACGACGGTGTCTCCCTGCGGGCCTGGCTTGCGCTTCCGGACGGCGCCTCGGCCAGCTCGCCCGCGCCCCTGTTGCTGTTTATCCACGGTGGCCCGATGGGCAGCTGGAACAGCTGGTCCTGGCGGTGGAACCCGTGGCTGATGGTCGCCAAGGGCTACTCGGTGCTGATGCCCGACCCGGCGCTGTCCACCGGCTACGGGAACGAGTTCGTCAGCCGCGGCTGGGGCGCCTGGGGCGGGCGGCCATACACGGACCTGATGGCGCTGACCGACGCCGCCTGCGGGCGGGACGACGTCGACGAGACCCGCACCGGCGCGATGGGCGGCTCGTTCGGCGGCTATATGGCCAACTGGATCGCGACGCAGACCGACCGGTTCCGCGCGATCGTCACGCACGCCGGCCTCTGGCATCTCGACCAGTTCGCGGGCACGACCGACGAGCCGTCGTACTGGCAGCGCCAATTTGGTGACCCTTCGCAGCAGCCCGAGCGCTATCTCGCGAACTCGCCGCACCTGCGGGTCACCGACATCCGAACGCCGATGCTGGTCATCCACGGCGACAAGGACTACCGGGTGCCGGTCGGCGAGGCACTCCATCTCTGGTACGACCTGTGCCGTTTTTCGGTGCCGGCCAAGTTCCTTTACTTTCCGGACGAGAACCACTGGATTCTCAGACCCGGTCACACCCGCGTCTGGTACGAGACCGTCATGGCGTTCATGGCACAACACGTCCTCGGCAAGGACTGGGAGCAGCCGGCTCTGCTCTAACGTCTCGTTCACACCGGGCCGGCGGGCGTGGGACCTCAGGGTGCGCGGTTGTGACCTGCGCGGCTGGACACCGGCCTTCGGCAGGGCGCCCGGTAACATGGGGGAAACCCCGCGAGCCGATGGCGTCTCGCCGAGCGCGTGAGACTCGTCGAGCCCGGGAGGTAGCAAGGCGTGGTTGCCAACCCGTGGGGTTTCCTGCGGCATGCCCGCCAGGAGACCCCGAAACGTCCGGTCTCCGAGCGGCTGCTCGACTGGGAGCCGGTCTACGGACGCCCGTCCAGCGGCGACGTCCGGATCCAGGCGAGCCGGTGCATGGACTGCGGGGTCGCGTTCTGTCACGCCGGTTGCCCGCTCGGCAACCTGATCCCGGAGTGGAATGAGCTCACCGCCGGTGACGACTGGCATGCCGCCATCGAGCGGCTGCACGCCACCAACAACTTCCCGGAGTTCACCGGGTGGCTTTGCCCGGCGCCGTGCGAGGCCTCCTGTGTGCTCGCGATCAACGCTGAACCGGTCGCGATCAAGCAGGTGGAGCTGGCCATCATCGACCGGGCCTTCGATGAGGGCTGGGTGACGCCGCGGTCGGCGCCGGCGCGAACCGGGCAGCGGGTCGCCGTGGTGGGTTCCGGCCCGGCTGGGCTGGCCGCGGCGCAGCAGCTGGCCCGGGCCGGGCACGATGTGGTCGTCTACGAGCGGGACGACCGCCTCGGCGGCCTGTTGCGGTACGGCATCCCCGACTTCAAGATGCCGAAGGGGCTGATCGACCGCCGGCTCGCGCAGCTGACCGCGGAAGGCATCGAACTGCGGGCCGGTGTGAACATCGGCGGGCCCGGCGGGCTCGACCCGGCGGAGGTCCGGAACGGCGTCGACGCGATCGTGTTGGCGTGCGGTGCCCTGCGCCCGCGGGATCTGGACCTGCCGGGCCGCGACCTCGACGGCGTGCATCAGGCGATGGACTACCTGCCGCGTGCCAACCGTGCCCGGTTCGACGCGACACCGACGAGTATCGACGCGGCTGGCAAGCACGTGGTGATCATCGGCGGCGGGGACACGGCCGCCGACTGCCTCGGTACGGCGAATCGGCAGGGTGCGGCGAGCGTTACTCAGCTCGACCACAACCCGCGTCCGCCGGAAGAGCGGGACGATCTCATCAATCCGTGGCCGGAGTGGCCGAAAGTACACAAGACCTCCGTCTCGCATGAGGAGGGCGTTGTCGAGGCGTGGGGCCGGGAGGTGGTCGCCTTCGCCGGCGACGGGTCCGGCCGTATCCGCTCGGTTCTGGTACACGAGGTGGAGATCGTGCGGACCGACCGTGGCCGGGTGTTCCAGCCGGTGCCGGGCAGTGAGCAAGAACTGCCCTGCGACCTCCTGCTGCTGGCGGCTGGCTTCGTCGGCACCGAACCCGGCGAGCTGCTCGACGGTCTGGGCGTCGAGGTCGACGCCAACCACGGAACGATCCGGATCGACACGCGCTGGCAGACGTCCGCGGACGGCGTCTACGCGTGCGGCGACGCCGGCCGCGGTGCCAGCCTCGTGGTCTGGGCGATTGCCGAGGGTCGGTCGTGCGCTGCCGCGGTGGACGCCGCGCTGAGCGGCCGCAGCGACCTGCCGGCTCCGGTGGCACCCGGCGCCCGGCCGCTGTAGCAACCGGGCCGGGCCGCCGACGAGCCGGCGGAGTCGGACACGCCAACCCGGCGACGAGGCGGTCATCGGGGCCGCCGCCGGTGTAGGGGGTGGTCGCGTCGGCCGGCCAGCCCGGGCAGCTCGTCCGGATGCAGCCCGTGGTCGAGCGCCACCAGCAGCAGCCGGGCCGCCTCATAGCCGACGTCCTGTTCGAGTACACGCTCCGCGGCCACCCGGGCCAGCGCGCCGTCGCCACGCCGCCAGGCAGCCCAGCCGAGCAGGAAAAGAGGCGCGGACCGGTAAGGCGGCAGCGAGCGCTGGGCGAGCTGCCAGCACACCGCGAACGCCTCGGGCGAGCAGCGCAGGTCGAGATCCTGCCAGCAGGCGTCGCGGGACCGGATGTCGACCAGGCCGACCAGCAACCGGGCGACCTCCCGATCGGCAAGCAGAGGCCGGCCACCGGAACGACCACCGCGGGCCCGGTGGATCGCGCGCTGGAACCGCTCCCGGGTGCCGGCCTGCCATGCCGACGCGGTTCCGCGCCGGCACACCGCCAGCACAAACGCCGCCTCCGCCTGCTTCAGGGCCCGCGCCATCGGCTCGGCAGCGCGCGCCGGCAACGGCTCCAGGCTCCGCACCAGCGCGTGCCGGTCGGGCAACGGAACCATCCCGGCGACCGTTGCCGCGGCGGCGACCTCCGAGCCGGCGTTGCCGGCGATCAGCGTGCCGTCGGCGGGGCAACACCCCAGATCGGTGCAGAAGTAGGAACGCCAGCGCCCACCACCGACCGCCATCGCGTCGCAGAGCTGGATTCCGACCGCCTGCATCGCTGCTCCGATCATCCCGACCAACTCGGCGCCACGCGTCGTATCCGGCGCGCCGTCGACCGACCCGTAGACCACGATCGCCGCACCGTCCGCATGCCGGCCGCTGAACCGCGCCGCCAACCCGGTGGCGAGCTGTGCGGCATCGGAATTCGCCGGCATATCCGCGCGGACAACAATGCCGAGCTTGCTCCGCCGCTCACGGAACTCGGCCACGACCACGCTCTCGGACGGGTGGAAGCCGAGAAGGTACGGAATCAACCCGACGAGGTCGGCCGGACTGCGGATATGGGTAGCGGCGGTATCGGCGGCGCATTCGGTCATGACTCGACAATCTCTGAACCGGCGACTGAGCGAAAGAGCGCCGGGCGAACCTGTGGATACGACATGGTCCTGTGGACGCCGAGTTGACAAAGGCGCGGGCGCGGACTAAAGGTACGGCGCTATTCAGTCGGCAGGCAGCAGTGAGCGCGGGCCGGCGGTTGGTGCCGGCCCGCGCTCACTGCTGCCTTCAGGCGCTGGCCGCGCCGGCCGCGACTTCGGGCGTCCCTGTTGTCGCGGAGGCGGCGCCGGCCGCCTCCGCGAGCCGGCACAACGCGTTCACCATGCGTAGCTGGTCAGGGCTGCGTACGGCGGCGTCGAGCAACTCCGGGCTGGCGACGACGGCGACCAGCGCACGCGCCCGGGAGATCGCCACGTTGAGCCGGTTGAGGTTGAACAGGAAATCGAGACCGCGCGGAGCGTCGTCGGCGCTGGAGGTCGCCATTGAATACAGCACCACGGCGGCCTCCTGGCCCTGGAATTTGTCCACAGTACCAACCCGCGCGCCGGCCGGAAGCCTGGCGCGAATGCGGCCCGCCTGCGCGTTGTAGGGCGCCACCACGAGTATGTCCTGCGCGGTGAGCGGCCGGCGCCGGCCGGCCCGATCGACCCAGTCGCCACGGCGCAGATCAGCGTAGACAGCGGCGACGATATCCGCCTCCTCATTGGAGACCGCCCGGTTCCCACGATGGTCGACAGCTATCCAGCGGATTCCGGCCCCGGACAGAATTCCGGGCGCCAGTACCGCCACCCGCGCGCACGATTCATGTGCGACGAGGCGGCCGTCGTAGCAGATCGCCGACACGGCCGAACAAATGGCTGGATGCATTCGCCAGCTCTGGTCAAGGAAGACGCCTGAACCAGCGGGCATGGTGACCGCGTCGCCGAGGACATGCTGCAGCGCGGACACCGCCACGCCGGCCGGGTGGTCGCCCTTGGCCGGTTGCGCGAGCTGCTGCGGGTCGCCGAACAGCATGAGGCCGCGGGCCGCGCCGGCGATCGCGAGCACGTTCGCGAGGGAGAGCTGGCCCGCCTCGTCGACCACCAGCACATCCAGCGCGCCGGCGAGCTCCGGGCGGGCGAACAGCCAACTGGTACCGGCGACCACGTCGACCTCGCCCGAGGCGAGCAGGGCGACGACCTCCTGGTTGCCAGCCGCGTACCGGACTCCGGCAGCCGCCGATCGGTCCTCCCCCTCCGCCTTCTGTACCGCCTGCACCGTAACGCCCGCCTCTGCCGCGGCCGCCATCACGGCGTCCAGCAGATTGACGATCGCCTTGTGGCTGAACGCGCACAGCCCGACCCGCCGGCCAGCCGTGACCAGACCCACCACCGCGCGGGCGGCCGACCACGTCTTGCCCGAACCTGGCGGCCCCTGCACGGCCAGCGTGCCGCCGGCAAGCTCGCCGGCAAGCCGGATCACGGCCTCGGCGGCCGACTCGCCCGGCCGGACCAGCGGCCCTGCCGCCGCTCCGCGGGGTGGGTGGCGAAGGAGCAGGTCACGGGCGGCCCGGTAGTCCGGATCGTCCGCGTCGATGCCGTGGTCGCGGACCCACTCGGCGAGCCGCCGGATGGCGTCGCGCTGGCCTGCGTCGTCGAGTGGGCCGGCGGGCACCAGCGCCTGGCAGGTCGGCCTCCCCACGCGGCCGGCGCGGCGCAGCTCCAGCCAGCCGCGCTCGGGGTCGACCGCGACGACCGTGCCTTGTGGCCGCTGGGTCCGCGGATCGACGTAGCGCTGGTCGCCGGGGCGCAGCTTGGTGTCCTGCGGCGGGAACTCCATCCGCCAGACCGTCCACTGCTTCTCGACCCGCACCTCGGTGGGCTCACCGAGCCTGCCGACAGCCGCCGGATCGTCGACCAGGTCGTCGTCGGACAGCTGCAGGCGCTGGAAGTACTCCCACCACTCCGGCCTGGCCTCCCGGCGGTGCCAGTCGATCAGATCGGCCAGCAGCCGGGTCGCCCGTTGCCGGTGGTCGTCGAGGCCGCGGTCGGCGGGCAGCCCGGCGGTGAGCTCGTCCCGGAGCCCGCGGGACGCCGCCGTCAGCGCCGCCGCCCGATCCGACGGGCTCCCGTCCATCTGGCGCGGCCGGGTCAACTCCGCACCGCCGGCGAGCAGGTCGGCCCGGCGCTGCTCCAGCCAGGCCCGCAACTGCAACGTGGATCGGCAGTCGATCTCGTTGTACCGCTCGATCGCGGCCAGCTCCGACTCATCGCCGGTCGCCAGCCAGCGTTCAAACGCCACGATGCTGGACGCGGCGTCGGCGACATCGGAGCCGACGCGGACATCGGGATCGTAGAAGGCTTCCAACTTCTTGATCGAGTAGGACTCGGTGCCGGCCCGTACCGCCTGCCGGACCACCGCGTACAGATCGACCAGCCTGGCACTGCGGAGCAACCGGTCCACCTCGTCCACCCGGGTGTCGTGGCGTGCCGAGAGGCGGCGCAGCGCCTGCGGCTCGTACGCGGCGTAGTGGTAGATGTGCATGTCCGGGTCGGCCGCCCATGCCCGCATCAGGTGGTCGATCAACCGCTCGAACGCCTGCTTCTCCTGGTCCGGCTGCCTGGCCCAGTAGGCCGTGAAGCCGGCGTCGATGTCGCACAGCCCGAACAGATACTCGACTCCGGTGTCGCCGACGTACGGGTCGCCTTCGAGATCGAGGAACAGGTCGCCCGGGCTCGGCTCAGGCAGCAGGGCGAGGCCGCGGCCGGGCTCCGGCCGGACCAGCTCGTAGGCCGGCGCACCCGCCGCGCGCTGGACCGCCTGCAGCCGCGCCTGTTGCACGAGCCGGTCGCGGACGCCGGGCCCGATCGCGGCGGGCAGCAGGGCGGGGTCGGCGGCCGCGAGCTTGGCCAGCGTCGGCACACCGGCAGCGGCCAGTCGGCGGGCGTGGTCACGGCGCATCCCCGCGACCAGCGTGAGGTGGTCGTCGGCTCGGCGCTGTGCCGTGCACCGTGGATTCCATCGGCACTGCGGGCAATGCCGAACCTTCTCCGGATACGTGTCGTCGGTGGACTCGAGCGCGGCCAGCAGCCGGCGCCGGACCCGTCGGGCGTACGCGGCGCAGTCTTCGAGGCGGTACGAGTGGCGCCGGCCGTCGCCCGCGATCACGGTCAGCAGTTCGGGCGGTCTCCCCTGCAGTGTGGCCAGCCGGTCGGCGTACGCGGCCATCTGCAGCAGGGCGGCGACCTTCAGCCGCCGCGCGAGCTTGGTATCGGCGACGTCGTAGGACCAGTTGCCCAGCCCGCTGCCCCGGTCGATCCGCCTCTCCAGAAAGTCGGCATGGCCGCGCCAACTGCCGTCGAAGAACGTCGCCTGGTAGATCACGTCGACGCCGGCGCGCATCGCCGCGAGCGTCGCCTGTTCACCCTCGCGGATGTCTCGGCCGTCGATTTCGGCGACCGTGCACCCGGCCGCCCGCAGCTGGGCCAGGTAGGCCCGCTCATGCCCGAACCCGCGCTCGCGGAGCAGCGCGAGCGTCTCGTCGTCCGGCTGCTCGGGCGGGCTGAGCTCGCCCAACGCCGTCGCCAGGTCGAGCCGGGTGAGGTGCCCGCAGGCAAGGAAATTCGTCAGATCGGTTGGGCTGACGACCAGCCCACCGTCAACAGCGACATACACAGCATCACCGTAGGGAGGAGGGGTGACGGAAACGGGGACCTGGGAGGCGAACCGGAGCAGCGTCGCCGGGCGCCCGCGGTGGCGGGCGCGGCCTCGGACGAGGATGGCGGGCGCGCGGCAGAGCCGGCCCGGGCACAGCCGGGCGGCCCCGACGGCCGGCCCCATCGGCGGCACGGATGCGTGACATGCGCACGACCGTGGCAGCGCCGGACCGCCGCCGGAAGCCCCTCCGGGCAATCTGTGGATAACCGATCCGCCTGTGGATAGCCGTTTGCCGAATGCTGTTCGAGCGGCAACGCTGATCCACGTGCCTACCGACGAGCAGTACCTCAGGACGCCGCCGACCCGACCGTCATCGCCTCGCCCGGCACCCGGGTCGCTGTCCGGCCGGAACGCCGAGTGGCGGCGGCGAAGGCGATCGCATCCTCGACCGCCGCCCCACCCGGATCGTTGTTGAAGTAGACGAAGATGTCGGCGTCGGCCGGCCAGCGGTCAGCCAGGCGTTGTGCCCACGACCGCAGCGCCCGTTGTCCGTAGCGCGGCCGCGGGTTCGCCACGCCCTCATGCATCCGGAGGTAGCCCCAGTCGGCCGTGCGCCAGAGCGGCGTGACCGGCCGGCCACGCCGATCCGCCCAGCAGAGCGCTGCCGAGCGCGCGGCCAGCGTCTCCGCCACCGAGTCGGTCCACCAGGAGGGATGTCGAGGCTCCACCGCGACCCGGACGCCGGTCGGGAAACACCTGAGACAGCGATCAAGCAACGGGAGGTCGATGCGGAGCGACGGCGGTAGTTGCAGCAGTACCGGCCCCAGCCTCGGGCCGAGTCCACGCGCCCGGTCGAGCAGCCTGGCCACCGGCTCCTCCGGCTCGCGTAGCCGCTTGATGTGGGTGATATAGCGGCTGGCCTTGACCGCCATGACGAAGTCGGATGGCGTGCGCGCCCGCCATCCCTCGAACGTCGCGCGTTCGGGCAGCCGATAGAAGGCGTTGTTGAGTTCGACGGTGGCGAAGTGCCCGGTGTAGTGCTCCAACCACCGCCGCTGGGCGAGCTGCTCGGGATAGAACCGGCCGCGCCAGTCGCGGTACTGCCAGCCGGA
>JBBWZH010000138.1:0-5569 GCA_039648995.1 Mycobacteriales bacterium
CTGGACCAGGCGAGGATCGAACTGGCCAGCGAGGCCGAGTTCGATGTTCGAATCGTCAACGACTCGGTCGAACACGCCGCCGACGAGTTGGTACGATTGATCGAGAATCCCGTCAACAGAGAGTGACTGTTGCGTGTCCGGAACCACCGCAGCACCCGAAGGCATCACCAACCCGCCGATCGACGAGCTCCTCGAGCGCACCAGCTCCAAGTACGCCCTGGTGATCTACGCGGCCAAGCGCGCCCGGCAGATCAACGCCTACTACAGCCAGCTCGGCGAGGGCCTGTTGGAGTACGTCGGGCCGCTGGTCGAGACGTCGCCGCAGGAGAAGCCGCTGTCGATCGCGCTGCGCGAGATCAACGCCGGCATGCTCAGCCACGAGCAGCTCGCCGAGGGCGCCAGCTAGTTTCGCCTCCGGCGGCCGTTCAGCCGCCGGTCAGACCGCCGGGCCGACCCCGGCGGTTCTGGCGTGCCCATCTTGGGCCGCCCGCCTTCCGCCTACCCGTCTCCGCCTGCGCGGAGTCGCTCCGGTGGATCAGGCCGGGGGAGGGGTCGGGTTGATCCAGCCGGTGAGGACGGCGGTTCCGTCGGCGGTGACGCAGCGCAGCCGGAACGATCGGGCCGGGATCGGCCGGATCGTGAACCAGCCGTCCTCGTCGATCGGCACCGTGGCCGGCTCCGTATCGCCCGTCCGTACTTCCACCTGGCCCGCCTGCGCCGGCACGATCTGGCCGAGCACCGCGTCCGCCGTGAGGTCCAGCTCCACGGTCAGCCGGTCGGCCGCGAAGGAGAGCGTCCGCAGCACCGCCGGGTCGTCGGCGCCGGCCCGGGTGGGCGCGGCGTAGTGCTCGTCCGGGGCGCCGACCGCCGAGTCGTGCCGTAGCGCGGCCAGCTCCGCGTCCACACCGTGCCAGGTGAACGCCGCCTTGCCGGTAGCCACGAACGACGCCGGCATGTCCCAGGTCTCACGCATCGCCGCCTCCAGCGCCGCGGCCAGCGCCTCGTCGTCAGCCAACCAGCCGCCGGCCCCGCTCCCGCCGGCCCCGCTCCCGCTCCCGCCGGCCGTGGCGTCGTCGGCCATCCCGGTCACCTCCCTGGCCCGCTGGTCGCGGGCGCCATCAGCCGGGCCAGCGGGCGGCTGCGGCGCAGCCGGTCCAGGCAGCGGGCCCGGCTCGGCCCGATCGCCCCGTGCTTCATCCCGAGCCGCGTCTCGATCTCCGCGTACGGCACCGGCGGGTCGGCGAACAGCAGCGTGAGCAGGTCCCGGCAGCGGTCCGGCAGCTCGGCCAGCGCCGCCCGCAACGCGTCGTTGCGCTCGGCCAGCAGCAGCGACTCGTCCATCGCCGGGGCCGGGTCGGGTGGCGGGCGTTCGTCGTCGATCGGCCGCTCCCGGCTGCCTGTCCGCAGCACCTGCAGGCATTCCCGCTCGGCGGTCCGGGCCAGCCAGCCGGGCAGCGCCGCCGGCTCCCGGATCGCGTCCAGGTGCTCGACCAGCCGCAGCCACACGCCGCCGCCGACGTCCTCGGCGTCCGCCGGGGACAGCCGGTAGCGCCGGCACACCGACCAGACCAGCGGCGCGAACCGGGTAACGATCTCGTCCCACGCCGCCTTGTCCCCGCGCCGGGCCCGCTCGACCAGCGCCACCACCACCGGATCGTCCCGCACCATGCCCCCCGGCCTCAGCGCGGCGGCTGGAAGTCGACGACCCGGACCGCCGAGCCGGGCTCGGCCAGTAGCTGGGCGAGCGCCTCCCGGGACGACACCCGGCCCGGCACCGTCCGCGCCGCGATCGCGCCGCTCACCCAGGCGGCGGCGAACGAGGTGCCGCTCCACGCCGCGTAGCCGGTGAAGCGCCGCGTCACGTCCACGCCGGCGGTCGGGATCAGCGTGTCCTGCTGCGGATCCACGCCGACCTGCGCCGCGGGCCGGCCGGCCGGATCCGCCGCCGGCGACGCGAGCCGAATCTGCTCGCTGAGCGTGACCTCGTCGAACAGGTAGGCCGCGGCCAGCAGCTCGCCGGGCGCGGTGCACGTGACCCACGGACCGTCCGCGCTGAAGTCCGCGCCGGTGGCACCGACCGCGACGACCCGGTCCAGCGCGGCTGGCCAGGCCGGCGAGACCGTGGCGTGATCCGCCCGGCCGTGGTTGCCGGCCGCGGCGACCACGACCACTTCCGGATCGACCCGGTCCAGCGCGCGCTGCAGCAGCAGCGGCGGCTCGCCGTCCCCGGTCAGGCAGCCCAGGGACAGGTTGAGCACGTCGACGCCGGCGTTCCCGAGCTGGCAGATCGCCAGGGCGGTGTCCCAGAGGGTGCTCCGTCCGGTCTCGCTGTCCAGCAGCCCGTACGTCTCCAGCTGGACGGCCGGCGCCTGCCGGCGGATCAGGTCGGCGACGAACGTGCCATGGCCCGCGCGGTACGAGTGCGACCCGGTGCCGAGCAGGTCGTCGGGCAGCACGGTCAGGTACCGGCCGGCGAGGTCCGGATGGGCGGACATCGGCGTGTCCAGCACCCCGACCCGGACGCCGGCGCCGAGCCGGGGGTCGACCGTCGGCCGCGGCGGCGGGTCGTCCAGGCGCTCCGGGAAGGTGGCCGCCAGCATCCCCTTCGGGTAAGGCCAGCCCGCGACCAGGAACCCGGTGCGGCTCTTCCCCAGCGGCGGCACGTACCCGGCCAGCTGCTCGCGGAACCCCCGGCGCAGCTCGAACAGCAGGACGTCGATCGGCTCGTACGGCCGGCCCGCGACCTGCTCCAACGCGGCGATCTCGGCCCGGTGGTCGGCCCGGACGCGGCCGGCCGCCGCGGCCAGGTCGGTGAAGCCGGTCAGCAGCGCCAGCCCCAACTGCTCATCCTGCGCGGCCGGGCCCGTGCCCGCCGGCCACACGCCCAGCGCGTGCAGCGCGGCGGCGACCAACCGCCACTGCGGCAGCCCGACGACCAGCTCGTCCGGCGCGACGCCGATCTCCGTCGCCGCCGCCGCGGACGGCGACCCGTCCGAACCGGCATCGCCCACGGGCGCGAACCCTGACTGCTCGCCCCGACGGTCATCCATATCGTTCTCCTGTCCGACGCACCGTGATCCTGCTGCATGAGGACGGGGCTGGGGAGAGTTTGATGCACCGGGACCGGAATCGTGTTGGCCGGGGGCGGGAGCCTGGTGGCATGCGCGACGGGACGGCATTGGAGGAGGCGCGGGCCGCCAAGCGGCTCGCCGACCAGGATCCGGCGCGGGCGCTGCCGGCAGCCGAGCGCGCGGCCCGCCGGGCCCGGCTGGAACGCGATCCGGCCGCGACCGCCGTCGCCGAGCGGGCCTGCGGCCTGGCCCTGATGTACACCGGCGACCAGGACAACGCCGTCCGGCACCTGCGCCGCGCGGTGGCCGGCGGCCTGGCCGCCGGCTCCGCGGTGCTCACGGCCGAGGCCCGGATGACGCTCGCGTTCGTGCTCAGCCAGCGCGGCCGGCCGGCCGCGGCGCTGCGGGAGATCGACGCGGCGCTCGCGGCGCTGCAGGCCGCCTCCGCCGCACCGGCCGGCGGGGCCGGTCGTCCGGGTGCGGCGGGCGGCGATCCGGAGGCGGGGGAGCGGGCGACGCAGCCGCAGATCGCGGCGGCGCGTTCGCAGCGTGCGTTGCTCCAGCAGCTGCACGGCAGGTCGGCCGCCGCGCTCGCCGACTACCAGGCGGCGATGCCGGTGCTGCGGTCCGGCGGTGACCTGCTCGCGCTGCAGCGTGCCCTGGTCAACCGGGGCATCCTGCAGGCTCAGCTGCACTCGTTCGGCGCCGCCGAGGCCGACCTGCGCGAGGCGATGCGGCTGTGTCAACAGCTCGGCCGCGACCTCGCCGCGGGCATCATCGAGGCGAACCTGGGCTTCGTCGCGATGGTGCGCGGCGACGTGCTGGCGTCCCTGGAGCACCTGGACGCGGCCGAGCGGCGGATCGCCGCGCACGGCGCCCAGCTCGGCCCGGTCTTCCAGGACCGCGCCGAGCTCCTGCTCTCGGTGCGGCTGCTGGCCGAGGCACGGGCCGAGGCCGACCGCGCCGTGCGGGCGTACCAGCGGGACAACCGTGACCTGAACGTTCCCGAGGCGCGGATCGTGCTGGCGGAGGCGGCCCAGCTGGACGGCGACTGGGCGACGGCGCAGGCGCAGGCGCGGCGGGCGGCGGGGGAGTTCCGCCGGCAGGGGCGGCCGGCGTGGACCGCGCTGGCCCGGCTGGCGGTGCTGCGGGCCCGGCTCGCGGCCGGTGAGCCGGTGCGGCTGCGCCCGGCCGCGGTGGACGGGCTGCTGGCCGCGCTGGCCGCGGCGGGCTGGCCGGCCGCGGTACAGGAGGCCCGGCTGGCGGCGGCCCGGCTGGCGCTGGACCGGGGCCGCGTCCCAGCGGCCCGCGCGCTGCTCGGGGCGGCGAGCCGGGTGGCCGGGCGGCGGGCGCCGGCGGCACTGCGGGCGCGCGGCTGGTACGCGGCGGCGCTGCTGCGGCTGACCGCCGGCGAACAGGCCGGCGCGATCCGGGCCGCCCGGTCCGGGGTGCGGCTGCTGCACGAGTACGGCGCCGCGCTGGGCGCCACCGATCTGCGCGTGCACGTGGCCGGCCACCGCACCGAGCTGACCGACCTCGGGCTGCGGGTCGCGGTCGCCGACGGCCGGCCGCGCTGGGTCTTCGAATGGGCCGAACGCGGCCGGGCCAGCCAGTTCCGGCACCGCCCGGTGCGCCCGCCGGACGACCCGGAGCTGGCCCGGCTGCTGGCCCGGCTGCGGGCCACCGCGGTCGAGGCCGACCGGCTGCGCTCGGCCGGCCGACCCACCGGCCGCCTGGTGGCCGCGCAGGTCGCCCTGGAGCGCCAGGTCCGCGACCGCTCCCGGCTCACCCCGGCGGCCCGCCGACACCCGCCTACCCGGGACGCGGGTGGTCGGGACGCGGCTGCCCGGGACGGGGGTGCCCGGGACGCGGGTGCCCGGGACGCGGGTGGTCGGGACGCGGGTGCCCGGGCGGCGCCGGGCGGGGAGGCGGCCGGCCGGGACGCGGGTGGTCGGGACCAGTCCGGGCGGGTCGGGCCGGACAGCGGTGGGCCGTTCGCGCCGGGCGGGGTCGGGCCCGACCCGACCGGGCCGGACCGGCCGGCGTCGGCGGAGGTCGGGCCCGCGCCGCGGCCGGGCGCGGATCCGGTCCCGGTGCCCGTGTTGGCCGCGGCGTTGGGCGACCGGGGGCTGCTGGAGTTCGTCGCGCTCGCCGGTGACCTGCTCGGGTTGTCCATTGTGGACGGTCAGGTCCGGGTCCGGCCGCTGGGCCCGGTGGCCGACGTGGCGGCGCTGCTGGAGCGGCTGCCGTTCGCGCTGCACCGGCTGCACCGGCGGGACACGGCGACCCGGGCGGCGGCGCTGCGGCTGCTCCGGCAGGCGGCCGCCCGGCTGGACGCGCTGCTGCTGCGGCCGTTCCCGGAGCTGGCCGACCGCGAGCTGGTGCTGGTGCCGACCGGGCCGCTGCACAGCCTGCCCTGGTCGGTGCTGCCGTCCTGCGCCGGGCGGCCGGTGACGGTGGCCCCGTCCGCGACGCTCTGGCACGCCAGCAGTACCGCC
>JBBWZH010000193.1:0-4520 GCA_039648995.1 Mycobacteriales bacterium
CTTCTCCAGGTGGTTGATGCAGCGCAGGAACGTCGACTTGCCCGAGCCGGACGGGCCGAGGATGCACATCACCTCGCTGCGGGTGACCTCCAGGTCGATGCCCTTGAGCACCTCCAGCGGCCCGAACTGCTTGCACACCGCCTCGGCCCGCACCATGGGGACCACGTCGTCGGCCGGCGCACCGGCCGGCGGGACGGCGGTCATCCGCCCTGCCCCTCGGTCGCGCTGCGCAACCCCGCCATCCTCGCGCGGATGCGTTGCAGCCCCGTCGGCGATTGCATCCGGCTCGAGCCGCGGGCGTACCGCCGCTCGATGTAGTACTGCCCGATCGACAGGACCGACGTCATGATCAGGTACCAGATCGAGGCGACCGCGAGCAGTGGGATGTACTTGAAGTTGGAGCCGTAGATCAGCGACGCGGCGCCGAGCAGGTCGCCCAGGGCGAGCACGGTCACCAGCGACGTGGTCTTCAGCATCGAGATCGTCTCGTTGCCGGTCGGCGGGATGATCACGCGCATCGCCTGCGGCAGCACGATCCGGCGCAATGTCTGCATCTGCCGCATGCCGAGCGCCTGCGCGGCCTCGGTCTGCCCGTGGTCGACCGACAGCAGGCCGGCGCGGACGATCTCGGCCATGTAGGCGGCCTCGTTCAGCCCCAGCCCCAGCACCGCCGCCGTGAACGTGGAGATCAGCGCGTTGGATTCGGCGGACACATTGGGGCCGAACGGGACGCCGATGCCGAGCCGCGGGTACAGCGCCGAGATGTAGCCCCAGAAGATCAGCTGGACCAGCACCGGGGTGCCCCGGAAGAACCAGGTGTAGAGCCAGGAGGCGCCGGCCACGATCGGGTTGGGTGACAGCCGCATCACCGCGAGGACGATGCCGAGCACCAGCCCGATCGCCATCGCGAGCACGGTCAGCTCCAGCGTGACCACGATGCCGCGCAGGATCGCCTCGTACGTGAAGTAGCCGCGGACGTAGTCCCACTCCCAGCGCGGGTTCGTGGCCAGCGAGTGGACCAGCATCGCGGCCAGCACCGCCAGTACCGCCACCGCGACCCATCGCCCGGGGTGGCGTACCGGGATGACCCGCAGTTCCTCGGCCGGCGGCTCCTCCGCTCCAGGGCCGGCCGCGGCGGTGGACGTCGAGGGCTCGGTCATGCGCGCCTCCAGACGCTCGCCACCGGTCAGATCAGGTCAGATCAGCCGCCGGCACCGTTGATCTTCGCCTGGGTGATCGCGCCGTCGGTCAGCCCCCAGGTCTGCATGATCTGGGTGTAGGTGCCGTCGTCCATCAGCTTCTGCACGGCCTTCTGCACCGCGTCCTTGAACGCGCCGGAGGTCTTCGCGATCGCGATGCCGTACGGCGCCACGTCGGTCGCGGTGCCACCCTGTTCGATGCCGCCGTTGGTGACCTTGACCTGGTAGTCGACGACCGGCGAGTCGGCGGTGAACGCGTCGGCCCGCTTGGCGATCAGCGCGTTGTTGACGGCGTTCTGATCCGGCAGCGGGACCGCGACCGGCACCGGCTTGCTGTCCTTCTTGCAGGTACCGCGCAGCGTGGCGGTGCCGTCGTCGAGCGCGTCCTTGGTCAGCGAGTCGAGCTGGACGGTGCCGCGCTCTGCGGCGACCTTCTTGCCGCACAGGTCTTCCTGCGACTTGATGCCGAGCGGGTTGCCCTTCTGCACCGCGATCGACGTGCCGGCCTTGAAGTAGGTGACGAAGTCGACCGTCTTCTCCCGCTCGGCGTTGTCGGTGAACGAGGACATGCCCAGTTCGTACTTGCCGGCGGCGAGGCCGGCCAGGATGCCGTCGAACGGCGTGTTCACGAACTTGACCGGAAGGTTCAGCACCTTGCCGATGGCGTTGCCCAGGTCGATGTCCATGCCCTGGAAGGTCTTGCCGCCGTCGGTGGAGAACTCGTTCGGCGCGTAGCTGGTGTCGCTGGCGATGGTGATGGTGCCCTTGCTCTTGATCGCGGCGGGCACCAGGGCGGCGATGTCGGCGGCCTGGGTGACCGTCACCTGCGCCTGCTTGTTGCCGCCCGTGTCCGTGGTCTTGCCTCCGCAGCCGGCGACGAGTAACGCCGCGGCGGCGAGCACGACCGGCGCGGCGAACGTACGACGGACCCTCACGGAGCGCCTCCTGACATGCCGTTTCACAGTGCCGACGCCCAACCCGGAGCAGCCCACGACGCGGTCGCGGGCGCACCCGGCCCGGGATGGGACGACCGTAGGCCATGTGGCCTCCAGACGACAGCCTGTTGACCTCATCGTGACGTGGGGTCAGTTCGGCGTCACGGGAGGGCGTGTTGACCCTTGCCGAGGACCACGATTCCGCTGTCGCTGACGTGGTAGCGCTGCCGGTCGAGCTCGGGCTCGACGCCGATGTGGGCGCCGTCGGGCACAACCACGTTCTTGTCCAGGATCGCGCGGCGCACCACCGCGCCCCGGCCGATCTGCACGCCGTGCATCAGCACGCTGCCCTCGATGTAGGCGCCGGCGAGCACGGTCGCCCCGGGCGAGAGCACCGACTGCCGCACGGTCGAGCCGGCCACGATCACGCCGGCGCTGACGATCGACTCCTGCGCCAGCCCGCCCTCGACGAACTTCGCCGGCGGCAGCTGCGGCGGCTGCGTGAAGATCGGCCACTGCCGGTTGTAGAGGTTGAATATCGGGTGCACCGCGACCAGGTCCATGTGCGCGTCGTGGAACGGGTCGATCGCGCCGACGTCCCGCCAGTAGCCGCGGTCACGGTCGCTGGCGCCGGGCACCTCGTTGTCGTCGAAGTCGTAGACCTGCGCGGCGCCGCCCTCCACCAGCATCGGGATGATGTTGCCGCCCATGTCGTGCATCGAACCCTCGTCGCCGGCGTCCACCCGCAGCGCCTCCAGCAACGTGTCGGTGCTGAAGACGTAGTTGCCCATCGACGCGTACGACTCGTCCGGGCTGTCCGGCAACGGGGGTGGCTCCACCGGCTTTTCCAGGAACTGCCGGATCTTGCCCTTCTCGTCCGCGTCGATGATGCCGAACTCGGACGCCTCCGTCCGCGGTACCCGGATGCCGGCGACCGTGACGCCGGCGCCGGAGTCGATGTGCTGCTCGACCATCTGCCGGGGGTCCATGCGGTAGACGTGGTCGGCGCCGAACACGACGATGTGGTCGGGCTGGTCGTCGTAGACCAGGTTCAGGCTCTGGTAGATCGCGTCGGCGCTGCCGGTGAACCAGCGCGGGCCCAGCCGCTGCTGCGCGGGCACCGGCGTGACGTAGTTGCCCAGCAAGGTGGACATCCGCCACGTCGTGGTCACATGTCGGTCGAGCGAATGGGACTTGTACTGGGTCAGCACGCAGATACGCAGATACCCGCCATTGACCAAATTGGACAGTACGAAGTCGATCAGCCGGTAGTTGCCGCCGAACGGGACCGCCGGCTTGGCACGGTCGGCGGTCAGCGGCCATAGCCGCTTGCCCTCACCGCCGGCGAGCACGATCCCGAGCACGCGGGGCTGCGCACGCATGTTGCGACATTACCCGTCGTTCTAAGCTCCGTACCGATGCATGTCGCGGTTCTCACCCGGGAGTTCCCGCCGGACGTCTACGGTGGGGCGGGCGTTCACGTCGATTTCCTGGTCCGCGAGTTGCGCCGGCTGGCCCAGGTCGACGTGCACTGTTTCGGCGCACCGCGGGACGGAGCGGTCGCGCACGCCCCCACCGTGTCGCTGGCGAACGCCAACCCGGCGCTGCAGACGCTGTCCGCGGATCTCTCCATCGCCGACGCGCTGGCCGGCTGCGACGTGCTGCACTCGCACACCTGGTACGCCAACTTCGCCGGCGTCGTAGGCAGTCTGCTGCACGGCGCGCCGCACGTGCTGACCGCGCACTCGCTGGAGCCGCAGCGGCCGTGGAAGTTCGAGCAGCTCGGCGGCGGCTACCGGATCTCGTCCTGGGTGGAGCGCGCGGCGTACGAGTCGGCGGACGCGGTGATCGCGGTCAGTGCCGGCATGGCGCAGGACGTGCTGTCGGTCTACCCGTTCGTCGACCCCGCCCGGGTACACGTCATCCACAACGGGATCGACACCGCGCTCTACGCCCCGGATCGCGGCACCGACGTCCTGAATCGGTACGGAGTCGACCCGGCGCGGCCGTACGTCCTGTTCGTCGGGCGGATCACCCGGCAGAAGGGGCTGGCGCACCTGCTTCGCGCGGCGTGGGAGTTCCCCGCCGACGCGCAGCTGGTGCTGTGCGCGAGCTCGCCGGACACGCCCGAGATCGGCGCCGAGGTGTCCGCGGCCGTCGACCAGCTGCGGGCGGCGCCGGCGGGGCGGGCCGGGCGCACCGTGGTGTGGATCCCGCAGATGCTGCCCCGGCCGGAGCTGGTGCAGCTGCTGACCGGGGCCGCGGTGTTCGTCTGCCCGTCGGTCTACGAGCCGCTGGGCATCGTGAACCTGGAGGCGATGGCCTGCGAGACCGCGGTGGTGGCCAGCGCCGTCGGCGGCATCCCCGAGGTGGTCGCGGACGGCGA
>JBBWZH010000223.1:0-10417 GCA_039648995.1 Mycobacteriales bacterium
ATGTGGCATGGTCCTGCCCGTTCGCGGGGAATTTCCAGGTGCCCTTGAAGCCGAAGCACCAGTGGGAGACCTGGCGAGAGGGCTGGAAGAACTCAAAGATCAAAACCCAGCTCGTCCTGCTGCCGACCGCGCAGCTTGGGTTCCACTTGATTTGTGGAGCGACTGCCCCGGCGAGACTGCTGCCGCGTGCGGTACCTGGGCTGAGGGCGCTGCCGTTCTCGGCTGAACTGACGGCCGCGGCCGTGGCAGCAGCGGGAACAACGGCGGTTGGGTGCGCGGCTGGCGCGGCTGACGCAGCGACCAGCGGTAGGCCAAGGCCAAGACTGGCGGCCACGGCGAGCGTGACGCTCATTCGTCTGAAGTGCATCCGGTTCTCCTCCTGAACACTGAACGGATCTCCCTTTCAGGGCTCATCGAGTCTCACCGGCGCGAGTAGCACGGAAGTAGCAGGGCTGGCCAGGGCCCCGCGGGCGCGCCGCTCGCCTTTGGCGTCCGGCGTGGTCGACTGCCTCGCGATCACCACGTTGCCGCGGCTGAGGTGGACGTCCAGCGAGCTGGACAGGGCCACCCCGGAACAGACTCCGGGCCGGTCGGTGCGGCGGGCACAGCCTTATCGACCGACGACCAGCGGGACGTTGTCGGGGCGTTACGAATTCCGCAGGGCGAACACTCGCTGAACCAGGGCGTCATGACCGCCATGTGTTGCTTGGCCGCTCCGTCGAGGTACTGCCGCGCGACGATGTCCTTGGCCCGAGAACGCCTGGTAGACCGCCTGCGCCAAGCCCGGCCGCTCGGCTAGCTCCTTACGGACCGCGACAAGGTGCATCGGCGGGGAAAATGCGGGTGCGACGGAAGTGGTCCCGCTCCACCGACTCGTAGTCGGGAACAGTCGCCGCACGTGCGGAGAGCCGTTCAGGACCGAGCGCGGGACGTCAAGATCGGTTCACAGTCGTACCCGGCCAGAGACAGGCGGCCTAAAGTCCAAACTACTTCGACGAATCCGCTCCACCCACGGGCGCCAACCCGTCCGGCACCGCGATACTACGAGTGCCCCGCTGTCAGGGCGCTTTGTCCTCGGCCGATTCGGCGAGTTTCTTGGTGTGCTGTTCGAAGGCGGCGAGGGCATTGCCGCTTTTGCCGGTCCGCATGTCGTAGCGTTTCCACTGCTCGAGCAGCACCTTATTCTTGATCAGGTACTTCACGTGGGCCGCACCCATGCCGACGTACCGCACGTGGGATTCGACTGCGCGTTCGAGAGCGTGCGCGATGTGCATGTTCCGCCAGGTGTTGAAGACGCCGGTCCTCTCGCCCGACAACACCTTGGCCAGGCCGGTGCGGTCGGCCTGTGTGAGGCCGGCGTCGGTGTCGATCCTTGCGAGCATCGCTTTGATGAATGCGGAGCAGAACCTCGCCAGCGGTGGGAGCATGGCCGTCCCACTCTCGGTGACTAACACGTCGCCGAGGTCGCTGTCGGTCGGCTGTTGGGTGATGAACTCGTTAAGGGTCGTCTTGTCCTTCTCGACCACCTCGGCCAGCGCGGCGAGATGCGGCGGCGCCGTCGCCGGTTTAGCGGCGACCTCGACTGCGACGTCCTTCGCGTGCGCCCAGGCGCATTTCAGCATCAGCGGCGCCAACCGGCCGACCTGGAAACCCTTCAGGTCGGCCGTCGTGATGTCGCCGTTGACGTACGGCAGCAGCATGTCGAGGGCTAGCCCCATCTTCGGGAAGATTGACTCGGCCCCGAACTTCCGCTTGTCGGTCTCCTGGCCTACGCCATGTTTCTCGAACTCGTCTTTCTTCTCCTTGGCGTACACCCTCGCCAATTCCGAGTCGGTCGGCAACGCGTCGCTCACGAACTGCTCGTCGATGAAGCTCTTCGACCCGACCGCTGGCAGCACATGCTGCAGCCTGACCTCGGTATGGTTCTCGCCCAGGACGTTGCAGCCATTCGGCTGGAACCGTACCCACGTGGCACGGCTCGTCGGCCCGGGCAGATTGCCCAGGTAGTCCGTCTTGCCGGCCGCGTGCGCGGAAAATTCCGCCTCGTCCTTGTAGTCGTGCACCAATTCGTCGCCGGCCAGCTTCCGACTCGGCTCGCTCAACCTCGAGTCACCCGGATCGACCCGCTGCCCACCCACCCACGCCGACCGCTGCACCACCGCCGAACCCGACAGGAGCCCGCTGACCGCCCGGTTGCCCGCGGCCCGCTGCAGGGCGGCGACCTGCCGCGGGTCGCGCGGCCCCACGCCGAACGCCCAAAGGTCACCATCGCCCGACCGGCCGCCCGCACCTGAGCGCCGAGCCGCACCAGTGGACACAGCCAGCCGACGGGCCACACGCTCGGGCATACGCCTACCCCTCACTGCTCGCGGCGGCCGGCCGATATCGCCCGGCACGACAGCCGGACCAACAATTGGCCCAGCCAATACGATAAGTCATTCGCATCGATGGAGCCGAAAAGGGCAGGAGATCTGGCTCTATCGGGCCATCGCCGGGGGAACAGCTGGCGACTGTCGTGTGTGGACGGTCATGCTGGCCCGTTGCAGGGCGCGATCGGGGGGCGAGATGCGCGGTGCGGCTGCGGTTCTGCAGACGGCGGCTCTGGTGGTAGCGCTGGTCGGGGTCGGCCCGGGCAGCGCGGCCGCGGACAGGCCGGGGGTGTTGCCGCCGGAGGCATTCACCGCCTCGGCGACGATCAGTCCGGACGGTCGGTACATCGCGTACAGCCTCAACAACGTCCCGCCCGGCGCGTCGTACCTGCGCGACCTGCGGACCGGGACGGTCGTACCGCTGGGCGTGAGCGCGCTGTTCTCGTCCGCGGCGGTCACCGCGGACGACCGGCTGCTGGCGTACACGCTCGCCCATTCGCAAACGGGCCACGAACCTGATCACACCGCCCACCTGGGAGGGCGCCTCCTTCCTCTACCGTCGCGACCTCCGCACCGGCACCGTCACCCGCCTGAACACCGCGCCGAACAACTGAGACCACCGCAATAAAACGCCCGGCGACCATCGCGTGGCCGGCACCGGCCGAGCCGGCCGTCGGCGCTGTTGGCGGCCCGCGGCGAGGCGTGCTCCGCCTGATGACCGGAGCCGGGGGATGACTGGCAGAGCAGCGGAACTCGGTCATGCCGGCCCGGCGAGGGGATTTGCATAACCAGGAACGCCGGACTGTCCGATCCGGACACTACGCTCCCCATCACCTCAAGACTCGGTATCACGTTCGGAGGGCGACATGGCAGACGAAGGCCAGGAAATCAGCCCGTTCGCCACTGGGCCGGAGCCGCGGCGCTCCTTCCTGCGGAAGGCATCGGTCACCGTCCTCGGGGCAGCGGCCGGCCTGATCGGCCTGCAGCGGCCGGCTTCGGCGACGTACCAGGCGTACTGCTGCACGCTCGAGTACAACCCGCAGTGCACCTCCAAGCAGTGGAGCAGCTGCAAAGACAAGTGGTCGTGGACGTGCTGCGGGTACGTCGGCAGTTCGCTGACCCGGGTCAGCTGCGACGAGTGCAACAGCTACAAGTGTTCGCGGGCCGACTTCGTCGGCTCCTGCTGATGTCGATGTCTGTCTGGCTGCCGGCCGGCATCGCGTTCGCGGCCGGCGTGGCGCAGCTCACCAGCCCTTGAGGTACCTCCCTGCTCGGCGTGACCGGGCCTTGGGCTCATCCCGCAACGCGTCGCCAGGCGGCGCGACTGAATGCGGCCTTCGTCAGCGGCTACGTCGCCTCGGCCACGGCGGTGGCGGGGTTGGCGTACCTGGTCGGGCGGGTCCTCCCCGCCGGACCGGGGGTGAGCCGGTGGGTGCTCGTGGCCGTCTGCGGCTACCTCGCCGCCTGCGACCTACGGCTGGGCCCGTTGTCCACGCCGATGATCCGTCGGCAGACCCGGCCGCAGTGGCGGGTCCGGTTCGGGCTGACCCGGGCGACGCTGTTCTGGGGGCTCGATATCGGCACGACGGTGAGCACGATAAAGGCGACGTCGCTGTACTGGTTGTCGCTGGTGCTGCTGCTCGGCCAACCGCGGCCACCGCTGCAGGTGGCGGTCGTCGCGTTCGCGGCCGGGTACCTGATCTCGCACATGGCGGCCGTCTACAGCGTTCGCCCGGGCCGCTCGGTGTCGCCGCTGGTGCGGGTGCTGAACATGCAGGCGACGGCGGTCCGGCTAACGTCGGCGGCCGCGATCCTGGGCCTCGGGGTGCTCATTGCCGCTAACGTCATCGGCCGCTGACCGCTCGGCCCGCCGGCCCGACCCGCTCGAGGCCCTCGGTGCCGACCGGACCGACCTGGTCTGCTCTTACACGGTCATCCGCCTGCGGCGCTGGCGGGACGTGCTGGCGGTGCTGGTGCTCCTGCGACGCATCCGGCGGGAGATGGCCGGGCTGGCCGAGCCGCCGCTGCTGACCCGGACGAGCTGGGAGCGGCGCAGCCGCAGCGTCTCGTTCCTGAGCATCTGGCCCGGCCGGCAGGCGATCCTGATGTTCAACGTCCTCGCCACCCACGCGGACGCGGTGCGCTGGGTGATCCGCCGGAAGTTGCCGAACTGGACCGGCATCTTCGGCCTGGCCGGCGTCGCCGACCTCGGCACCCGCCGCGGCGGCCGGCACTGGCTGCGGGTGCTGGACGACCTGGCCGCAGCCGGTTCCGCCGGCTCGGGAGCCGTCAACGGCTCGGCACCCGCCGCTGGCTCGGGAACCGCCGGCCCGGCCGGTGCGGCCGGTGCGGCCGCCGCGGAAGACGCGGCCGGCGCGGAAGACGCAGCCGGTGCGGCCGAGCCGACCGGTGCGGGGGGGCCGATCGGATGAGCCCCGCCGAGGTGGTGCTGCGGGCCGGGCTGGTGACGGTGTTCGTGCTCGCGGCCGCTGGCAAGGCCGTGGCACTCTCGGGCGTCGCCGGGATGTTGCGCATGCTGGCACCTGGCCTGCCGGAGCGGGCAGCCCGGCTCCTCGCGGCCGCCGCGGTCGGGTACGAGGGTGCCGTCGCGCTGGCGCTCGGGGTGGCCGGCCGGGCCGCGGCACCCTGGGTCGCCGCCGCCGCGGGCCTCGCGTGCTGCGCGTTCGTGCTGGTGTCGGTCCGGGGCGGCCGGGTGGCCGGCGGCGTCAGTTGCCGCTGCTTCGGGAACCTCGGCGGCCGGACGGCGCTGGGGCACCGCACGATCGTCCGCTCGGTCGTGCTCGGCCTGGCCACCGCCGGCTGGTACCTGCTCGTCGCCCGGGCCGGTCCCGGCGTTGCGGCGGCCGGCCCGCGAACGGCGCTGTGTATGTCGGTCGCCGGGCTGGCCGCGACGGTGCTGCTCTGGCGGCGGCTGCTGCCCGGCGTGGCCAACCGCCGGTTCGCCGACGAGGCGATCCTGGCCCAGACCAGCCGGCCGCTCGTTCTGCAGTCCGATCACGGGTAGGGCGGCTACGCCCGCGAGCTTCGAAAGGCGGGATGGCGGTGACGGTTGTCTGGGTCGTCGTCGTGGTGCTGGTAGGGGTCGCCGTCGCGCTCATGGCGGCCGGCCTGGTCGAGGTGTACGCCCAGCTTGAGCAGGTACGGACCGTGCTGCGGCTACAGGACCAGCCGACCCCGGTCCACCTGGCCACTCTCGGCGAAGCGGTCGAGGAACTGGTGCCGGAGCCGCCGCCGCTGCTGCGTCGGGTGGCCGAGGGCCCGCTCTACAGCGTTCTCGTGCTCAGCAGCAGTTGCGCCGTGTGCCAGGTCATCGGCAGCGGCCTGGGCGCGGCACTGGCGGCCGACGAGCGCGTGGGCCAGGAGAACGCCGGCCGGGCCCCAGCCAGCTTCCACGGCGGCATCGTGGTGCTGGTCAGCGCCGGGCAGGAGTCGGCCGCCCGCGAGTTCCTGGCCCGGACGAAGCTGCCGCCCGACGTCGTGGTCGTCGACCCGCTCGGCCAGTACGCCAAGCAGCTCGGCATCGACCAGTCGCCGACCGTCGTGAGCGTCATCGACGAGCGGCTGCGGGCGGCGGCGACCCTGTCGTCGTACCGCCAGCTGGAGATCTTCTGCCAACGGGAGCGCGGCGAGATCGCCTACCAGCCCGCCGGCTGACCGACACCCCTGCCGGCGCCGGCGGGCCTGCGTGGCGCTGACCGGATCGCCGCCGTACCGACGATCGGAGGGAGCCGTCGAAGCGGCGGAACGGAGTTCAGCGTGGCCTCGCTGGTCGACTGAGCGAGGGCTTCAGCTCGAACTTGGTCGTCGGCCGCGGCGACGGCGCAGTCGGCCTGGGTGTGTGGCTGCGCCCCGGGAGGCACGACCGTCCTATGTCCTGTGGAAGGCGGCTCGGTAGTTGGCGGGGGAGGTGCCGACGTAGCGGTGGAAGGATGCGCGGAAGGCCGCTGGGCTGCCCAGGCCGCTGAGGCGGGCAACGTGTTCGACGGGGGCTGTGGTGGTCTCCAGGAGTTCGCGGGCCTGATCGATGCGGGCGGCGGTCAGCCAGGCCATCGGCGCAGTGTCCGTCTCCTGCTGGAAGCGCCGGATGAACGTCCGGCGGGACATGTGCGCGCGATGGGCGAGCTCGTCCACGGTTTGCTGCGTGGCGAGGTTCTCGAGCATCCAGCCGCGGATGGACGCCAGGCCCGTGCCCCGCTCGGCCGGGCGGAAGCGCTCGATGAACTGTGCCTGATCGCCGGCGCGTTGGGGTGGGGCGACCAGTACCCGCGCACGGGCGTTGGCGGCCGCGGCGCCGTGATCCCTTCGGATGATGTGCAGGCATAGGTCGACGCCGGCGGTGACGCCCGCTGAGGTGAGGATGTCGCCGTCGTCGACGTAGAGCCGGTTCGGTTGGACGTCGATCTGGGGGTACATCCGTTGGAGGAGAGCGGTCTGCTGCCAGTGGGTGGTGGCCGGGCGCCCGTTGAGCAGTCCGGCGGCAGCAAGGGCGAACGCCCCGGTGCAGATCGACAGCAGCCGTGCTCCGCCCGCGTGCGCCGATCGGATCGCCCGCAGTGCCGCGGCGGAAGGCGGGACGTCGGGCGTCTGGTAACCGGGGATGACGATGCTGTCGGCGTCCCGCAGTGCTTGCAGCCCGGCGGGCGTGGCCAGCGTGAACCCGCCGCTGTGGACCGGGCCGGCCGACGGGTCGGTGCAGACGGTGACCTGGTAGTGCGGGTCCGTCCCGAAGGCTTGGACCGGTATGCCGAGGTCGATCAGAAGGACGTGGGGGAGTGCCAGCACCGCGACTCGGTGCCGCTGCCCTGTCATGTGGCACGATCCTAGCGTTAGACGGCATGCGTGCCACTGTTGGCCGCATGCAACTGGTTCATAGCCTGCGCCCATGGACTTCTCACTCGACCTGCCGACCAGCCCCTTGGCCGAGGCCATCCTCCTGACCGTGCGTAGCTCCGAGAGCCCGCCGGTGGCCAATCACAGCGTGCGCAGCTACTTCTTCGCCCAACTGCTCGCCGCCCACGAGGGATGCCTGCAGGACCGCGCCTACGACCGGGATCTGCTGTTCGCCGCGACCGTGCTGCACGACGTGGGAACCGGTGACCTCGCGAAGGGTGAAGCCCGCTTCGAGGTAGAAGGCGCGGACCTGGCTGCGAACCTGCTGCGGGAGCACCGCGTTGCCGAGCAGGACATCGAGCGCGTATGGGAGGCCATCGCCCTGCACGCCTCTCCAGGCCTCGCGGAGCGTCGAGGCCTGCTGGCCTACCTCACCCGCATGGGCGTCGGTATCGACTTCGGGCGTAACGCGCAGATCGTCTCCGGGTGGGAGAAGCAGATCCACACCGCCTTCCCCCGCCTGGACATGGCGCGCTCACTCGTCGACGCGATCGTCGATCTAGCCGCCCGATCGGCCGACGCGGCGCCCCGTTACTCACTCGGGGGCGAACTGCTGCGCGAACGGCGGGACAAGGGCGTGACCACCCTCGAACTCGCCGCCGCATCCTCCGTCTGGGGAGCGTGATCGCCTGCCTCCGGGGGTGCATGTGAGCAAAGCCCGACCTGCGGTGTTCCGTGCGGCCGCCGATGACGCCCGGAGCGGTAGGCGCGGCCGGGGATGGTGGTTGGTTAGAGGGTGAAGCGGCTGCCGACGGAGTTGGGGTGGAAGGCCTCGGGCAGGGCGGCGGCGAGTGCGTGTTGTGCTTTCCAGCCGGTGCAGTGTGCGGGGACGAGGACGGCGGGGTTCTCGGCGGTGAGTGCGGCGACGGTCGCGGGGATGATCGGCTCGAAGGCGGGACCGGACAGGTGGAACCCGCCGAGGACCGCGTAGACCTGGTCGATGCCGGTCAGCCGCTTGGCGTGGCGGACGATGTTGACGATGCCGGCGTGTCCGCAGCCGGTGAGCACGACGAGTCCTTTGTCTCGGACGTGGAGCAGGACGGCCTGGTCGTCGTGGATCAGCGGGTCCGGGCGCCAGTCGCCGTCGCGCCAGGCCTCGTGGTTGCTCATCCCGGTTTCGAAGTCGGTGCTGCGCTCGACCTCGCCGGTGACCAGCAGCACCCCGTCGAGCAGTAGCGAGGGCCGGTGGTCCTCGATGACCTGGAACCCGGCGGCCTGGATGCCGGTGCGGCTGGGCAGTGGCAGGTCGACGGCGCCGGCCGGCAGCACGAGCCGGCGGCGGGTGAAGAAGTCCGGGTGCAGCAGCAGCGGCAGGTTGCGCCGGCCCAGCCGGCGGGCCATCCCCTCCAGGCCCATGACGTGGTCGAAGTGGCCGTGACTGAGCACCACCGCCTCGAACGTGTCCGGTGGGATGGCCAGCCGGTCGAGGTTGCCGACCAGCCCGTCGGAACTCATCCCGGCATCGAACAACACCCGCCGGCTGCCGCCCTGGACGTGCACCTCCACCATCGCGGAGAAACCGTGCTCGGCCCGCAGGAAGTCCACCGTGCGCCCGCCCTCGGCCAACTCCGAGGGCACCACCGGCAACGGCCCGGCGGTACCGGCCAGCCCCCACCGGCGGACCAGCCCCTCATCCGGCAGCAGCATGTCCGAGGAGTTGTCGACCAGCGTCGTCACCGCAACGCCATCCACCGGCCACAACGAGATCCGCTGCACGCCCGTGAGCATAGGACAGCACCCCGCACGCCCGCCCCGATCGGCCGCCGGCGGCCGATCATCGCGGACACTGCCATGCTCGGCAGACCACAGGTCCACCGGCGGAGGACCGTAGCCGGGCACCTCACCATCAGGCCCTGGTAGGAGCAGGGACGTGTGCGATCTCAGAATTTCCGGGGCGGGGCGCTGGGCCGAGGGGGATGTCGCGTCCGGCTACCCGCCGTGACGCCGTGCCGCTGGAGATGCGGCGGCGCCGGGCGGGACGTGGCGGACGCGGTTCCACCACAGCGACAGGCCGACCGCGGCGGCGATCAGCAGCCCGCCGAGGCCCGAGAACCACGCGGCGAGGTCCTTGTCCTCGTGCGTGACGGTGATCGTGTGGGGCAGGTCGGACAGCGCACCTTGGAGCTGGTCGGCGCTCTGCGCCTTGTAGAACCGGCCGCCGGTGGTCGCGGCGACCTGCTTGAGCGTGTCGTCGTCGGCGACGAGCGGGCTCCGGCCGCCGGGGCCGCCGCCGAAGCCGCCGAAGCCGCCGCCCCGGCCGCCGCCGAAGTCGCCGTCGCTGATCTGCGAGCTGTCGCAGACCGACGGCGCGGGGTCGGTGGTGCCGAAGCCGATCGTGTAGACCCGTACGCCGCGGGCAGCGGCCATGTCGGCGGCAGTGCTGGGCTCGACGCCCTGGGTGTTCGCTCCGTCGGTCAGCACGACGATGGTGCTGGCCGCGTAGTCCGACGGGCGGGAGCCGGCCGGGACGGCCACCCCGGTCGGGCTGACGGACGGGTCGATCTCGGCGATCGCGTCGAGCGAGGTCAGGATCGCCTGGCCGATGGCGGTGCCGCGGGAGGTCGTCAGGCTTTTCAGAGCGGCCAGCAGGTCGTCGGTGTCGTCGGTCGGCGGCACGATGAGGCCGGCCGCGCCGGCGAACGCCACGAGGCCGATGCGGGCGTGCGAGGGTTGGGCCTTGATGAAGTCGGCCGCGGCCGCCTGCGCGGCAGTCAGCCGGTTGGGCTCGACGTCGGTCGAGCACATCGACCGGGAGACGTCGAGGGCGAGCAGGATCGTCGCCGAGCTGGACGGGACCGCCACCGACGCCTGCGGGCGCGCCGCGCCGACGCCCAGGACCAGGAGTCCCAGCACGAGCAGGGCAGTGGGGATGCGGCGCCGCCACGCCGTGCGGCCGGGCAGGGCGGTGCGGACCAGCGCGATCGAGGTGACCCGGACGGCGGCGCGGCGCTTGCGGCGCCGGGACCACCAGGCGACGCCGAGCAGGACCGGCACGGCCAGCAGCGCCGCCAGGGCCCACGGCCACGCGAGCGACATCAGACGAGCCTTCCTGTGCGCAGGACGGTGAGCACTCCGCCGGCCACCAGCAGCAGCACGGCGAGCCCGGTGGCCGCGCCGGCCAGCGGCAGGTCCTCGTG
>JBBWZH010000237.1:0-3447 GCA_039648995.1 Mycobacteriales bacterium
GGCCCGCGGTGTCCTCGACGTACTCGGCGGCCGCGGTGCCGAGCCCGCGGACCGTGCCGAGCGGGGCGACCCGCGGCGTGAGCGTGGCGGCGATGTCCGCGACCAGGTCGCCGGCCCGGGCGCCGACCCGGTCGATCTTGTTGACGAAGATCAGCGTCGGCAGCCGCAGCGACCGCAGGATGCGCATCAGAACCCGGGTGTGCGCCTGGACGCCCTCGACCGCCGAGAGCACCAGCACGGCACCGTCCAGCACGCCCAGCGCGCGCTCGACCTCGGCCACGAAGTCGCTGTGGCCGGGGGTGTCGATGACGTTGACCAGCCGGTCGCCCGCGGTGAACGCGGTGACCGCCGATCGGATGGTGATACCCCGGCGCCGCTCGATCGCGCCGGTGTCGGTCTGGGTGGTACCCGCGTCGACGCTGCCGAGCCGCGCGATGACCCCCGAGTCGTACAGCAGCCGCTCGGTCAGGCTGGTCTTACCGGCGTCGACATGCGCGAGAATGCCGATGTTGACGGTCCGCATACGGATGGCCCTCGAAAACTCTCGTCCGGATGGAAGGTGAGTTTTCGAGTCCTCGCATCGTCAATCTCCCGTCGCCACGCGGCCAGCTACCGCCGCGATGCTCGCACCTCAACGCCCGGCCGCCCACCGATTTTCCCGGTTCAGGGCGGCGGCTCTGTTGTGGCGGCCCTACGCGCGAGCAGATGACAGGTCAATGAGCGGTCCGGCCGAGTGCGGCCAGCCGCGCCCACCCACGACCGAATGCCCACCCGCCGGGCCGACGGCTCGCGCGTACCCGCCTGGGTCAGGGGGCCCAGGGGTCGGTGACCGACCAGGTGACGTCGGCGGCGTAGTTGGCGGGGTTGTCGTACGGGTTGGGGCCGCCGTTGGCGGCGATCCAGAGTTCGGCCGCGAAGTGGCGGAGAGCATGGCCGGCGATGTTGTCCGAGGTCAGCGTGACGCCGGGGCCGCCGGGGCCGGGCTGGGCGCAGAAGGTGGCGTCCTGCGCGAACAGGGCGGTGCCGTCGTTGCCGGCCAGGTGGATGCGGAAGTTCTGGTGCCGCAGGTACTGGCCGGGGAAGTTGCGCGATTCGAGCGAGTAGCAGCTGCCGTCGGCCAGCCCGCGGCGGATGGTGAACGTGGCGTCCTGCTTGTCGAGGGTCGGGCTCGCCGCGGTGATCACAGAGGTGACGCCGAGGCCGTTCTGGTGGCGGGCGTAGCGGTCGGTGAAGCCGGGCGTGGTGACGCGGAACGAGCGGTTCGTGTCCAGCGGGAGGTCGGCGCCGCTGCGCCACCACGGCGTGGTCACCCGCCAGGTGGCGTCGGGGGCGAAGCCGGCCGGCGTGTCGGACGGGTTGGGGCCGCCGTCGGCGGCGAGCCACACCTCGGCGTTGAAGTGCCGCAGGTACCGGCCGGGGAAGTTCAGCGACTCGAACGACGTCCCGGCGCCGGTGAGGCCCGGCCGGGCGCACCAGGTCGCGTCCTGGTCGAACCGCGCGCCGCCGTCGCGCGGGTCCCTGCGTACCCGGGAGTTCTGGTGCCGCAGGTACTGGCCCGGGAAGTCGCGTGCCTCGAACGACGTGCAGGCCGGGTCCGCGAGGCCGGGCCGCAGCCAGAAGGTGGCGTCCAGCTTGTCGGTGCCGCCGCTGGCCGTGGTGATCACGGAGGTGCCCGCGAGCGAGTCCTGGTGCCGCAGGTAGCGGTCGGTGAAGCCGGGCGTGGTGACCCGCAGCGAGGCGAGCGTGTTCGGGGTGACCACGCCGCCGAGGGCCGCGGTGAGCACCGACCGGTTCACCGCCAGCACCTGGCCGGCGTCCACCTTGAGCACCTGCCGGTCGTACGTGAACAGGCCGTTGACCTCGTTCTCCACATCGGTCGGCTGGGTGAAGATGGACGCGGAGAGGCCGTTGCTCTCGACCAGCCCGCGCAGCGCCGCGGTGATCTCCACGTACCGGCGGGTGACGGCGGCCAGGTCGGGTTCCATCTCGACGGAGAAGCCGTTGCCGGGCGACCACTCGTGGCCGGGCACCCGGAAGCCGAGCGCGCCGAACTCGCCCAGCACCGCCACCCGGCTGGCGGTGGGCGGCTGCGGCCCGCCCGGGCCGACGTAGATGTGGTCGTCGACCACGTCGCCGTTGCCCGGGTCGGAGCCGCAGCAGTTGGAACCGGAGTTGGGGTCGATCAGCCGGGACGGGTCCCAGCTTCCGAACAGGTCCGCGACGTGGCCGGCGTTGTACTCGCCCCAGCCCTCGTTGAACGGCTGCCACTGCACGATCGACGTGTAGCCCCGCAACTGGTCGACGATGCGGTGCGCCTCCGCCTCGAAATTCACCTGATCGCTTGTGGACGGTGCCGGCCCGGTCCGCATCGACGGCATGTCCTGCCACACCAGCAGGCCGAGGCGGTCGGCCCAGTAGTACCAGCGGGCCGGCTCGATCTTGATGTGCTTGCGGACGGTGTTGAAGCCCAGCGCCTTCTGCTGCCGCAGATCGAACGCGAGAGCGGCGTCGGTCGGCGCGGTGTAGATGCCGTCCGGCCAGAAGCCCTGGTCGAGCGTGCCCAGCTGGAACACGAACCGTCCATTGAGGACAGGCCGCAGTACCCCGCCGACCACCGCCTTGCCGATCGACCGCATACCGAAGTAGCCGGTGGCCGCGTCGCCACCGCCGGGCCCGGTCAGGTTCACCTGCAGGTCATACAGGAACGGGTCGTCCGGGCTCCACAGGTGAGCGTCCGGTATAGGCAGTCGCAGGTGGACGCCCACCGGTCCGTCCACAACGGACAGTTTGGTGTCGCCAGTGGACACGGCCGCGTGTACCCGCTGGCCGCTGACGCCGGCGCCCTGCACGACCAGGTCGAGGACGCCGCCGGGCACGTCCGGCGTGGTGTCCAGCCGGGTGATACGGGCGGCATTGGTGGGCTCCAGCCAGACGGTCTGCCAGATGCCGGACGACGCGGTGTAGAAGATGCCGCCGCCGTCGACGCGCTGTTTGCCGACCGGTTGGCCGGCCGCGTCGGTGGGGTCGTACACGCCGACCACGATGTCGTTGCCGCCGGCCCGCAGCCGGCCGGTGATGTCGAAGCTGAAGGCGTCGTACCCGCCGGTGTGCGTGCCGACCATGGCGCCGTTCACCGACACGGTCGCCTGCCAGTCGACCGCGCCGAAGTTCAACTGCACCCGCCGGCCGCTCCAGCCGGCCGGCACCGTGAACGTCCGGTGGTACCAGAGCCGCTGCTGGTCGGTGATCTTCTGCATGATCCCGGACAGCGCCGACTCGGCCGGGAACGGCACCAGGATCCGCAGCGGGAACGACCCGGGCTGGCCGGCGTCCCGGGCGGTGACCGCGAAGTCCCAGACCCCGTTGAGGTTCTGCCAGTCCGGCCGGACCAGCTGCGGGCGCGGGTATTCTGGCAGGGCGTTCGTCGCCGATACCTGCGACGTCCAC
>JBBWZH010000238.1:0-5177 GCA_039648995.1 Mycobacteriales bacterium
GCTCGTCCAGCAGGAACAGGTCGTACCGGCTGAGCAGCAGCGACGCCAGCCCGGCCCGGGCCGCCTGGCCGCCGGACAGCGCCGCCATCGGCTGGTCGAGACCCACGGTCAGCCCGAGCGACCCGGCGACCCGCTCGGCCCGCTCGGCCAGATCCGCGCCGCCGAGGCCCAGCCAGCGGTCCAGTGCGGCCGGGTAGGCGTCGCCGGCCGCCGGGTCACCGCCGGCCAGCCCTTCGGTGGCCGCGTCGAGCCGGCGCTGCGCGGCGGCGACCCCGGTACGCCGGGCCAGGTACTCCCCCACCGTCTCGCCGTCCCGGGCCGCCGGCTCCTGCGGCAGGTAGCCGATCGTCGCCGCCGCCGGCCGAACCTGCACCGCGCCCGCGTCGGCGACGCGCTGACCCACCAGCGTCTGCAGCAGCGTCGACTTCCCCGCGCCGTTCGGCCCGACCAGCCCGATCACGTCACCGGGCGCCACCACCAGATCCAGGTCGGAGAACAGGAGCTGGTCGCCGTAGCTGACCGACAACCCCTTCGCCACCAGCGTCGCGCCCATCGCCCCCCATCGTATTCACCCGCACCGCCCCACCGGCCGCCGGCATCTCGGCTCGTGCCGCCGCTCAAAGACCGCCGCCTGGTGGCCGCGGCCGCCACACACGGCGTCTCCAATCTGAGCGTGTGTTCGGCAGCGTGGCACGGGGCGAGGACCGTCCGGACAGCGACGTGGACATCCTCGCCGACATGCCGGCCGGCCTGGGCATGTTCGGCCTGCTGCAACTGCAAGCCGAACTGGAGACGATCCTCGGCGCCCACGTCGACCTGGTTCCCGCACCAGGCCTCAAGCCCGACGTCGGGTCCCGGGTCGCGACCGACCTGGTGCCGCTGTGACCTACCAGGAGCAGCAGCGGCTCGGCGACATCGTGGCCGCGTTCCAGCCGATCCGGTCCCATCTCGACCGCGGCGGGCTGACCGATGACCTAGTCAATCACAGTCGTGATGCTACAATATGATGCACTATCGAGCTAAAATGCAGTAGCGATCCATCGCTCGACGTTCCTCCGGCTCGGGAGGATCGCTGAGGAGCAGTGGAGGGCTGGTGACCCGAGAGCAGGCCGCGATGGCCGGCGTCTCCCGGGCGACTTCTGTTGACGCGCCACGTGCCGGCACGACCATCCCGGGGTCGTTGCCCGAGCTCTCGGCCGGCACACCGCCAGGGGTCGGTCGGGCTTGCGGGTGGCGGCGGGCTCGACGTACTTCGCCGGCTTCTCGACCTCGTCGGCGACCAGAACACACCCGACTGGATCGCGGCCGCCCGGTCCCACCTGGCCCCAACCAGCGACGACCCGAGCGGCGAGCCCGGCCACGCAGCGGCTGGACGCGGCTGATGCCGGGCACCCACCAGTACGGCAGCGCGTACCACACCGCTGCAGCCAGCGCACACCTCTGTCCACAGGCGAATCCTTCGTCCACAGATCCGCCCGTCGCCTACCCCACATCCGCCGCCCCGCATAGCGTCGGCTACGTCAGTAGCCGCCCCGGCCGCTGACGCGAAGGCGGCCCCAGGCAGGTGTAGGAGCACCCGCCCAGGGCCTTGGCCATCGCTCCTATCCAACTAGGAGGACGACCCGTGCACGAGCGTAGCCACCACCCCACCGACCCCCGCCACGCCCGCCAGACCCTCCCCGGCGGCGAGACGATCGAGATCGACGGCTCCACCGTCACCGACCCCGAGACCGGCCACCCCGCCCCCGCTGCCGTCCTGCGCCTGCCGGTCTGGCGGCTGCGCGAGCTCGCGGCCGCCCTCGACGCCTGGACGCACACCCTCACCCTCGCCACCGCCGTCATGCACCTGCCCACCGAACGCACCCTCAGCCACGCCCTCGCCACCACCGCCCACACCCTCACCCACCCGCAACTCGGCTAACCGCCCCGGGTGCCCGGCGCCGCACCATCCGGCGCCGGGCACCCGGCGCAGACGCGCTGCTGGGCCGGGAGCCGACCCAGACGTGAATGAAGATCCGGACCGGACCACAGGAGTGCGATGATGGACGTGAACAGAGCGGAGGCGGTCATGAGCACGCACGACGCGCAGCACCCGCAGCGGCCGTTCACCGGCGATGACCTGTCGCTGGACGAACTGGCGCGCCGGCAGGGCGTCGGCCCGGTGCGGTCAGTGCACGACATGGCCCGGCCACACATCTTCGAGTCGGACGAGGAACTGGACGAGTTCCTGGCGCACGTGTCCGCGTCCCGGCACGCCGATCTGGCGTAGCCGGTGGATTACGTCGTACTCGATACGGACGTCTCCTCCCAGATCATACGAGACCGGCTCACCGGCCCGCTGGTCGCCCGTCTGGCGAACCAGACCTGGTGCGTCACGTTCGTAACGGTCGGCGAGTTGTGGAAGTGGGCCGACATGCGTAGCTGGGGCGCGCGCAGCCGGCGTGAACTGGAGAACTGGTTGGCGTCGGTGGTGGTGCTGCCATACGACGGGCGGGTGTCCCGCATGTGGGGCAGCGTCGCAGCAGCCGGTTACCGCCGCGGCCGCCCGACTCCGGTGAACGACACCTGGATAGCGGCCTGCTGTCTAGCTCACGGCGTACCGCTGGCCACGCAGAACGTCAAGGACTTCACCGATCTCGTCGAGCACGAGGGCCTGGTCCTCGTCACCGCCTGACGCGAGAGGCTCGGCGTCATCGCCATCGGCATCGAACTGGTTGACCCACTCCGGCCGATGTAATTCGTGGTCGGGGCTGGGTGGTTGAGGGTCAGCGAGCCAGGAAGGCGACCCCGGTGCCGCTGGGCCGGGCCAGCAGCGCGCGCTTGCGGGCTGGAGGCGATGGCGTCGGAGGGCATCTCGTCCAGCAGCAGGCAGCTCACCGCCCGCCGGCCGATAGCTGACGCTCGCGCCGCCGGGATTCCTCGGCGGCGTCTTCAGCTGGCGCCTCGGCGTCGATCTCGGCGGGGTGGGGCGCCCAGTACCGCACCGCGGCCCGCACCAGCCATGAGTGCATACCGGAGTTGGCCTCGACCAGCGCGAGGATCTCCTCCTCGGCCGACTCCGGCTCGGCGGCGCGGGCGGACCTGACCGCGCGGATGATCTCCCGCACGTCGGGGCCGCCCACGAGCCCGGCCCGCCGGCCGGTCGGGCCGTCCCGGAACACGACGTTCGGGTGCTCGACCATCCGCGGCCCCTCGTCGACCAGCCGGTTCGCCGTCGACGACATGGACGAGCCTGGATGCGTGGCGACGTAAGCGGCCAGCCGTTCGCCGACCGCACACTCCAGCCGCACCGGGTTAGCTGCGCGCCCACTCACAGCTGCATGGTGGCATCCGGGGTCCGTACCCGCCCTGCGATATCTTCGAAGAAATGCGGCGTGTAGGACTCACTGCACCGCTAGACGAGCAGAGTTGGGCACCGTCAGATCTCCGGCACCCCGCCCCGCGTGCTCGCCCATCCCGGCGCTACTGAGGGGCGGGCAGGCCGGTGCTGGAGGCTCGGGGGATGAGGACGGGCGGTAGCGACAGCGGGGGGACGGTGCGGGTGGGGTCTTCGATCAGGGAGACGGCGACCTCGCCGGCGATGCGGCCCAGTTCGTAGCCGGGCAGGCGGATGGTGCTCAGGGGTGGGGCGGTGTAGGCGGTGAGCGGGGAGTCGTTGTAGCCGATCAGGCGGACGTCCTCGGGGCAGCGCAGGCCGCGGCGGCGCAGCGCGGCGAGGGCGCCGATGGCCATCTGGTCGTTGTGCGCGAAAACGCCGTCCGGCGGCTCGTCGCCGGCGGCGAGCAGGAGTTCCATCAGCCGCTCGCCTTCCGGGATGTCCGGGCGGGCGCCGTGGTCACCGGCCGGCAGCACGGGCGTGCCGTGCCGGTCGGCGGCCGCGCCGAAGCCGGCCCCACGGTCCACAAAGGACGAGATGGCGACCGGGCCGGGTAGCTGGGCGAGGCGGCGGCAGCCGACGGAGATCAGGTGCTCGGCGGCGAGCCGGCCGCCGAGGGTGTCGTCGTGGGTGACCGCAGGCAGCCCGCTTCCGGCCAGGTGCCGGACGGCCAGCACGGTCGGGATGGTGCGGCCGACCCGGCGCAGCACCGCCTCGTCGCCGGCCCGGGCGGCGGTGGTGATGATCGCGTCCACCTTGCGGCTGCGCAGGTGGTCCAGCGCGCGGCCGAGCCGGGCCGGTTCGTCCTGGGTCTCGGCGATCAGCGCCATGAAGCCGCGGCTCTCCAGGTTGTTCTCGATGCCACGGATCACGGGCGCGACGAACGGGTTGCCGAGATCGACGACGACCACGCCGAACGTGTTGGTACGGCCCCGGCGCAATCCGCTGGCGAGCGCGTTGGGGCGGTAACCGAGCGAGTCGGCGACGGTCTGCACGAGCTCGCGGGTGCCCGGGTGCACCAGCGACGCGCGGGCCGGGTCGAGCGCGCGGGACACCGTGGATGGGTGCACCCCGGTCTTCTCCGCGATGTAGCGGAGGGTGACCTTGCTCATCCAACGCCCCTCAGTCGGCTCGCCGAGCCGGTCGGACCACGACCCACTGCCGTCCCATCCTTCCTGGCCCGGCAAGCAGGTGTCGCGGACCCCGGATGACCTCGGGTTTTCCTTGACACCCCGCTGGCGCGAAGCCTACGGTGCAACGCAATGCAAAGCATTGCACAGCGCTGCAGAGTCCGGTGAGCAGGCGACGCGGCCAGCGCCGTCCCGCCGATGACCAGCCCGGATCCGGGTGAGAGGCGGCTGACGATGATCGGTGTATCCGCGGCCCAGACCACCGCGGGGGTCCGGGCCGGGCGGCGGCCCCGGGCTGCCGTGCTGATCGCGGCGGCCGGTCTGCTGTTGGCCGCCTGCGGCGGCTCGAACGAGGCCAGCAACGCCGGCTCCGGGTCCGGCGGTGGCACGAACGGCTCGTTCACGATGGGTTACTCGGCGCCGTTCCTCACCGCGCAGTTCGAGGTGGTGCTGCAGAAGACCACGGTCTCGGTGGCGCAGGCCGCCGGCCTCAAGGTGCTCTCCCCGACCAACGCCGACAGCGACTCCGGCAAGCAGAACACCGATGTCCGCAACCTGATCTCGGCCGGCGCCAAGGGCCTGATCGTGGTCGCCAATGACAGCAAGGCGGTCGTGCCGGCGCTGGCATACGCCGACCAGCAGAAGATCCCGGTCGTGTCGATCGATATCGG
>JBBWZH010000250.1:0-12997 GCA_039648995.1 Mycobacteriales bacterium
CGGAGCACGAACGGGCCGATCGCGAGCAGGTCCACCGGCGTCGAGCCGAACAGCTCCAGCGCGTCCGCGGGCGTGTCGACGATCGGCCGGCCGGCCGTGTTCAGGCTGGTGTTCACCACCGCCGGCAACCCGCTGCGGCGCTCGAACGCGCGCAGCATCCGGGCGAGTTCCGGCTGCTGCCCACTGTCGACGGTCTGTACCCGGGCGGTTCCGTCCACATGCGCCACCGCCGGAATCCGGTCCCGCCACTGTGGACGGACATTGTGGACGAACAGCATGTACGGGCTGGGCAGCGGACCGTCCGCGAACACGTCGGCGGCCCGCTCGGCCAGCACCATCGGCGCGACCGGGCGGAACTGCTCGCGCCCCTTGACGTCGTTCAGGCGGGCCAGGTTCGCCGCCCGACCCGGGTTGGCCAGCAGCGACCGCTGGCCGAGCGCCCGCGGCCCCCACTCGGCCCGGCCCTGGAACCAGGCGACCAGGCCGTCGGCGGCCAGTGCGGCGGCGACCGCCTCGGCCAGGTCGGCCGGCCGCTCGTAGCGCACCCGCGCGGTCCGCAGCGTGCGCTCGATCTCCGCGTCGGTCCAGCCCCGGCCGAGCGCGACGCCGGGGAACGGCGCCACCGCGTCCCCGGCGCCGCGCGCCACGTGCAGCGCCGCGCCGAGCGCGGTGCCCGCGTCCCCGGCGGCCGGCTGAACCCAGATGTCGGCGAACCCCGACCGCCTGGCCAGCACCGAGTTCGCCACGCAGTTCAGCGCGACCCCGCCGGCCATCGTGAGCCGCTCGGCGCCGGTCGCCTCGCGTAGCCAGCTGGCCAGCTCCAGCAGCACCTCCTCGCACCGCCGTTGCAGGCTCGCGGCCAGGTCGGCGTGCTCGTCCGTGCACTCGTCGCCGGCCTCGCGCCGCTTCGCAAGCGCCGACCAGTCCACCGGCTCGGTCACGAACCGGCCGTCGCCGGTCACCCGTACCGCGGCCCGCATCAGGTCCAGGTGCCGCGGCTGCCCGTACGAGGCCAGCGCCATCACCTTGTACTCGTCGCTGGAGCGCAGGAACCCGAGGTGCTCGGTGGCCTCCTCGTACAGCAGCCCGAGCGAGGACGGCAGCTCGGTCGCGGCCAGCGGTTCCAGCAGCCCGTCGCGGTAGTGGCCGGCGAGGTGACTGGTCCGCTCGCCGCGGCCGTCCAGCACCAGCACGGCCGCGTCGCCGCCGAACGGCGCCGCCAGCCCGGCCGACGCCGCGTGCGCCACGTGGTGCGGCACGTACCGGAACGCGCCGGGATCCAGCCCGGGCAGCGCGGTCGCGCAGAACTGCGGCGCCCGTTCCGCGTAGAGCGTGCGCAGCCATTCCCACGGGTCGTCCACCGGCGGGTCGGCCAGCGCCGGATCGTAGGAGTAGGCGACCGCGTCCACATCGGACGGTTCGAGCCCGGCCCGGGCGAGGCACCAGCGCATCGCCTGCTCGGGTAGTTCCCAGGTGGAGAACGCGACCGGCCGCTTGCCGTGTTTGCGCCGGGAGAACCGCTCCTCCTCGGCCGCGGCCACGGTCTGCCCGTCGATCACCAGCGCGGCCGCCGGGTCGTGGAATACGGCGTTGACGCCGAGGACGCGCATGCCACCCCTCCGCACTGCCGGGATCACCGATGTTGGAAACGTTGTCGCGGCTTTGCCGGCCCGCCGCTCGCCGGAGTTTCCCGGGCTCAGCGGAGTTGAAACACGGGGAGTAGCGCTTCTCGCGCTCACCACGTGCGAAAGCACGTGGGGATCATCGGGACGCCGTTGTGACGCGTCGGACGTTCCGGTCCCGGTACGGTTGGCGGCCCCCTGACCTGGGGTAAGGTCTTCAGTAGTCGTCTAGTCGTCCACGTTCGCCCTGTGTCTGCGGACCGACGCCCCCGGAGGGGTTGAGGCATGTCCGCACCACAGCTGGTTGGCGATTTCGTGCACCGGTCGGTCCACCGTGCGAGCCCGGTGGTGGCGGACGGGACCGATCGGTCCCGGGCCCGGGGGCTTTTCCAGGAACTCGCCGATCTGCGGGCGGCCGGATCGCCCTGCCCGATTCGAGAACAGCGGCTGCGGGATGAACTGGTCCGGATGCACCTGCCGCTGGTTCGTTTCCACGCGCGTCGCTACGCCAACCGGGGCGAGCCGCTCGACGATCTGATCCAGGCCGGCTCGGTCGGCCTGGTGAAGGCGATGGACCGGTTCGACCCGGGTCGTGGGCTGGAGTTCAGCACGTACGCGTCGCCCACGATCCTCGGTGAGATCCGCCGGCATTTCCGCGACCGCACCTGGGCCGTGCACGTCAATCGCGGCCTGCAGGAGCTGGTGTCGCTGGTCACCCGGGCGCGGGCGGAGCTCACCGCGGCGCTCGGCCGGTCGCCCACGGTGGCCGAGACCGCCAGCCACATCGAGCGCAGCGAGGAGGACGTGCTCACCGCGCTGGACTGCGCGGCCGCCTACCACACCCAGTCGTTCGAGGTCGGGGTCGGTGACGACCGGACGCTGGGCGACACCCTCGGCACCCGGGACCAGGCGCTCGACGACGTCGACCTGCACGAGTCGCTGCGGCCGCTGGTCGCCCGGCTGCCCACCCGTGAGCAGCGGATCCTGCAGCTGCGCTTCTACGGCAACCGCACGCAGTCGCAGATCGCCGCCGAGCTCGGCATCTCCCAGATGCACGTCTCCCGGCTGCTGGCCCGCACCCTGGCCCGACTGCGGGTCCAGCTACTCGCCGACGGCTGACCGGCGGCCGCCGGCGCTACGGGTTCAGCCGAGGACCTGGTCGACGAAGCACCAGCGCCAGTCCTCGCCGGGCTGGTAGGACCGGACCACCGGGTGGCCGATCGCGTGGAAGTGCTTGGTGGCGTGCCGGTTGGGCGACGAGTCGCAGCAGCCGACGTGCCCGCACTCCAGGCAGAGCCGCAGGTGCACCCAGGGGCTGCCCATCGCCAGGCACTCCTCGCAGCCGTTCGGCGTGTTCGCCGCCGGGTCAGCGCCCAGCGCGCCGATGTGCTCACAGACCGTCACAGTCGTGTGTTCCTCTCGCCGGTGGCCCGGGCCGGGTGATCCGGGACCGCTCCATCTTGCTCCTGTCATTGATCGGCACCCACGTGATCGTGCCGCGACCCGGTGCGGGAATCTTGCCCGCGCCGGCAGACTTGCCGCAGCGCGAGGTGAGGGGAGTGCCGCCGATGCACGGGCTGGAGCAACTGCTGCTGCTGGTCGGCGGGGCGGCGGCGGTGGCCGGGGTGGCCCGCCGGCTGGGCTGGTCGGCGCCGCTGCTGCTGGTGGTCGTCGGCATCGCGGCCTCGTTCATCCCCGGCCTGCCCGACTACAGCCTGGACCCGGAGGTCGTGCTCTATCTGATGCTGCCGCCGCTGCTGTTCGCGGCCGCCTGGGAGAGCTCGTACATCAACATGCGCGGCAACCTGCGCGCGATCACCCTGCTGTCGGTCGGGCTGGTGCTGTTCAGCACGGTGGTGCTCGGGCTGATCGCGCACGCGGCCATCCCCGGGCTGCCGCTGGCCGCGGCGATGACGCTGGGCGCGATCGTCGCGCCGCCGGACGCGGTCGCCGCGACCGCGATCGGCCGCGCGGTCGGGCTGCCCCGCCGGCTGCTGGTGATCCTGGCCGGGGAGAGCCTGATCAACGACGCGACCGCGCTGACCGCGTACCGGGTGGCGGTGAGCGCGGCGACCGGCGCCGGGTTCTCGATCTGGTCGGGTATCGGCCAGTTCCTGCTCGCGGCGGTCGGCGGCGCGGTGATCGGCGGGGTGATCGCGCTGGCCGCGCAGTGGCTGCAGCAACGGGTGGACGACCCGCTGCTGGAGAACACGGTGCTGCTGCTCACCCCGTTCGTCGCGTACGGGCTGGCCGAGCAGGTGAACGTGTCCGGGGTGCTGGCGGTGGTGGTGGCCGGCCTCTACCTGGGCCATGAGGCGCCGCGCCGGTCCACGTACGCCACCCGGCTGCAGGGCGTCGCGGTCTGGCACCTGATCGAGTTCCTGCTGGAGTCGGTGGTCTTCGCGCTGATCGGGCTGCAGATCACCGGCGTGCTGCGGGAGCTGTCCGGGCGCTCGGCCGGGCAGCTGGTGGGCGCCGGCGCGCTGGTGCTCGGGGTGTCGATCGTGGCCCGGGTCGCCTGGGTGTTCCCGGCCACGTACGTGCCGCGCTGGATCGTCCGGAAGATCAATGAGCGGGACCCGTCCCCGCCGTGGCAGTACCCGGCGGTGCTGTCCTGGGCCGGCATGCGCGGGGTGGTGTCGCTGGCCGCGGCGATCGCGCTGGCCCCGGACTTCCCGCAGCGGGACCTGATCCTCTACCTGACCTTCGTGGTGGTGATCGGCACCCTGATCGTGCAGGGGTTCACGCTGCCGGCGTTGATCCACCGGCTGGGCGTGACCGGCCAGGAGGAGGCGGTCGACAACCTCGCCGAGGCGGCCGCGCAGCACGCCGCCGCGAACGCCGCGCTGGAGCGGCTGGAGCGGCTGGTCGGCGAGGACGATGGCAACAACGTGCCCGAGGACGTGGTCGAGCGGCTGCGGGAGAAGGCCGAACTGCGCCAGCTCACGGCCTGGGAGCGGCTCGGCGGCGGGCAGGCCGGCCCCGGCTACCAGGAGACGCCGACCGCCTCCTTCCGGCGGCTGCGCCGCGGCATGCTGGACGCCGAGCGCGCGGTGTTCGTCGAGCTGCGCGACGCCGGCCGGATCGACGACGAGGTGCTCCGCCGCGTCCAGCACGAGCTGGACCTAGAGGAGGCGATGCTCGCCCGTGAATGAGGCCGCGGCGGGCCGGGAATAGTCGCGTTCGCTCAGAGCGTGGCGAACGCGACGCCGGTACAGCGTGGCTGGGGAATGCCAGCGGCGTCCGGCAATGCTTGACTCTGTGCCATGACCGAGCCATCCCCGCGGGCAGCGATCTTGACCGTAGACGACGACCCGGGCGTCTCCCGTGCCGTCGCCCGCGATCTGCGCCGCCGGTACGGCGAAAATTACCGGATCGTCCGGGCCGAGTCCGGCCCGCAGGCCCTGGACGCGCTGCGTGAGATCAAGCTGCGCGGTGACGAGGTCGCGCTGCTGCTGGCCGACTACCGGATGCCGGCGATGAGCGGGATCGAGTTCCTGGAGCAGGCGATGGACCTGTTCCCGCTGGCGCGCCGGGTGCTGCTGACCGCGTACGCGGACACCGAGGCGGCCATCCAGGCGATCAACCTGGTCGACGTCGACCACTACCTGCTCAAGCCGTGGGACCCGCCCGAGGAGAAGCTGTACCCGGTGCTGGACGGGCTGCTGGAGGCGTGGTCGTCGCTGGACCGCCGGCCGGTGGACGAGATCCGGGTGGTCGGGCACCGCTGGTCGGCGCGCTCGTACAAGGTGCGCGACTTCCTGGCCCGCAACCAGGTGCCCTACCACTGGTACCTGGCCGATGAGCCGGAGGGTGATCGGCTGCTCACCGCGGCCGGCGCGAGCAGCGCCGAGCTGCCGGTGGTGATCACGCCCACCGGCGACCCGCTGATCCAGCCGTCCGACGCCGAGCTGGCCGCCCGGGTGGGCCTGCCGACCACGCCGGCCGAGGACTTCTACGACCTCGTCGTGATCGGCGGCGGCCCGGCCGGCCTGGGCGCCGCGGTGTACGGCGCCTCCGAGGGGCTGCGCACGGTGCTGATCGAGCGGCGGGCCACCGGCGGGCAGGCCGGGCAGAGCAGCCGCATCGAGAACTACCTCGGCTTCCCGGACGGTGTCTCCGGCGCGCAGCTGACCGACCGGGCCCGCCGGCAGGCGCTCCGGTTCGGCGCCGAGGTGCTGACCGCCCGCAAGGTGACCCGGCTGGAGGCGTGCGGCTCGGCCCGGGTGATCGAGTTCGACGACGGCCGGACGGTCTCCGCGCACACGGTGATCCTCGCCACCGGCGTCTCGTACCGGATGCTCGACGCGCCGGGCCTGCGGCCGCTCACCGGCCGCGGCGTCTACTACGGCGCGGCCACCACCGAGGCGCCCAGCTGCAAGGACCAGGACGTGTACGTGGTCGGCGGGGCCAACTCGGCCGGCCAGGCCGCGATGCACTTCTCCCGGTACGCCCGGCGGGTGTTCGTGCTGATCCGGGGCGAGTCGCTGGAGCGGTCGATGTCGCAGTACCTGATCCAGCAGATCGCCGGCGTCGAGAACATCGAGGTGCGCACCTGCACCGAGGTGATCGGCGGGGCCGGCGACGAGCACCTGGAGCGGATCACGCTGCGGCACAACGCGAGCGGTACCACCGAGACCGTCGACACCAGTTGGCTGTTCATCTTCATCGGCGCCGCGCCGTACACCGACTGGCTGGACGGGCTGGTGCTGCGCGACGGCAAGGGGTTCCTGCTGACCGGACCGGACCTGGTCGTCGGCGGGCAGCGGCCGGCTGGCTGGTCGCTGGACCGCGACCCGTACCACCTGGAAACCAGCCTGCCCGGCGTGTTCGTGGCCGGCGACGTGCGGTCCGACTCGGTGAAGCGGGTCGCGTCGGCGGTCGGCGAGGGGGCCATGGCGGTCACCCTCGTGCACCGTTACCTGGAGAAGCGATGACCGAGATCACCCGCTGCAGCCCGGACGAGCTGCGCACCCTGTTCCTGTTCGAGAAGCTCACCGACGACCAGGTGCGCCAGCTGTGCGAGGTCGGCGAGGTGCTGGCGGTGCCGCCGGGCCCGGTGTTCGCCGAGGGCGACCCGGCGACGTGCTTCTACGTCCTGATCGAGGGCGCGCTGGTGCTGTCCCGCCGGGTCGGCCAGGACAACGTGGACATCAACGTCACGTCGGCCCGCGGCGTGTACGCCGGGGCGTGGCAGTCCTACCTGGGTGATCGGGCGCCGCAGGTCTACACCGCGTCGCTGCGGGTGACCGAGCCGTCCCGGTTCTTCGTGCTGCCGGCGGACCGGTTCTCCAAGATCATGCAGGACTGGTTCCCGATGGCCCTGCACCTGCTGGAGGGCCTGTTCTTCGGCATGCAGCGGACCAACACCGAGCTGCAGCAGCGGGAGCGGCTGCTCGCGCTCGGCTCGCTGTCGGCCGGGCTGACGCACGAGCTGAACAACCCGGCCGCGGCGGCGGTCCGGGCCACCGCGTCGCTGCGCGAGCGGGTCGCCGGGATGCGGCACAAGCTCGGCCTGCTCGCCTCCGGCAAGGTGGACGCGGACAAGCTGCAGGCGCTGGTCGTACTGCAGGAGGAGGCGGTCGAGCGGGTCGCGAAGGCCCCGAAGCTGAGCCCGCTGGAGTCCGCCGACCGCGAGGACGAGCTCGGCGACTGGCTCGACGAGCAGGGCGTCTCCGGCGGCTGGGACCTCGCCCCGGTGCTGGTGCCGGCCGGCCTGGACGTGGCCTGGCTGTCCGGCGTCCGGGAGCGCACCGGCCCGGACTACTTCGACGGCGCGGTCCGCTGGCTGGCGTACTCGGTCGAGACCGAGATGCTGATGTCCGAGATCGAGGACGCGACCACCCGGGTCTCCACGCTGGTCGCCGCCGCCAAGCAGTACTCGCAGATGGACCGGACGCCGTTCCAGGTGGTGGACGTGCACGAGCTGCTCGACTCCACGCTGGTCATGCTGGGTCGCAAGATCGGCGACGGGGTGCGGGTGGTGAAGGAGTACGACCGCGACCTGCCCCGGATCTCGGTCTACGCGGCCGAGCTGAACCAGGTCTGGACCAACTTGATCGACAACGCGCTGGCCGCGATGGACGGCACCGGCACGCTGACGCTCAAGACCTGGCTGGACGAGGACCACCTGGTGGTGCAGATCGGCGACACCGGCCCGGGCGTGCCGGCGGAGATCCAGGGCCGGATCTTCGACCCGTTCTTCACCACCAAGCCGGTCGGCGAGGGCACCGGCCTGGGTCTGGACATCTCCTGGCGGATCGTGGTCAACAAGCACCACGGCGACCTGCGGGTGGAGTCGGTGCCGGGGGACACCCGGTTCCTGGTCCGGCTCCCGATCAACCCCGGCCCTGCCGACTGACCGACCGCCGGTTCACCGCCTGCCGTCGATCTCCGCCCGATCGGTCATCGCGCCGTCGGTCATCGCCCCGTCGATGGTCACCCCGTCGACGTCGCCGTCGGCCCTGGTTCCGTCGACTCTGGCTCCGTCGACCGTCGCTTCGGTGCCGCCCGCCGTGACGGCGTCCACCTCGTCCGGCATGTCAAGGAACAGGCAGCCGACAGCGTCGGCGTTCCCGGCGGTGTCCAGCAGCGGGTAGCAGGAGACCAGCCAGCGCCGCCGCGCCGCCGGGTCGGCCAGCGCCCGGCCGCGCACCGCGACGTCGGTGACCGGCGCCGCCTCGCGCAGGCAGCGTTCGGCGGCCGCGGCCACCGTGGCGGCACCTTCCGGCAGCAGGTCGGCGAGGGCCGCGCCGGCCACCGGCTTGCCGTCGGTGAGGGCCCGGCTCGCCCGGCGCAGCCGCAGGTCGCGATCCAGCACCAGCATGCCGACCGGCGAGTCGTCCACGAGCGCGTCCAGCAGCCGGTGCGACCGGTCCACCTCACGCGGCCGGCGCGCCCCGCTGCCGGCCGCCGCCGGCCACCCGTCGACCGGGTCGTGGCCGTCCGGTGATCGGCGGATCTGGCCGGGCCACCCGGCGATCGGGTCGGCGTGGGCGGGCTGGCGGGCCGGTTTCGCGGCGCTCTCGGGCGGGCTCGTCGGCGTCAGCACCCATTGCAGCCCGCTCTCCGCGGTGACCGGATCGGGGAAGTAGCCGACCGTCAGGCCCACGAAGGCCGGTTCGGCGCCGCGCGGCAGCAGCAGCGTGTCGAGGGTGACCAGGCCACCGTCGCGGCGGACGTCGAGCAGCAACCGGCGCACCGCCCGGCGGTGCCGCAGGTCGACGAACGCCTGCACCGGCTTGCCGACCCCGCGGTCGGTGGGGCTGCCGAGCAGGTCGCTCGCCGCGAGGTTCGCCTCCTTGATCGTCCCGTCCAGGGTGGTGATCAGGTAGGCGACCGGGGCGGCGTCGAACAGCTGCTGGTACCGGGTATGGCTGGCCGCCAGCGCCAGCTGCGACGCGCGGAGCTGCTCGCCCTGCACCCGCAGTTCCTCGTCGGCGACGACGAGGTCCTCGTACATCATCTCCAGCTCGGTGAGCGCCGTCAGCAGCGCTTCCCGGACGTCCGACGTCGCCTGCGCGGCCAGCTGGTCGAGCCGGCCCCCGTGCCGACGCACGCGTGCGAGAAACACCTCCAGATCGCTCGCGGATACCACTGTTCCCCACCTCCAGCGGTGCTCGTTCGAGGGTCCCCTGCAATAGGCTTCCACCGAGCTGCATCATCGACACAATCGAGGGTAGGTGGGCCCCGTGCCGCGCCGTGACCTCGTCGTCGTCGCCGCGTCGGCCGGTGGCGTCGAAGCGCTCCGCACGCTCGCCGCGGGCCTGCCGGACGGGTTCCCGGCCGCCGTCGCGGTGGTGCTGCACGTTTCGGCGCAGGGCAGTGTGCTGCCGGCGATCCTCGGCCGGGCCGGGCCACTGCCGACCGCGCACGCCATGCACGGCGAGCCGATCCGGCCCGGCCGGATCTACGTCGCTCCGCCGGATCTGCACCTCATCGTGCGCGATGGCCACTTCGCGCTGTCCCGGGGGCCACGGGAGAACGGCCACCGGCCGGCCGGTGATGTGCTGTTCCGCACCGCGGCGCGGGCGCGGGGCAACAGGGTGACCGGGGTCGTGCTGTCCGGGGCGCTGGATGACGGGACGGCCGGGCTGGCCGCCATCCGGGAGCGGGCCGGCGCGACCGTCGTGCAGGAGCCGTCCGACGCGATGTACCCGGCGATGCCGCAGAGCGCGCTGGCGCACGTCCCGGTCGACCACGTCGCGGTGGCGAAGGAGATACCCGACCTGCTCGTGCGGCTGGCCAGCGAGGAGGTCCCGGTCGCCGCGCCGGTCCTGTCCGAGCTGCTCCGGAAGGAGTCGGCGGTGGCCGGCTTCGACGACGACCGGCTGCACGGCGAGCCCCCGCCCGGGAAGCCGGCCGGCTTCGCCTGCCCGGACTGCAACGGCGTGCTGTACGAGATCCGGGACGGCGAGCTGGTCCGGTTCCGCTGCCGCGTCGGGCACGCCTGGTCGCCGGACGGCCTGCTGGCCCAGCAGGGCCTCGCGCTGGAGGGCGCGCTCTGGATGGCGCTGCGCAGCCTGGAGGAGAAGGCCGCGCTGACACGGCACCTCGCCGACCAGTCCGACGCCCGCGGCAACCGGCTGTCCGCCGGACGGTTCCGCGAGTCGGCGGACGAATCGGCCGAGGCCGCCATGCTGGTCCGGCGGATGCTGCAGTCCGGCGCCGGCCTCGACGGCGGCGGCACCGACGGCGGGTGACCGGCCCGCCGCGAGGTACCGTTGCCGCACCGCGGCGCCCGCTGCCGCGGCTGTGAGGTGAGGAGCGCGGTGCAAGCGGAACAACCTTCGTTCGAGCGTCTCCTGCAATACCTGAAGGAATCGCGCGGGTTCGACTTCACCGGATACAAGCGGACCAGCCTCATCCGCCGCGTTCAACACCAGATGTCGCAGGTCGGCGTCGCGGAATTCGACGACTACCTGGATTACCTACAGGTCCACCCGGACGAGTTCACCGCCTTGTTCAACACGATCCTGATCAACGTGACCGGCTTCTTCCGGGACCCGGACGCCTGGCAGCAGCTGCGCGAGGAGGTCATCCCGAACATCCTGCGCCGTAAGCCGGCCGAGCCGATCCGGGTCTGGAGCGCCGGCTGCGCGTCCGGCCAGGAGGCGTACGGGGTGGCGATGTGCATCAGCGAGCTGATGGAGCCCGACGAGTTCCGGGACCGGGTCAAGATCTACGCCACCGACGTGGACGAGGAGGGCCTGCTCCAGGCCCGCGCGGCGACCTACCAGGAGCGGGAGATCCGCGGCGTGCCGCCGGATTTGCTGGGCAAGTACTTCGACCAGCCCGGCCAGCGCTACGTGTTCCGCAAGGACCTGCGCCGTACGGTCATCTTCGGCCGCAACGACCTCGTCCAGGACGCCCCGATCTCCCGGATAGACCTGCTGGTGTGCCGCAACACGCTGATGTATTTCAACGCCGAGACGCAGACGCGGGTACTCGGTCGGCTGCATTTCGCCCTCAATCCCGACGGCGTGCTGTTCCTGGGCAAGGCTGAGATGCTGCTCAGCCACCCCAAGCTTTTTCAGCCGATCGACCTCAAGCGCCGGTTCTTCCGCAAGGCGTCCATCGCCGCCCGCGAGCGCGGCCTTCTGCTCGGCACCCAGCCGCCGAACCACCTCGCCGACCCGGCCTCCGGGTTGGACCGGCTGCGCGAGGAGGCGCTGCTGGCGAGCCCGCTGGCGCAGCTCGTCCTCAACCAGGCCGGCGTCATCGCGATGATCAACCAGCGGGCCTCGGCGCTGCTCAACCTCTCCGAGCGGGACATCGGCCGGCCGTTCCAGGACCTCGAGGTCTCCTACCGTCCGGTCGAGCTGCGGTCCTCCATCGAGCAGGCCCACCGCGACCGGCAACCGGTGTGGATCCGCGACGTCGAGTGGAACCGCGGCCTCAGCGACCGGCTGGCCTTCGACATCCAGCTGCTGCCGTTGCTGGAGAGCCCCGGCGACCCCATCGGGGTGCTGATCTCCTTCCACGACGTGACCCGCTACCGCCAGCTGCAGGACGAGCTGGAGAACACCAACCGGCAGTTGGAGAGCGCGTACGAGGAGCTGCAGTCGACCAACGAGGAACTGGAGACGACCAACGAGGAACTGCAGTCGACCGTCGAGGAGCTGGAGACGACGAACGAGGAGCTGCAGTCGACGAACGAGGAGCTGGAGACCATGAACGAGGAGCTCCAGTCCATGAACGACGAGCTGCACAGCACCAACGACGAACTGCGTGAGCGCACCGACGAGATCGCCCGGCTCAACCAGTTCATGCAGTCGATCCTGACCAGCGTGCGGGCCGGCGTGATCGTCGTCGACCGTGACATGCGGGTGCAGGTGTGGAACCGCACGAGCGAGGAGCTGTGGGGTCTCCGGCAGGAGGAGGCGGTCGGCGAGCACCTGCTCAACCTCGACACCGGCCTGCCGGCCGACGAGGTGAAGTCACTGGTCCGCAAGGTGCTCGCGGACGGTGAGTCGCTCGACGAGCTGACGCTGCGGGCGGTCAACCGGCGCGGCCGGGCGATCGAGCTGCGGGTCGACGCCGACCCGCTGCGCAACGGGACGGACGGCTCGTCCGGCGTCCTGCTGCTGATGGACGTCGTGGGCTGAGCCGCCGCCGCCTTCCGGGCCGGCCACGGGGGCGGGCGGTCAGGGCCGGCCGCTGAAGAGCACCTCGGTACGCCAGGCGCCGGACGGCTCAGTGTGCAGGGTCCAGAACGCCTCGGCGATGCTCCCGGGGTTGAACGCGGTACCTGGCGCGACCGAGCCCATCACGGTCACCACCGCCACGTGCACCCCGTCGAACTCGACCTCTTTGGCCAGCGCCAGCAGCAGCGCGCGGGCGGCGGCCTTGCCCACCGCGGTCGCCGTCTCCTCCGGGCGCGGGTCCAGCGCGACGCCCGCGCCGGTGGCGATGATCGTGCCGCGGCCGTGCTCGCGCATCGCCGGCAGCACGGTCTGCGCCGAGATCAGCAGGCCACCGAGGTTCACGCACAGTGCGTCGGTGAGGGTGCCCAGGTCCAGCGTGCTGGGCCGGCCGGCGGGGCCGGCCGCCGCGTTGTAGACGAGGACCTGCGGGTCGCCCTGCTCCGCGATCAGCCCTTCCAGGGTGGCCCGCAGCACCTTCTGGTCGCCCGCGTCGGCCTCGACGAACACCGCGTTCACCCCGACCCGGTGCAGCGCCGTCGCGACCCGCCGTAGCCGATCGGCCCGCCGGCCCACCAGCGCGAGCCGGAAGCCCTCCCGGCCGAACCGCTCCGCCACCGCCCGCCCGATCCGTGGACCCGCGCCGACCACGATCGCCAGCGGCCCGCTGGACCTGGGACTCATCGCCAGACCGTCTCGACGCGGCGCGTCATCGCGCATCTCCCTCGGCAA
>JBBWZH010000256.1:0-8146 GCA_039648995.1 Mycobacteriales bacterium
GGCGGCTGGGGTCGGGCTCGAGCTTGCGGCGCAGCCGGTTCACGTAGAGGCGCAGCGACGAGGTGTCGTCGGTGTAGGCCGACCCCCAGACCTCGGTGATCAGTTGGCGTTGGCTGACCAGCTTGCCGGGGCTGCGGACCAGCGCCTCCAGCAGCCGCCATTCGGTCGGAGTCAGCCGCGGCCCGCAGCAGTTGCGGCTCGTCGTCGACCACCAGCACCCGGTTCACACCGCCGCCACCCCGCGGCCCGATCCGTCCTCCGTGGACACCGCGGCCTCGCCCGGCACGGTACGCAGGGACTGTCCGGCCGGCGCGTCCGGCAGCGACAGCACCATCGTCAGGCCGCCGCCGGGGGTGTGCTCCGGGGTGAGGGTGGCGCCCATCGCCTCGGCCAGGCCGCGGGACAGGGCGAGGCCGAGGCCGACGCCGGTCGTGTTGTCCCGGTCGCCGAGTCGCTGGAAGGGGACGAAGATGCTGTCCCACTGGGATTCCGGCACACCCGGTCCCTGGTCGACAACCCGCAGCTCGACCCGCCCGCCGTGTGCGCTGGCCGACAACAGCGGCCGCGCCGGCGGCGGCGAGTACCGCAGCGCGTTCGCGATCAGGTTGGCGACGATCCGCTCCAGCAGCCCGGGGTCGGCGAGCACCTCGGGCAGGTCGGCGGCGACGCGCAGGTCCACCCGGCGGCCGGCGTCACCCAGCTCGTCCAGCACCGGCGGGACCACGTCGTCGAGGCCGACCGAGCGTGGGAACACCGAGAGCGCACCGGCCTGCAGCCGGCTCATGTCGAGCAGGTTGTCCACGAGCCGGGTGAGCCGGTCGAGCGACTCGTCGGCGGTGGCGAGGAGTTCGGCCTGCGCGTGCGCGCTCCACGGCACGTCCCGCGCGCGCAGCGCGGTGACGGCGGTCTTCGCCGACGCCAGCGGGGAACGCAGGTCGTGGCTGACCGCGGCGAGCAGGGCGGTGCGGGTGCGGTCGGCTTCGGCCAGCGGGGCGGCCTCGGCCGCGACCTCGGCCAGCCGGTGCTGCCGCAGCGCCGCCGCGGCCTGCGCGCCGAACGCGGCCAGCACCCGGCGGTCCTCGGCGGGCAGCGGTCGGCCGCGCAGCACCAGCGCGAGGTCCTCGCCGACCGGCACGTCGGTGTCCGCCTCCTCCGGGCGCCGGCACGGGTCCGGACCGGACGCCGCGATCAGGTGCCAGCCGTGCCGGCGCCGCAGGTCGCCCGGCTGATCCTCGGCGGCGGCCGCCGCGCGGACCGACGGACGGCCGAACCGGCCCGGCTCGCCGGCGGCCGGGGCGTCGGGGCCGCGTTCCAGCAGCGCGACCGAGGTCAGGCCGAAGGTCCGCCGGACCCGGTCCAGCAACGCCGGCAACGCGGCCTCCCCGCGCAGTACGTCACCGGCCAGTGTGGACAGTGTCTCGGCCTCGGCGGCGGCACGCGCGGCCTCGCTGGAACGCCGGGCGGCCATCTCGACCACGGTGCTGACCATGGCGGCGACCGTGACGAAGACCACCAGCGCCAGCGCGTTGTTCCGCTCGGCCACGTTGAACGTGTACACCGGCGGGGTGAAGTAGTAGTTCAGCAGCAGCGAGCCGACCACCGCGGCGGCCAGCGCCGGCCACAGGCCGCCGACCAGGGCCACCGCGACGACCGCGAGCAGGAACAGCAGGATGTCGCTGGTCAGGTTCAGCGATCCGCGGACCTGGGTGCACCCGAGGTTCAGCAACGGCAGCAGAACCGCGGCCAGCACCGCTCCGGCCAGCCGGCGGCGCGGGTTCAGGCCGCCGGAGATGCGCGGCAACGGGCGCCGGCCCTTGCCGATCTCCTCGTGCGTGACCATGTGCACGTCGATCGCGCCGGAGTGCTTCGTCGTGGTGACGCCGATGCCGGGGCTGAACAGCTGCGCGAGCCAGCCGCGGCGGGACGCGCCGAGGACCAGCTGCGTGGCGTTCTGCGCCCGGGCGAACTCCAGCAGCGCCCTCGGCACGTCGTCGCCGACGATCTGGTGGTAGGTGCCGCCGAGGCTCTCGGTCAGTGCCCGCTGCCGGGCCAGGTTCGACGGGTCGGCGCCGGTCAGCCCGTCGGAGCGGGTGACGTGCACGGCGAGCAGGTCGGCTCCGGTGTTCCGGGTGGCGATGCGGGCGGCCCGGCGGATCAGCGTGTCACCCTCGGCGCCGCCGGTCAGCGCGACCACCACGCGCTCCCGGGTCTCCCAGGTCGACCCGATGCCGTGCTCGGCGCGGTACCGGTCGAGCTGCTGGTCCACCTTGCCGGCCAGCCAGAGCAGCGCCAGCTCGCGCAGCGCGGTGAGGTTGCCGATCCGGAAGTAGTTCCGCAGCGCGGCATCCACTTTGTCCGGTGCGTAGATGTTGCCGTGCGCCATCCGCCGGCGCAGCGCCTCCGGCGTGATATCGACCAGCTCCACCTGCTCCGCGGCGCGCACCACCTCGTCGGGCACGGTCTCCCGCTGCGGCACCCCGGTAATGGTCTGGACCACGTCGTTCAGCGACTCCAGGTGCTGAACGTTCACTGTGGACAGTACGTCGATGCCGGCGGCCAGCAGCTCCTCGACGTCCTGCCAGCGCTTGACATGCCGGCTGCCCGGGATGTTCGTGTGCGCGAGCTCGTCCACCACGGCGATCCGCGGTCGGCGGGCGAGCACCGCGTCGACGTCGAGCTCGTCGAACGCGCTGTCGCGGTACCCGATCCGCCGCCGTGGCAGCGCCTGCAGGCCGTCGAGGAGCGCGGCGGTCTTCGGCCGGCCATGCGTCTCCACGAAGCCGACGGCGACATCGGTGCCGCGCTCCCGGCGGCGGTGCGCCTCGTTGAGCATCGCGTACGTCTTGCCCACCCCGGGCGCGCAGCCGAGGTAGATCCGCAGCTGCCCGCGGGGGCCGGCGGGGCCGCGCCCGGGGGGCGGCGGGATGGGCTCAGTCATGAGGCGGTTCTCGCCGCCGTACGGCCACGCCGGCCCGCCGGGTCATCCGCGGACCGGCGCGACGCGGTCGAGGTCCAGGTTGAGCGCCAGCACGTTCACCGCGGGCTCGCCGAGGAAGCCGAGGGTGCGGCCGGTGGTGTGGTCGCGGATGAGCTGCTCGACCCGGTCGGCCGGCAGGTTACGGACACGTGCGATCCGGGCGACCTGCAGCCGCGCGTACGCCGGGCTGATCGCCGGGTCCAGGCCGCTGCCGCTGGCGGTGACCGCGTCGGCCGGGACGGCGGGGTGGTCCGGTGCGTCCCCGCGGACAAGCACCAGCTCGGCCTCCGACACGTCGTCCCCGTAGGTGTGGCAGGTGACCGGGACCCCCTGGTACGTCGCCACGAAGGGAGTGTCGATCACGCCGCACTCCTCGTTGACGCTGACCACCCGGCGCGCCGGGCCGGCGTACCCCGGGCCGGTGTGGAAGACGGCCAGCGCGGCGCCCACGCCCGACACGGCGCAGTACGGCCGGCCCCCGTCGACGCCCTCCAGCTCGCCGACGGCCTTGCTGCGCGCGCAGACCTGGCTGAGCAGGCTGAGCTTGCTCTCGTCGACATCCTTTGTGGACGGATCGTCGAGGGTGTCGACCGTGCTCTCCGGGCCGAGGTTGGACGCGGACGTGGCCGTCGGGTCGTAGCCGGCGCCGGCCGCTGACGGCCGGGACTGGAAGTACTGCGCCAGCGGCTTTCCGTCGGCGTCGGTGAAGCTCTGGCCGATCAGGGCGGAGCCGACGACCCGGCCGTTGGTGCCGGTGACCAGCGAACCCTCGGCCCGATGGTGCAGGCCGGGAAGCTGCGCGACGGCGAGGATGACGAGCGGGTAGATCAGTCCACAGAGGACGGTGAAGGTGAGCAGGGCGCGGGCCGCGGCGAGGTGCTGACGCAGCCAGCCGGGTAGGCGGGTGGGCATGTCAGCGCACTCCGGGGAGGAATTGGACGAGCAGGTCGATGAGCTTGATACCGAGGAACGGCGCGATCAGGCCGCCGACGCCGTAGACGTAGAGGTTGCGCGACAGCATCTTCGACGCGCTGGCCGGCCGGTACCGCACGCCACGCAGGGCCAGCGGTATCAGGGCGACGATGACGACCGCGTTGAAGATGACCGCGGACAGGATCGCCGAGGTCGGGCTGTGCAGCCGCATCACGTTGAGGGTGTCCAGCCCGCCGTAGACGCTGGCGAACATGGCCGGGACTATCGCGAAGTACTTGGCCACGTCGTTGGCGATCGAGAACGTGGTGAGCGCGCCGCGGGTGATGAGCAACTGCTTGCCGATCTGCACGATCTCGATCAGCTTGGTCGGGTCGGAGTCCAGGTCGACCATGTTGCCGGCCTCTTTGGCGGCCGACGTGCCGGTGTTCATCGCCACGCCGACGTCGGCCTGGGCGAGCGCCGGCGCGTCGTTGGTGCCGTCGCCGGTCATCGCGACCAGCTTGCCGCCGGCCTGCTCGCGCTTGATCAACGCCATCTTGTCCTCGGGGGTGGCCTCGGCGAGGAAGTCGTCGACGCCGGCCTCCTCGGCGATGGCGCGGGCGGTCAGCGGGTTGTCGCCGGTGATCATCACGGTCCGGATACCCATCCGGCGCATCTCGTCGAACCGTTCCCGCATGCCCTGCTTGACCACGTCCTTGAGCTGGATGACGCCGAGCAGGCGGGCGACCCGGCCGGTGATCTCGCCGACCACCAGCGGGGTGCCGCCCGACGCGGAGATGCCGTCCACGATCTCACCGAGCTCAGCCGGCACGGTGCCGCCATTCTCCCGCACCCAGGCGACCACCGAGCTGGCGGCGCCCTTGCGCACCTGGCGCTCCGGCTGACCGTCCACACTGGACAGATCCACGCCGGACATCCGGGTCTGCGCGGTGAACGCCACGAATGTCGCGTGCCGCAGCTCGCCGGGGTGTCGTTCCCGCAGCCCGAACCGCTGCTTGGCGAAGACGACGACCGACCGGCCTTCCGGCGTCTCGTCGGCCAGGCTGGACAGCTGCGCGGCGTCGGCCAGCGACTCGTCGGCCACCGCGTCCAGCGGAAGGAACGCGCTGGCCTGCCGGTTGCCCAGGGTGATGGTGCCGGTCTTGTCCAGCAGCAGCGTGTTCACGTCGCCGGCGGCTTCGACAGCGCGGCCGGACATGGCCAGCACGTTGCGCTGCACCAGGCGGTCCATCCCGGCGATGCCGATCGCCGACAGCAGCGCGCCGATCGTCGTCGGGATCAGGCAGACCAGCAGCGATACCAGCACGATCCCGGTCACGCCCTCGCCGGTCAGGGACAGCGAGTCGGGCAGGTCCGGCTGCTGCGCCTTGGCGAAGATGGCCAGCGGCTGCAGCGTCGCCACCGCGAGCACGAAGATCACGGTCAGCGCGGCGAGCAGGATGTTCAGCGCGATCTCGTTCGGTGTCTTCTGCCGTGACGCGCCCTCGACGAGCGCGATCATCCGGTCGATGAAGCTCTCCCCGGGCTTCTGGGTGATCCGCACGATGATCCGGTCGGACAGCACCCGGGTGCCGCCGGTGACAGACGAGCGATCACCGCCGGACTCGCGGATCACCGGGGCCGACTCGCCGGTGATCGCCGACTCGTCCACGCTGGCGATGCCGTCGACCACGTCGCCGTCGCCGGGGATGAACTCACCCGCCTCGACCACCACGACGTCGCCCTGCGCGAGCTCCGGCGCGGCCACCTGCTCGACCGTGCCCAGCGCGACACGCGCCCCCGGCCGCCAGCCCGGCAGCCGGCGGGCGATCGTGTCGGTCTTGGCCCGGCGCAGGGTCTCGGCCTGCGCCTTGCCGCGACCTTCGGCGACCGCCTCGGCCAGGTTGGCGAACAGCACGGTCAGCCAGAGCCAGACCACGATCAGCCAGGCGAACACGGACGGATCCCCGATAGCCAGCACCGTGGTCCAGACCGCGCCGATCTCCACGATCAGCATGACCGGGTTGTGCCACAGCGTGCGCGGGTCCAGCTTGCGCAGCGCGTCCGGAGTGGACCGCCATAGCTGCGCCGGGTCGAGCAGGCCGCCCTGCACCCGGCGCGGCGCCGAGTCCGTCACCGGCGGTCGGGCTCCTGACTCGGGAGCTTCTACTGTGGACACGGTCATGCCGGCTCCTCGCTGGCGTTGCGGTGGTGCTGGCTGGTTCGCGCGCCGCGGCTCACGGGTGGATCCCTTCGGCGAGCGGTCCGAGCGCCAGCGCCGGGAAGAACGTGAGGGCGACCAGGACGACCGTGACGCCGGCGACCATGCCGACGAACTGCGGCCGGTGGGTGGGCAGCGTGCCGGCCGAGACGGGCACCGGCTGCTGGCGGGCCAGGGAGCCGGCCAGGCCGAGCACGAACAGCATCGGCAGGAACCGGCCCAGCCCCATCGCCAGCCCGAGCGCGGTGTTGTACCAGGTGGTGTTCACGCTGATGCCGGCGAATGCGGAGCCGTTGTTGTTCGCCGCCGAGGTGAACGCGTACAGCACCTCGGACAGGCCGTGCGGCCCCGAGTTGAGCATGCCGGCCCGTTGCCCGGGCATCGCCATCGCCAGTCCGGTGCCGACCAGCACGATCGTCGGTGTGGTCAGGAAGTACAGCGAGGCCAGCCGGATCTCCCGGGAGCCGATCTTCTTGCCCAGGTACTCCGGTGTTCGTCCGATCATCAACCCGGCCACGAACACGGTCAGCACCGCCAGGATGAGGATGCCGTACAGCCCCGAGCCGGTACCGCCCGGCGCGACCTCGCCGAGCATCATGTTGAACAGCAGCGTCGCCCCGCCGATGCTGGTGTACGAGTCGTGGAACGAGTCGACCGCGCCGGTCGAGGTCAGCGTGGTCGCGGTCGCGAACGCGGCCGAGTCCGGCACCCCGAACCGGGTGTCGGTGCCCTCGCTCGCGGCGCCGACCGCCTGCGGCACGGTGCCGTGGTGGGCGTTCTGCGCGACCGTGTTGATCGTCAGGCTGCCCAGGGCCAGCACCGCCATCACCGCGACGATCGCCCGCCCCTGACGGGTGTCCCCGACCAGCTTGCCGAACGCGCGCGGCAGCGAGAACCCGATCACCAGCAGCAGGAAGATCTCCAGCCAGTTCGTCCACGCGGTCGGGTTCTCGAACGGGTGCGCGGAGTTGACGTTGTAGAAGCCGCCGCCGTTGGTGCCGAACTCCTTGATGACCTCCTGCGACGCGACCGGGCCGCCGGTGATCGCCTGCAGTCCATTCGCGACGGTCGTGAACGTCCGGTTGCCGTGCAGGTTCTGCACCGCGCCGCCGGCGATCAGCACAACCGCGCCGACCACGCAGACCGGCAGCAGGATGCGCAGGCAGACCCGGGTCAGGTCGACCCAGAAGTTGCCGAGCTGGTCGGTCCTGCGCCGCGCGAAGCCGCGCACCAGCGCGACCGCGACCGCGATGCCGACCGCCGCGGACACGAAGTTCTGCACCGCCAGCCCGGCCATCTGCACCAGGTGGCCCATCGTGGACTCGCCCGAGTACGACTGCCAGTTGGTGTTCGTGGTGAAGCTGATCGCGGTGTTCCATGCCGTGTCCGGGCGCACCCCGGGAAAACCCAGCGACAGCGGCAGGTGCGCCTGCACCCGCTGCAGCAGGTACAGGAACAGCACCGACACCGCCGAGAACGCCAGCACGCCGCGGGCGTACTGGCCCCAGGTCTGCTCACGGTCCGGGTCCACCCCGACCAGCCGGTAGATCCCGCGCTCGGCCCGCAGGTGCCGCCCGGACGTGAACACCCGGGCCATGTAGTCGCCGGCCGGCCGGTACGCCAGCGCCAGCGCGGCCACCAGGGACACGACGAACAGGACGCCCGCCGCGGTCGTGCTCATCGGAACCGCTCCGTTCTCATCAGAACCGCTCCGGGAACAGCAGGGCCACCACCAGGAACACGGTGATCAGCGCGGCCAGCACCAGCCCCACCAGGTTGTCGGCATTCATGCCGGGTCCCCCGCGAAGATGTGGAGCGCGCGGAGCGTTTTCGTGGGGTGGCTCATAGCCGCTCCACCCCGCGCAGCGCCAGCGCCAGCAGCGCGAACAGCGCGACAGTCAGCAGCACAAACCCAACGTCGGACACAGGACCGTCCCTCTCGTCTCGTCACGCGCCGGTGGATACCGGGCGCTGCCGGCCGGTGGCCCAGGCCACCGCCCAGGCGGCCAGCAGCGTGAGCGCCACCGGCCCGTCGA
>JBBWZH010000286.1:0-38758 GCA_039648995.1 Mycobacteriales bacterium
CGCCGGCGGCCAGGCCGCGGTGCACCAGCGGGCTGGTCAGCTGGGTGAGGCCGACGGCGACGAGGACGCAGAGCCCCACCAGGCCCTGGTACCCGTACCGGCCCTGGACGCCGGTGAACACGTCGTAGCGGCGGAACGTCGAGGCCGACTGCGACGTGGCGAGGAGCAGCGCCAGTACCGCCGGCAGCGTGAGCACGGCGGCCACGGCCCGGGACAGCGGCGGCGGGCGGCGCAGCAGCAGCGCCGCGAGGATGGCGATGCACGAGATGACCAGCCAGCCGTAGGTCAGGGCGGCCGGTTCCAGCGGCGGCTCGGGGAAGCCCAGCTCCCCCCAGATCCGTTTCGCCAGCGCGTCGGCGAAGCCCGGCACGAAGACGGCCAGGCTGCCCGCGTGCGGGGCGCCGTACAGCCGCGGCTCGATGCCGGCGCCGAACCCGGAGGGCTGCACGGCGTGGTAGTCGAGCAGGTTGCGCAGCCACCACGCCCCACCGACCGCGCCGCCGGCGGCCACGGCGATCAGCGGGACGAGCGGGAACGGCCGGCCGGAACGGCGCCAGCCGATCAGGTACGCGAGCAGCACCACCGGCGGGAGGACCAGCGCGAAACCCTTGGTCAGCAGGTCCGCCGCCAGGACCACCGCGACCGCCGCGGCGGTGCGCCGGCCGAGGTCGCCGGTCAGCACCCGGGCCAGCAGGTAGGTCAGCACGCCCGTCAGCAGGATCAGCAGCGAGTCGTTGGTGACCGCACCGCCGATCCGGGCCAGGCCGGGCAGGCTCAGCGGCAGCGCCGCCGCCGCGAGCGCGGCCGGCGCGGAGGCGCCCAGCCGCCGGCCGGTGGCCCAGCACAGCGCCGGCAGCGGCAGCAGCAGCAGCAGGCTCACCAACCGCATCAGGCCGATCTGCTGGTCGAACGGGAGGTGGCCGACGCCGGGCACCCGCAGCACCGCCGCGGCGAGCAGGTAGTAGGCCGGCGGGTGCTGGACCATCTGGTTCGGCAGCACGTTCGGGCTGCCGTTCGGCTGGTCGGGCGGGCCGAGTTCGGCCAGCGTCGGCCGGCTCCCCCGCGGGCCGATCGGCGAATCGCCGAGCGGCCCCGAGGGCGGGAAGCTGCGGTAGGAGAACTGCACCTTCAGCACGGCGGCCGACACCGGACGCTCGCCTGGCGCGTACACGTGCAGCGACCGCGAGTAGGCGTAGGCCATGTCGATGTGCTGCGGCTCGTCCAGCCCGTAGGTGGCCGGCCACAGCAGCGTCGCGCAGGCCATGATCAGCGCCCACAGCGCGGTCAGCAGCCACACCGCCGGCGGCAGCGGGAGCCAGCGCCGGACGCGGGCCAGCCACCGCGCCGGACGGGAACCCGGCTCGGGCGCGGGCGCCGGCTGCGCGGCGTCGCTACCGGCGTCCGGCGACGCCGGCTGCACCTGCCGGTCGGCGGCCAGGCCGGCCGGCTCGGTATCGGCGGACGTCACCGGTTCCTCCTGATCCCGGGCAGTAGGCGGGGCTGCCGGTGCCGCCGGGGGCCTAGCTGGCGGTGTCAACGGTCGGCTCCACCCGGGCCTGCCGGACGAGCAGCACCAGACAGGCGACGGTCAGGCCGGCGGCCGCGACGAACGGCAACGCGGTCAGCGGCGCGGGCCAGGGCGAGATCCTCAGCATGGTCGCCGCGCCCTGATGCAGCCTGCCGACCAGCGTGTCCTGGCCGAGCGTGAACCAGTCGTCGTTGATCACGACGAACGCCGTCAGCTCGGTCAGCAGGGCGGCCGCGAACACCGCCAGCGGCAGGCGGCGGTGGAACGCCGGCGCGATGAGCTGGCCGAGACCGGTGACGGCGACCGCGACCAGGCCGGCGATGCCGAGGTAGGCGTACCGGCCGTGCACCCCGGTGAACACCCCGTACCTGTGGTAGTCCCCCCACGAGCCGGTGAAGATGAGCAGGGACGCGAGCGTGAACGGCAGCAGCAGGACGACGGCGGTGGCCCGGGTGAGCGGCGGTGGCCGCCGGACCAGCACCGTGACCAGAAGACCGATCGCGAGGATGGCGATCCAGCCCCACACCAGCAGCGGGGCCTGGGCCGGCTTGTCGGGAATGCCGAGGCCGTCGAACATCCGGCCGAAGAAGCCGCGGAGGAAGCCGGGGACGAAGTTCGCCAGCCGGCCGTTGAACGTGGCCGGCCCGTACACCTGGCCGTCATAGCCGGGGTGGAAACCGGACGGTTGCACCGCGTCGTACCGCAGGAGGTTGCGTAGGTACCACAGCCCGCCGGCGACGCCCCCGAGAGCCGCTATGCCCAGCGGGGCGAGCGGGCGGGCCCGGTAACGCCGGGCCGCGACCAGGTAGCTCACCGCTACGACCAGTGGCAGCACCAGCGCCAGGCCCTTGGACAGCAGCGCGATCGCCAGCGCCACCGCCACCCCGGCCGCCGTCCGGCGCCGCAGGTCACCGGTCAGCACCCGGACCAGCAGGTAGGTCAGGACCGAACTGCCCAGCACGAGCAGGGAGTCGTTGGTGACGACCGCGCCGGTGCGCAGCAGCCCCGGCACACCGAGCGGGACCATGCCGGCGGCCAGTGCGATCGGTTCGGACCCGCCGAGCCGCCGCACGGTGAGCCAGCACAGCGCCGGCAGCGGCAGCAGGCACAGCAGGCTGAACAGCCGGATGAGCCCGATCACCTGGTCGAACGGGAGGTTGGCCACGCCGGGCACCCGAAGCACCGCCCCGGCCAGGAGGTAGTAGGCCGGTGGATGCTGCACCATCGGGTTCTCGGCGATGCCGACGCGCTGGTTGCCGCCGAGGTCGCCCAGACTCGGCCGCGAACCACGGGCCGGGATCGTCGCTGTCACCATCGACCGCTTGGGCGGGTGACCGACGTAGTACTGCTGGATGCCGGTGACACCCGCCGACCAGACCAGCTCGCCCGGGTCGTAGAGGTGCAGCGACTGGGAGTAGGCGTAGGTCATGTCGATGTGCTGCGACTCGTCCAGGCCGTAGGTGGCCGGCCAGAGGATCGTCCCGGCCGCCAGCAGCATGCCCCAGAGCCCGGTCAGCACCCACATCACCGGCGGGAGCCGGCGGGCCTGCCGACCGACCCAGCCACCACGCCGACCCGGCGCCGGCACCTCGGCAGGGGCCGGTTCCTCCGGCCGCGACCCGATGCCGTGGTCGCTGAGACGCGGGGCACCGGCGACCGGCACCGGTCCGGCGTCCCGCTCGGTATCGGGTTGCACGAGTCGCCCTTCGGGTCGGGAGGTCGCCGTCACCGCCGCGAGCCGAGGGCGGCGTCGGACTGGCTCCGCAGCAACCGGCGTAGCTTAGCCACACCGAAGCGGGCCATGTTCCGGACGCCGCCCTCCCGCATCCGCGACCGGGCGTAGTAGAGGTTCCGGCTGACCACCCCGCCGGACGCGGGCGGGCCGCTCGGCCGCGTGAACAGGACCGGCTTCCCGCCGCGCGGGGCGTCCGCCGCCCGCTTCGGGTCGTTGCAGAACTCGATCAACGGTTCCAGCACCCGGCGCCAGATGAAGCGCTCCCGCACCCGGCTGACGTTCGCCCGGCACACCGCGGCGAAGTCGGCGTCGAACAGCGCCCGCTCCAGCGCCGCCGTCAGCGCCTGGACATCCTGCTCGGGCACCGTGACGCCCAGCCCCTCGGCCTTGATCAGGGTGCCGAACGAGTCGCCTTCGACGGCCACGATCGGCAGGCCGGCCCACAGGTAGTCGAGGATCCGGGTCCGGAACGAGAACGCCGTCTCCATGTGCTGGAAGTGGGTCGAGACGCCGACATCGGCGTCCAGCAGGTAGTTCTGCCGGTCCTCGTAGTCGACCCAGGCCTCGTTGAAGAACACGTACTTGTCGGTCAGGCCGAGGGCGTCCGCCAGCTGCCGCGTCTGCCAGGCCATCCGCATCTCCGGCACGTCCGGGTTGGGATGCTTCATGCCGAGGAAGAACAGCCGCACGTTCTCGTGCTCGTACCGGAGCCGGTCGACGGCGTGGATCAGGGTCAGCGGGTCGAACCAGTTGTAGACACCGCCGCCCCACAGGATGACCTTGTCGTCGACGCCGATGCCGGGGGTGACGCCCTTGATGGCAGGCCGGGTGCGCCGGGGTGGTTCGGCGGACAGGCCGAACGGGCAGATCGCCAGCAGCGAGCGCATCGAGGAGTCGACGGCGTACGTCGTGGGGTTCAGCCGGTGCAGGGCGGCCAGTTGCCCGAGCCAGAAGTGGCGTTGCTCCTCGCTCGCGCAGAGGAAGAAGTCGCCGCGCGCGAGCTGGGTGTTCAACACGTCGGTCGTCGCCTCGACGTGCAGCTCGCGGGTGACCGGGTCGAGCTCCCGGGTCTGCTCCAGCTGCTCGAGGTGCATCGGGTCGTAGATGTCGACCACGATCACCTTGTCGGTGTCGGCGATCCACGGCGAATGGTGCATGACGAAACCCTGGAACAGCACGACCTCGGCCCACTCCACGATCGAGTGCAGCGCGGACGGCCGGACCTGCAGGCAGCGGAACCGGTCGGCCTTGATCGTGCAGGCGGTGGTGGACACCAGTTGGACGTCGTGCTCCTCGGCGAGCTCCTCGGCGATGTGGTACGCCCGGATCGCCGGCCCGGCCATCTGCTCGCGCAGCGTGTCCGCGGTGATCACGAGGATCCGCCGGCGGGTGCGGAACGCCGACGCCACCCGGAACCCCCGGGCCACCCGCTGGAACGCGTCGAGGAACCGCGGGTCGTCGTTCGCCGGTTCGATGGGCTCCTCGAAGAGCCGGGCCAGCGCGACATCCGACCGGACCCGCCGGGACTGCAGCTCGCGGCGGCTGTCCAGCACCTCGTCGAGGTGGTCGGCCACCCAGGCCAGCGCGTACGGCCCGGCCAGCGCCCGCTTGTCGACGGGTGTCGTGGGCTCCTCGTCGCCGGTCGGGTTGAGCTGCAGGTCGAGCGCGTCGGTGTCGGCGCCGCCGCGCGACAGCGAGCGGTACACCGACAGCAGCATCGCGGGGGCGAGCACCGCGTCCAGGGTCGGCTGGTCGAAGTTCTTCATGATCGTGAGCAGCGCGTTGCGCTCCAGCAGGTACTGCTCGCGGTACGAGCCGAACTTGGAGATCGCGGCATGGTGCTTGTGGTAGACGAGCGAGGTCGGGACGTAGCGGACCCGGTGGCCGAGCAGGTTCAGCCGCCAGCCGAGGTCGACGTCCTCGAAGAACATGAAGTAGCGCTCGTCGAAGCGGCCCACGTCGGCGAAGACACCGGCCCGCAGCACCAGCGCCGAACCGGTCGGGTAGAGCACGTCCTTCGGCGCGTCCCAGGCACCGGTGTCGGCCCGGGCGGTCTCCCGCTTGTAGGCCATGCCGGTGAAGGCGAGGCCGCCGCCGACGTAGTCGATCTTCTTCCCGTCCCAGTCCAGCACCTTGCTGGCGACGCAGGCGACGCCCCGGTCGTACTCGAGCAGCTCGACGGCCGCCGCGAGCCAGCGCGGGTGCGGCCGGGCGTCGCTGTTGATCAGCGCGAGGTATTCACCGGTGGCGTGCTCCGCGCCGAGGTTGCAGCCGCCGGCGAAGCCGAGGTTGGCCGGCGACTCGATCAGCCGCACGTCCGGCAGGGCGGACCGGATCGCCGCCGCGCTGCCGTCGCCGGACGCGTTCTCGACGCAGACGACCTCCAGCCGGTCGGCCGGCCAGTCGAGCTCGGCCAGCGACCGCAGGCAGGAGATCGTCTCGTCCGCGCCGCGGTAATTGACCACGACCACCGACACGACCCCGGGGCGTCGGTCAAAGGTATCCACTCTGAGCACTCCCGTAAGACAATCAACGATTGATCGAGGACGCGCTGCTGCCGTCCTCCGACGTGCCCTGGACCAGGTTGCCCCAGGTGCCATCGAACGCCACGATTCCACCGGACTCGCGCGGGTTACCGGCCCGGACGTCGAAGCGGTAGCAGTGCCGGAGAAAGTCGTAGGTGTGCGTCGTGCTGTAGTCCACGATCGAGGCGAGCAGGTCGAACGTGCCCTCCTGGAGCATCATCCGCGGCACGGCCAGGTCGACCCGCCCGGTGCCGGCGATGCGGTCCGGTACGAACTCGGCGTCGCGGGTGTGGTGCGCCCAGACGTAGACGCCTTCCAGGTTCTCCAGGGCCAGGCCGAACACCGGCTTCTCGACCGGCTCGTCCGCCTGGAAGTGCAGCCGGAACGTCACCGGGTCACCGGTCCGCACCAGCGTCGTCGGACGCCCGGACCGGTCGAGCAGTTCCACCTTGGTCAGCCGCGCCTCGCCGGACCCCCACCGGCTGCCGGTGCCCATCTGCTGCGCCCGCTCGGTGTGCCCCTCGTCGACGTAGGAGTCGACGATCTCGTTGGCCGGACCGGTGCGTATCAACTCGCCGTGCGCCAGCCAGGCGGCCTGGTCACAGAGCTGCCGCAGCGAGCCCATCGCGTGGCTGACCACGACGGTGGTTCTGCCGGCGCGGCGGAACTCGGCGAACTTCTCCATGCACCGCTCCTGGAACGCGGTGTCGCCGACCGCCAGCACCTCGTCCACCAGGAGAATATCGGGCTCGACGTTGATCGCCACCGAGAAGCCCAGCCGGACGTACATGCCGGACGAGTAGTTCTTGACCGGTTGGTCGATGAACTCGCCGATTCCGGCGAACTCGACGATGCCGTCCAGCCGCGCGTCGATATCGCGCTTGGACAGGCCGAGGATCGACCCGTTGAGGTAGATGTTCTCCCGGCCGGACAGCTCGGGATGGAAGCCCGAGCCGAGCTCCAGCAGCGCCGCCAGCGAGCCGGTGACCCCGACGGAGCCCTTGTCGGGCAGCAGGATCCGGGCGATGCACTTCAACAGCGTCGACTTGCCCGAGCCGTTCTCACCGATCAGGCCGAAGGTCGAGCCGACCGGGATCGAGAACGACACGTCCCGCAGCGCCCAGAAATCCTCGTACTTGGCTCGCCGGCGACGCATCAGGGCGGCCTTCAACGACTGGTTGCGTTCCCGGTAGAGCCGGAACCGCTTCGAGACGTCGAGGACCTCGACCGCCGACTCGCTCACAGCTCCTCCGCCAACCGGCCCTCGTACCGCTGGAACACCCAGTAACCCACGACGAGCGTGAGCGCGGACGCGACCAGCAGGAACAGACTGTCGCCGGCGGACGGGAACCGGCCGTCGTACAAGATGTTCCGGAACGCCGTGACGAAGCGCTCCATCGGGTTGAGCCGGTAGAGCGTTTCGATCAGGCCGGACCCGTGCGCCTGGACCAGGGAGTAGGGGTAGACGATCGGCGTCGCGTAGAACCACACCTGCAGCAGTATCCCGACGAAGTGCTGGGTGTCCCGGAAGTAGACGTTCGCGACCGCCAGCGCGAACGCCACCCCCAGCGCGAACGCGGTGAGCAGGACGACGAAGACCACCAGCACGGGCAGGAACAGCAACGCGTGCGAGCCGAAGATGGTGAGCACGACAAGGAGCACCAGCAACTCGAAAGCGAAGCTGACGTTCCAGGCGAACACGGTCGACAGCACCAGCGTGCTGCGTGGGAAGAACACCTTTTTGATCAGGTTGGCATTGGCCAGCAGGGCCGACATTCCACCGGTCATCGCGTTGGACAGGTACGTCCACGGCAACAGGCCGGGGACGAGCCAGAGCGCGAACAGCTTCAGCCCACTCGGGTCACCCGGGGGGATCTGGATCTTGATGACGACACCGAAGACCAGGCCGAAGACCATCAGCTGGGCGAGTGGGTTCAGCAGCGACCAGCCTTGGCCCAGGGCTGTGCGCTTGTACTTCCCGCGAACCTCACGGAGCGTAAGGTTGATCAGCAGCTCGCGCGACGATCGCAGTTCTGTCAGGATGGCCGCCACGCTCTCCTCGTCCAGGTCGGTCGGGTCAGACAAACGATTCTAGCCAGTACGCCGACGCGAACCGGACGAAGGGCTCAGGGCAGCCGAGCTACGCCGCTGACCTGCGGATCAATGGCACGCTAGCTGCCTGGTAGCCACCCGCGTACACGACCGTACATGAGCCGGGGTCGGCGGAGCATCCGCCACGCTCGGGTGTGGTAGACGGTCGCGAGTTCGGCGCGTGCCGCCGCCAGATCCCGTTCGAGCGTGGCGGCCCGGTCGGCCGTCCGGGCACGCTCGGTGATCACTTCGGCCAGCTCCGCACGCAGCCGCTCGACCTCGCGCTCCAGCTCGGCGATCCGCTTCTCGTCGCCTTCGGCCCGCCACGCCAGCTCGGCGCCGGCGTGCAACGCGTCGTCGCGGACCGCGCGCAGCACGAACTGGTACGTCGCGGACTCCGGGTCCTGCCGTATCTGCTCGATCAGCGCCGCGTCGTAGTCCTCCGCCCGCACGCCGATTTCCGTCGAGAACAGCGGCGCGATCGTCCGGCGGACGTCGACGGCGGCGAAGCCGGCGTCGCGGACGAATTCGGCCAGGCTGTCGCGGGTGAAGAACCGGGTGTGCGTCTCGTCCAGCAGGCCGAGCTTGCCGTACTGGAAGCGGCCGTGCAGCAGCGCGAGCCGTACGTCGCCGTGGGCGATGTTGGGTACTGATATCACCACGCTGCCGCCGACCGCGAGCAGCCCGCGGGCCTGCCGGAGCACCCGCAGCGGGTCCCGCAGATGCTCGAGCACATCGCCGAAGACGACGACGTCGAACCGGCCCTCGCCGAGTTCGGCCACCAGGTCGATGGTCTCCAGGTCACCGATGACCAGGTCGGCCAGATACGGCCGGGCCTGCTCGGCGGCGGCTGCCTCGTACTCCACGCCGGACACGGTGTTCCCGAACGCACCCAGCGTCTTCGCCAGATACCCGGTCGCGCAGCCGACATCCAACACCCGCTTGTTGGACCCGACGAGGTCGACCATCTTCGCGTGGCTGGTCCCCGAGTCGGCCAGGTCGACCGAGGTGTCATATTTCGACTGGATCATGGTTTCGCCAATTCGTCAGCGGCAATTCTGTCGGTCCGGGCAGCGGCAGCCGGTCGAGCGACCGTCAATATAGCCGTCCCGCGACCGGTTCGCGGCGGGGCTGCCCGCTGCGCGCCCAGCGGGTCCGGCGGCCGGCTCACGACCCGAACGGGCTGATCGGCCGGCTGGCCACGCGGGCGCCGGTTGCCGTCATCCGCCGTGTCAACTCCGCGCACTCCACTGTGGACGGCCGGCCCCCCGCCGGGCCGCCGGCGTCGAACGCGCGGGCGGCTCGGGTCAGGGGCCGTCGTGGCGGCGGAGGAGCTCGACCGACCCGCCGACGCGGTGGGCGGCGATGCCGGCCAGCAGGGCGACCCCGGCCGTGCTGGTCGCGTCCGCCTCGGCCAGCACGTCGCTGACGCCCCGGGCGTCCAGCGTCGCGAAGGCGGCGGCCAGCAGCGCGCGGGCCAGGCCGCGGCGCCGGCAGGGCCGCCGGACGCCGACGAGGCCGAGCCTGGCGTACTTGCGGCGGTTCCAGATCCGGACCAACCCGGCGTACTGGCCGCTGGCCTCGTGGACGGCGACCAGGTAGAGGGCCGGATCGAACAGGGTCGGCTCGAACGTCTCGGCGGCGAACTGCTCGGGGTCGTTCACCCAGCCGTCGCTGCCGGGCACGTCCTCGCGAAGCAGTTCGTCGAGGGTGCGCAGGCGGTCGGCGCCGGCGGGGTCGGCCGAGACGATGCTGAAGCCGGCCGGCACCCGCGCCCCGCGCAGCCCGGTGACCTGTGGGGCGGTCGGGATGAGGTAGGCGTGCTCGCGCCGGTGGGGCTGGAACCCGGCCGCCGACCAGCGGTCCAGTTCGCCGGGATCGTCGGTGTCCACGATCGTGTGCAGGTCGATCGGCAGGTCCTGGACGACCGCGCTGACCAGCATCGCGAAGACGTCGTCCCGCCAGCTGTCGACGCTGACGAACACGCGGTTGTCCGGCCGGTGCAGGGCATACCCGCGGCCGGCGACCTCGTCGTCGTCCACGGCGTGCCAGTGCACCCCCGGCGCCACCCGGACGATCACCGGCGTACTCGTGGTCACAACCGCCGACCGTAGGTCCCCGCCGGGCCCGGTACCAGCCGATTTCACCGGTGCCGACCCAGGTCCCGCGGCCGGGCCGGCAGCTGGGCGCCGTGGCGGCTGTGGTTGGCGGTCAGGGCAGGACGGTGAGGCTCGTCCGGTTGTCGGCCCGGTACGGCGTGGGCAGCACGGTGACCGGGGTGCGCGGCGTGCCTGGCCGCCAGATGCCCAGCCGTACGGTGTCGGCACCGGGCACCGCGACGATCAGTGACCGCCCGTCGGCCGACCAGTCGAGCATGGGGGTCTGGCCGGGCGGGAGGGCCAGCCCGGGCACGGCGGTGACGGTGCCGGTGCGCAGGTCGAGGACGGCGACGCTGCTGGGCCGGTCGGGCGGCACGCCGGGCGCCGGGCCGGCCGGTACGGTCATGGCCAGCCACCGGCCGCCCGGCGAGAGGCTGCCGTGCCCGGTCGCCGGCTCGTCCGGCAGCGGGTAGGGCGTCGCCGCGCCGGTGGCCAGCCCGGTCACCGCCAGCACGCAGCGCCGGGCGCAGCCGGGCCGCAGGTGGGCCACCGACTCGTCGCCGACCGCGACCGTGGTCGCCCGCAGTTGGCGCAGCACCTGGCCGGTCTCCCGGCGGACCAGCCGCAGCCGCTGGGGGTCCGGCGGCGGGTCGGTGTCCTGCACCAGCAGCCCGTAGCGGGTATCCCGGATCACCAGGGCGTGGTTCGACGCCAGCCAGTGCCACTGCCGCCGCCCGGCGAGGGTCTGGCCGGTCACCGCGTACTGCTCGCTGCCCAGCGGGAGGGCCACCACGACCAGGCCGCGGCCGTCCCACGACGGCAGCGCGACGCCGTTGCGGACCACCAACCGGGTCGGCAGCCCGGGCCGCACCAGGTAGGAGTCGACCGAACCGGCACCGCCCGCGTAGACGATCAGGCCGCCCTGGACCGGTGCCGCGTGCGCGCCGTCCACCCCGTCCGGTAGCCCGCTGACCGGCTGCTGGCCGCCGGTATGCAGATCGACGATCCGCAGCGACGCGCCGGTCAGCAGCACCCGCAACCCCGCCGGCCCGAACCCGGGGCGACCGGTGAGCACGCCCGCCGGCGCCGACAGGTCCGGCCCCGGCCGGGTGCCGGCCGCCGGCGGCGCGGAAACGCGATGGGTCACGGCATAACCCAGCAGGCCCAGCACCGCCACCACGCCGAGCACCTGCCGGCCGCGACGACCCGGCCCGCGCGGCCGGGCCGGCCGGCCCGGCGCCTTGGGCGCGTCGCCGATCACGTCCACTGCGCGGCGCCTCCCGGTCCAGCGTCCGGTCCAGGTCGACTGTACGACAGGCGGCCGCCGCGCCGGACGGGCTTGCCTCAGGCCTCAGGCTTGCGGGCGCGGAAGCGCAGCGCCGTCTGCACGGTCACGTCCACGTCGGTGAAGCCGGCCGCGGCGAGCCGGGCCGGCAGCGTGGCCGGGTCGACCACGACCATCGTGTCGAACAGGTGGTAGAGCCGGAACCGCAGGCTCGGCTGGCTGTCGGACCCGGCGAAGACACCGCCCGGGCGGAGCACCCGGTAGGCCTCGGCGAACAGCCGGTCCTGCAGCGCCGGTGACGGGACGTGATGCAGCATCGTGAAACACACCGCCGCGCTGAACCGGTCGTCCGGCAGCGGCATCGACGCGCCGTCGCCGACGACGATCGCGATCGGCCCGGCCGGGTCCGGGTACCGCCGGCGCAGCGCCGCCGCGAGCCGCTCGTCCACCTCGAGCGCGGTCAGCCGCGGCGCCCGCCCGGCCAGCAGCTCCGTCGTCACGCCACGCCCGGGCCCGATCTCCAGCACGTCGTCGCCGAGCGGCACGCCGCCCAGCGCCCAGGGCAGCAGCTGCTGGACCCGGCGGGCCCATCTGGGCGAGCCGCAGTAGTACCGGTGCAGCCGGTTCATCGCGGCCCGCGCCCGGTCGGGCCGCCCGGGCCGGACGGGATCTCCTCGAACGTGGCGGGCGGCTCGGTGAGGTTGACCGGAGGAGGCATGCCCCGATTCTGCTCCGGTCCGCCATCGCCCGACTCCACCCCCCGACGCCGACAAGGTCCGAGCCGGACGCCACGAACTGGGCCGGACTCCATGAGCGGGTCAGCGAGGGCGGCTCGGCGTACGGTCGGTCGGCGACGCACTGTCCCGGCGGCCGGCGCGCTCGGCCGTCGTCCGCGGGCCGGGCCGGGCCGGGCCGTTCGACGAGGAGGTTGCCGTGACCACCACCGCCCCGCCGGTCAGGCTCAGCCACGGCACCGGCCAGCTGCGCGAGCGGGCGCTGGCGAGCCTGCGCCGGTGCGGCGCCGAGCTGGCCGACGCCGGCGGCGGGCCGGTGGTGACCGCGCGGACCCCGGTGACCGGCGAGGCGCTGGTCGACCTGCCCGCGGCCGGCCCGGCCGAGGCGGCGGCGGCGGTGGCCGCGGCGCACGAGGCGTTCCTGCACTGGCGGCTGCTGCCGGCGCCGGCCCGCGGCGCTCTGGTGAAGCGGTTCGGCGAGCTGGTCGCCGGGCACTCGGCGGACCTGGCGGACCTGATCGGCATCGAGGTCGGCAAGATCCGCTCGGAGGCGCTGGGCGAGGTGCGGGAGGTCATCGACATCTGCGACTTCGCGGTCGGGCTGTCCCGGCAGCTCGGCGGGCGGACGATGCCCTCGGAGCGGCCGGGGCACCGGCTGATGGAGACCTGGCACCCGCTGGGCGTCGTCGCGGTCATCTCCGCGTTCAACTTCCCGGCCGCGGTCTGGGCCTGGAACGCGGCGGTCGCGCTGGTCTGCGGCGACGCGGTGGTGTGGAAGCCGTCCGAGCTCGCCGGGCTGACCGGGCTGGCCTGCGCCGCGCTGCTGGCCCGCGCCGCCGCCGACTGCGGCGCCCCGCCGGGGCTGTCCGCGTGCCTGCTCGGCGGCGCCGAGGTGGCCGCGCCGCTGGTGGACAGCCCGCTGGTGCCGGTGGTCAGCGCGACCGGCTCGCAGCGCATGGGTGCGCAGGTCGCCCCCCGGGTCGCGGCCCGGTTCGGCCGGACGATCCTGGAGCTGGGCGGCAACAACGCCAGCGTGGTCGCGCCGTCGGCGGACCTCGACCTGGCCGTGCGCGGCATCGTCTTCGCGGCCGCGGGCACCGCCGGGCAGCGCTGCACCACGCTGCGGCGGCTGATCGTGCACGCCGACGTCGCCGACCGGGTGGTCGACCGCGTCGCCGCGGCGTACCGGCAGCTGCCGGTCGGTGACCCGTTCGCGCCGGGCACGCTCGTCGGCCCGCTCATCCACGGCGGCGCGCACGCCGCGATGCTGGCCGCGCTGGCCCGCGCCGCCGCCGACGGCGGCCAGCTGGTGACCGGCGGCGAGCGGCTGCCGGCCGACGGCGCGCCGGGCGCGTACTACGTCCGGCCGGCGCTGGTCCGGATGCCCGCGCAGACCGACCTGGTGCGCGAGGAGACGTTCGCCCCGGTCCTGTACGTGCTGACCTACCGCACGTTCACCGAGGCCGTCGCGCTGCACAACGGCGTCCCGCAGGGCCTGTCGTCCAGCATCTTCACCACCGACCAGCGGGAGGCCGAGCGGTTCCTCGCCGCGGACGGCTCCGACTGCGGCATCGCCAACGTCAACATCGGCACGTCCGGCGCGGAGATCGGCGGTGCGTTCGGCGGGGAGAAGACCACCGGCGGCGGCCGCGAGTCCGGGTCCGATGCCTGGCGCGGCTACATGCGCCGGGCCACGAACACCGTCAACTACTCCCCCGACCTCCCGCTGGCTCAGGGCGTCCGCTTCAGCTGACGCCCTGAGCCAGCCTATGGGGCCGGTTGCTGGGGGTTGCCCGAGGTGGGCGATCCGGGTCAGCTCAGCCCGTCCCAGCCGGTGGTGTCGCATGATCGGTCAGGTCAGATCCACCATCCCCACCAACTCGAACCCGGCAGGTAGCCGCTCACCTTCGTGGTCGAGGTACCGCCGGAACCGGACACGTCCGCGGACGAGGGGCCGCCGCTGACGCCGTACTGGTACACATGCACAGGCCCGTCGTCCGAGGGGCCCCACGAGTACGACCCGTCGACGGGGCCGACGTTGCCACCGCCGTAGGCGAACGGCCCGGCGAGATCACGCGCCCGCTGGGCGTCGGACTTCTGGCGGTCGAAATGCACGCCGGCGCTCGGGAAGGCGCCGAGACCGACGGAGTGGGTGCGCTCGATCGCGACCCCGTTGTTGTCGGCGACCACGCAGAAGTCCCAGGACTGCGTCACGACGGCCGAGAAACCGGCGCCGATGCAGTAGCCGTCCGTTCCCTTCGGCGGGATGATGCCCTTCTTGATCTTGGTTGGCGCGGTCACGGCGGCGACGCAGCTCTCGGCGTACTGGCAACCGGCGATCGGGTCGGGGGTGTCGTGGCCGTACGGCACCGGGCTGCGCTTGGGCGGCGTGTGGCCGTGCAGGTCCTTGATGCAGCCGCCGGAGTGCTCGCCGCCGGTGCAGCGCGGCGCGGGCTTGCCCGCGGAACGCCGCGCCGGCTTCCGGCTGGGGCAGCCGGAGTGCTCGCCGTCGCTGCACCCGTGGGACGTGCCGCCCTTGCTGTGGTGGCCGGTGGTCGGGGTGGTCTGGCCGACGCAGCCGCCGGAGTGCTCGCCGCCGGTGCACGGCGCCGGGGAGTTGTCGCCGCCGGACGGGCCGTAGTACTGGTACTCGTTGCGGGTGCCGGTCGGGTCCGAGCCGGTGGTCGGCGCGTTGTCGGCGTACCCGTAGTTCTGCCAGGACTGCGGGTCGCTCTGGTCGAACTGCGGGTCCGGCGACAGGAACCGGCCCAGCGCCGGGTCGTAGTCGCGGGCGCCGAGGTGGGTCAGCCCCGTGTCGGTGTCGCGGTCGCCGCCGACGAAGCCCTTGGGGTTGGGCCAGGTCGGGTCGGTGCCGCGCGGGCCGCCGTAGGGTGCCTGCAGCCGGCTGGTGATCGCCTGCGTTCCGGCGTTCACCGAGACCTGCTGGGTGCCGTGCTCGTCGGCGACCAGCCAGGTGAGCCCGGCGCCGGTGCTGATCTGGGCGCAGGGCTGGCCGGCCCACTGGTAGAACCGGGTCGCGGTGACGGCGCCGCTGGCCTTGTTCCGGGCGACCTCCATGCCGGGCAGGTAGAGCGTGGTGCTGGTCGGGTCGCTCTGGATCAGCCGGCTGCCGTCGGCGGCGTACACGTACGTGGTGTCCTGGCCGCCGTCGGTGGTCTTCGCCAGCTTGTCCTCGGTGTCCCAGGTCAGGGTCTCCGGTCCGGCCGGCCCGGGGCGGCCGGTGGTGTTGCCGAACGCGTCGTAGGAGTACGCGTCGGTCCGGGTCGCCCCGCCGCTCGTCACGACCGAGGTGACCGCGTGCGGCTGGGCGCCGCCGGCGGCCGGGTAGGTCGACGTGGCCGTGGTGTCGCCGGACGCGGCGTGCGTGGTCTGGGTCCTGCGGTCGCCGGCCGCGTCGAAGGTCCACGAGGTCCAGTACGGCGCGGGGCCGCCGAGCCCGGCGACCGAGCGGGCCGCGGCGCAGTCGCCGCCGGCCGGCGTCCACGCGTCGGTCAGCCGCCGGGCGTAGTCGTAGCCGAAGCACTGGGTGTCCGCGGGGCCGGTGGCCGGCGTGGTCACGTCCTTGGTGACGTCGGCCGCGGGGTCGTAGCCGTAGTGGCTGCTGGTGACCGGCTGCGGCGCGAGCTGGCGGATCGTGGTCGAGTCGGTGAGCCGCCGGGTCGCGTCGTCGTAGCCGAGGCTGCGCTGCAGCCAGCGGCCGCCGGTCACGCCGTACTGGACGAACGACAGCTCGCCGAACGCGGTGTACTCGGTGTCGCTGACGTACTGCCCCAGCCCCGGCACGTTCGTCCGCAACTGCTCGGGCTGCCCGGTGGCCGGGTCGTAGGTGTAGGTGAGCGTCTCGGCGCCCAGACCGCCCGCGTCCGGCAGCGTCTGGGTGGCCGGCGAGCCGTCCACCTTCTCGGTGCCGGTGAACGAGTATGTGCCGGCGAGCCCGGTCTGGCTCGCCGGGACGACGTAGTCGGTGCCGGTGCTGTGGTAGAGCGGGGTGTAGCCGCGCACCGCGACCTTGTACTCGTCCGCGCCGACGAACCGGCTGGCCGACGCGGGCAGGCCCTTGGCGCCGGGCAGGTCGTACGTCCAGGCCGCGAGCTTCGTGCCGGCGGTGGTCGGGGTGAACTCGCCGGTGCGGCGGCCGATCGCGTCGTAGCTGAAGGCGACGTGCTGGCCGCGGCCGTCGGTGGCGGTCAGCACGTCGCCGGCGTCGTTGTAGGTCTGCGTGTTGTCGCCCTTGTCCGGGTCGTGGTCGCCGGTCTGCCGGCCGAGCAGGTCGTAGGAGTTGGTCCAGTGGTTGCCGGCGTTGTCGGTGACCACGTCCTGGCGGCCCTTGCGGTCGTAGTGGTAGGTGACCTTGTCGTAGCTGCCGGCGGCGTCACCGCCGACGTCGGCCGGGTCGTGGTACTGCCGCTGCTCGACGGTGCGGCCGAGCGCGTCGCTGATCGTGGTTGTCGCGGTGCCGCCGGCCGGTGGCGTCACGTTGACCCGGTCCCCGCCGTACGTGGTCGTGGCGCGCCACAGCTCAGCCCCGGCCGAGCGCTGGATCGAGGCGGTCTCGCGGCCGGCCCGGTCGTAGCTGGTCAGCGTCTGGGTCTTCGGCTGCCAGTCGAGGATCCGCGCCAGCGTCGTGGACGGCGTGGCGTCCGCGTCGAAGAACTGCGACCGGCTGGCCGGCCGCCCCGCCGCGTCGTAGGTGATGTCGTCGAAGGCCGTGCCGGCGTGCCCGGGCGCCATCGACACCGACTGGGTCTGCCGGGCCCGCAGCAACCCGTCGAAGAGCTGGTAGCTGGTGACGTAGCCGTCGCCGGCGCTGAGCGTCCTCGTCGTGATCGCGTTGACGCCGCCGGTGCCGCGGGTCAGGTAGGTGTAGCTGGTGCTGGGCCCGGTCGGATTCGTCGCTTGTGGACGGTTGGGCAGCCAGGTACCCACCAGCCGGCCGAGCGCGTCGTACCGCCGGTCGGTGCGCTTGCCGTTGCCGTCGACCGTGGCGACCGTGCTGCCGCGGGCCGGGTCCACCGTGTCGGTCGAGGTGCCGAGCGGGCCGGTGGTCGCGACGGCGGTGACCGGCCCGGTGGCCGGGGTGTAGGCGGTCAGCGTGTGCGTGCCGCGAACGTCGGTGCTGTCCGTGACCCGTCCGTACGAGTCCACTGTGGACGTCGACTGGGCGAGCCAGACCGGGCCGCCGGCCGCGGTCCACGACTTGACGGTGTCGGCCTCGGTCGCGTCGCCCCTGGTCGGCGCGGTCGTGGCGTCGTGCTGGTCGTACAGGGTGCGGTCCATCGAGATCACGTCGGCGTCGGTGGCCGGGGTGGCGGCGCAGCGCAGCGCGTAGACGTCGGTCTCACCGGCGAGATCGAGCAGGTTGGTGGCGGTGTTGCGGTTGTAGGCGGTGCGGGTGCACGTCTCGTCGCCGCTGACCGCGAGGTCGCCCTGGTCGTCGGTGCTGGTCTGCATGCCGTAGCCGTCGAACGTGGAGTCCGAGCGGGTGACCCGCCAGCCGCTGGCCAGCTTCGTGCCCTTCCATGTGGTCTGGACCGCCGTGTGTCGCGCGTAGACGGTCGTGTCGCCCATGTCCCGGGTCGCGGTGGGCGCGGACTGCCAGGGCGCGTCGACGGTCGACGAGACCGGTTGGGTGTCCACTCCGTTGTAGACGGTGGTCTGCCTGGGCCTGCCGGTGTAGGCGTTCTCGTCGGTGGCGGCCGGCGCGTCGGCGGCGTCCGCGGTGTCCCCGTCGCCGTTGCCGTCGATCGCGGGCAACGTGACGGTGCGGGTGCCACCGGAGCCGTTCAGGTCACCGTGCATGCCGCGGAAGTAGGTGGTCTCGGTCAGCGTCTGCTGGCCGGAGTTGGGGTCACCGACCCGGGCGTTGACCTGGTCGTAGCCCCGGTAGTCCGACCAGGTGCGCAGCTTGTCCCGGGTGATCCCGTCGTCGTCGGTGTGCCGCCAGGCCGGGCCGCGCGGGTACTCGTACGAGGTCACGACGTCCGGGCCGCCGCCGGTCAGGTCGGCCTGGGTGACGCTGGCGACCGGGTACCGGTTGAAGTACTCGGTCTTGATCGAGTTGTCCGGCTGCTGCTCCAGCACCGGGAAGCAGCGCGTCGTGTTCGCCTGCGGGGTGGTCGGCACCGAGCCGGGTGTGCACTGCTGGCCGTAGTAGCGGACGCTGATCTTGCCGCCGGTCTCGGTCCAGATCGTGGCCAGCCGCATCCAGTTCATCGCGGGCTTGTGGTCGGTGTCGGTGTCCACCCGGTTGGGCAGCTGGGTCCAGTCGAAGTTGATTGCCGGCTCGCTGACCGCGCCGCCGGTCACGCCCGCGCCGCTGTTCTGTCCGGTGTGGACGATCGACTCCAGCCAGAGGCCGGCCCGGGTGCCGTCGCCGGGGTCCGGGAAGTTCTGCGTGAGCGCCCAGGAGTCGACGGTCCGCTGCGCGCCGGTGGCCGGGTCGAGCACCTTGGTGGTGATCGAGGTGAGCCGCCTGGTCGACCAGAACGTCGGCGCCGACCAGGTGCACGGCGACGCGGTGCAGTTCTGGTCCCACGGGGTGTCCGGCCAGTGCGCCGCGTCGTGCGCCGCGCAGCCGGACAGGCAGCGGTCGTCGGTGCCGAACGCGACCTGCATCGGTGCCGTGCCGGTGTAGTCGGAGTCGGTGCCGCCGAGGTTGGTGGTGCCGTAGTCGACGCGGGTCAGCGTGCCGCCGCGGGTGTAGCCGGCAAGGTCCGACGTGGACCCGTTGCGGCCGTACTTGTTGGTCTCCGGGGCATACCACAGCGACATCGTGCTGCCGTGCGGGTCGACGACGTAGTCCAGGTTCCACCGCCAGGCCTGCGTGCAGAACGACCCCGTGAAGCTGGCGGCGTGGCACGGTTCGCCGGCCTGGTTGCCGGCGACCGGCACGGTCCAGGCCGACTGGGTGGTGCCGGCGGCGGGCCCGGTGCCCGTCCAGCCGGGCAGCCGGTTGAGCCCGAAGAAGTACTGGGTGCCGTCGGCCGTGGTGATCTTCCAGTGCTCGCCGTTGTCGTCGCCGTTGGCCGCACCGGTCAGGTGCTCGACCTTGGTGTTGTCGTCGTCCCGCAGCCGCCAGGGGCCGCTGCCGCCGTCCTTGATCAGCTGGCCGGCGTGGCCGCCGAGCGACAGGTTCGCGTTGTCGGTGCCCCAGCAGTCGTCGCCGGTCCTGGTCGCGTTGTTGCCGCCCGTCATGTCGTCGGAGCAGGTCGCGTAGCCGCGCTCGATGAAGCCGGGCGAGTAGTCGAAGCCCTCCCCCACCCAGGACGGCTGGTTGTTGGTCGCCTCGCTGCGACCGTCCACAGTGGCCGACGAGTACGCGAGCGCCGGGCTGGGCTCCGGGCCGCCCAGCGCCGGCGGCGCGGCCATCGGGTAACTCCAGCTGAAGTTGCCGGAGTTGTCGCCGGCCTGCCATGCCGACGACGGCTGGAACGGCGTCGCCGTGTAGTCACCGGCGGCGCCGGCGGGGCCGGCGTCCACGGCGAGCAACGCGCCGCCGGCGGCGGCCGGGACTGGGACCGTCGCCGAGACCTGGTGTGCCGCCGTGTCGTTCCCGGACGGCAGCGGGGTGCCCTGGCAGCCGGCCGCGTCCGGGGTGGTCAGCGCGCAGGCGGGCAGCGAGACCAGGCGCAGCCGGCTGGCCCAGTCGGCGCCGTGGTTGCCGGCGAAACCGGCGTAGTCGACGCCGAGGGTGGCCGTGCCGGCGGCCGCCGCGCCGTCGGCCCGGACGATCCGCAGCAGCACGCTGTCGCGCCAGCGGGACGGCAGGGTGGCGTGGTCCAGCACCTGCACGCGCACCCGCCCGGGGCCCGCTGCGGCCGGCTCGGCCGACGGCTTCGCACCCGGCCTGGCGGCGGGGCCGCCCGACCACGCGGGCCCGGCCACCCAGGCGGGCAGGGCGCCGGCGCGGGCGCGGCCCGCCCCCGCCGGCACCGTCGCGTCGGCGGCCCCTGCCGCCGGCCAGCCGACGCGCGCGGTGCGCGGTGCGCCGGCGCCCTGGGACAGGTCCGCCGGCCGCGGTCGGGGCGCCGACGGGACAGTGTGGACAGACGGTGTCGGCTGCGCGGACAGCGTCCGCGGCGCGGGCGGCGCGGCGGCCGCTGCCTGCGGCGAGAGCAGCGCGCCGGCCAGCACTACGGCGAGCACCGGCGACTGCATGGCACGGGCGTGGCGCGGCCCGGAGGCGTTCATATCGTCCCTCGTCAGGAGTTGCGGTGGAGGTCGGCGATCTCGCGTGCGGACAGCACGCCCTGCCAGGCCTGCACCTGGTCGATCTCGCCGTTGAAGTAGCCGTTGGTGCCGGCGGACCCCAGGCGCAGGCTGCCGGTGGTGAGCCAGCCGGTCGCGCCGGTGCCGTGTGCGGCCTGCGCGACGCCGTCGACGTAGAGCGTGACCGTGCCGGTGGCGGCGTCGAACACGCCGACCAGGTGGGTCCAGTCGCCGGTGAGCGGGGCCGCGTCGGCGGTGGCACGGGCCCAGGTGTAGCCGCCGGCTCCGTCCGGACTGGACACGCCGAACATCCATTTCCCGCTGGAGCTCTGGTAGCAGAGCGTGAATGCGGAGGTGTCGCCGCCCTCGCGGGCCACGACCTGGTCGGTGCCGGCGAGCGCGTCCGGCCGGACCCAGGCCGAGATGGTCAGCGACTGGTCGGTGCGTAGCACGGGACGCCCGGCGGTGCTGCCCGGGTCGTGCGTGTCCGCGCTGCCGGCGACGCCGTCGAGCCACAACGCGCCGTTGCCGTCGCGCGAGTCGCTGACGTACGCCGACGTCGGCGGGGTGGCCGACCAGCCGGCGTCGAGCCGCATCGGCCGGGCCCAGAACGAGCCGTCCGGCGCGGTGTCGCAGAAGCAGTCCGGGGTGCCGGCGAAGTTCCAGTTGCCGACCTGGGTGGCGGCCGCAAGCCCGGTACTGGCCGGCACGCGGTTGGCCGGGTCGGCGTCGGTGCCGGTCAGGTCGTCGGCGGTGAGTACCCGGCTGTAGACCCGGACGTCGGCGATCTGGCCGGCGAAGCGGCCGCCGTCGGTGTCGTTCCAGCGATCCCGGCCGATGACCACCGGCCCGGTAGCCGCCCACCCGGTGCCGCGTGGCGCCAGCCAGCCGGCGGCATCGGGGGTCATCTCGGCGGCCAGCGCGCCGTTGACGTACAGCCGGACCTTGCTCTCGCCCTCGTCCCAGACGCCGACCAGGAACGTCCAGCGGCCGGCCACCGCGGGGGCAGGCGCGACGGCCTCGGCGAACCCGGGCGTCAGCTGATTCTTCATCGGGATGCGCATCTTCCACTTCCCGCTGGTGCAGTCGAAGGTGAGCATGAAGCCGCTGACGTGGTTGTTCGCGGCGGCGGTGTCGCCGTCCACCGAGACCGCGGTCTCGTTGCCGCCGCAGGTGGTCGAGGACAGCCGCGCCCACGCGGCGACGCTGAACGAGCCCGAGGTGTCGAAGGCGGGCACCGGCCCGGCGGCCTGGCTGGTCGCGCCGAACGAGGCTGCCTGCGAGCCGAGGTAGCGGGCGTCCGCCGTCCAGGTCACCGCCGTCGGGGTCAGCGACGTGCCGGAGACCTGGTCGGTGAACAGGTGGCCGCGGATGTCGTCCAGCGGCCAGTACGCCTGCGCCGCGCCGGGCGCGTTGACCAGGAACTGGTAGCGGCTGATCCCGCCGGGCGTCCCTGCGGTGTCCACACTGGACACGTACAGCGTGTTGAGGCCGTAGCGCGGCGGGGTCAGCTGGGCGCTGAACGCGGCGCCGGCGGCCACCGTGGTGCTCAGCGCCGGCGGGTTGGTCCAGCCGTAGTGGTACGACACGACGTCGGCGCCGTCACCCGCCGGCTGGCTGAACGTGAACCCGGCCGACACGCCCGGCCCGCCGGCCGCGACGCAGGCTCCGAGCGCGCCGGGATCGCAGCGCGGGTATGCCGCGGAGCTGACCACCGGTGGCGGTGGCGCGGACGCGTTCACCGTGAACGCGCACCAGCCCGACCAGGGTGAGCTGTCGTAGGCGTCGCGGGTCTGCACCCGCCACTGGTACTGCTTGCCCTCGGCGGCCGGACCCAGCGACAGCGCGACCGCGCCGTTGTTGTTCGCCGGCTTCGCCGGACCGGCCACAGTGGACACCGGGCCGGACGGGAGCTGCTGCCACTGGAAGTTCGCGTTCAGCGTGTCGGCCCCGTCCGCGTCGACGTACTGCGCCTGCAGCACCGGCGCGGTGGTGCCGACCACGCCGCCGCAGGCGAGGGCGGAGGTGGCCAGGTTCGCCGGTCCACTCGGGAGGGTGTTGAAGCTGACCACCAGCTTGGTCCGGGAGTCGACGTAGAACTTCTTCCACCGGTCCGTCACGGTCTCGTACTGGCCGGCGCTGTTGCAGGCGCAGAGCGCGACCGAGTAGGTGTTCCAGTTCCCGTTCGCCGCGTTCTGCACGTCGGCGGCGAGGCCGCCGAACTCGACCAGCTGGTCGGGCTGCGCGGCGCCGCAGCCGCCGGCCTTGTTCGCGTTGGACGCCGCCGACGACAGCCAGATCGGTGACGGCAGCGGCCAGGAGGACCAGGTCTGCCGCGGCGCCGCCTTGATCACGCCGACCCGGTACAGGTGCGTGTACGTCGGGCCGCACGACCAGGAGTGCCACAGCTCGATCTGGAACTTCGCCGACAGGATGTGCTTGCCCTTGAGCGTCAGCGCGCCCGAGGTGGTCGACATGTCGAAGAAGCTGCGGTAGAGGTCGCCGGTGTCGGTGTCGCGGCCCACCCAGGCCTTGCCGCCGACGTCCCAGTTGTGGTTGATGTTGTTGCCGTAGGCCCACTTCACGAAGCCGGGGCTGATCGCCGGGTCGACGTACACCGGGAACACCGCGTGCAGCAGGTAGTCCGAGTCCGGCGCGAGCACCATCGCGCCACCCGACGCGGACACCCGCACCTCGGCGGATGACGCCGCCACCCCCGGGCCGTCCGCGCTGGACACCTCACCGGGCAGCGCCGCCGCGGCCGCCACCGCGGCGGCTGCCTGACCCGCCGAGACACCGGCCGCCAACTCCCCGGCCGCACCCGGGGAGATCGAGGAGTCCCACATCGACGCGGCCGCGGTCACCGCCACCGTCGCGCCGTTCGGCCCGACGAACCTCAGCCGGCCGTCCGGCGTCGCGGCCGTGGTGACCGTGCCGCCGACGACGTACCGGATCTGGGCGAGGCCGGCCGCGGCCGCCGCCGAGCGCACGACCAGCACCTCCCGGAACCCGTCCGGCGTCGCGCTCACCCGCAGGTCCACTCCGGACTGGACACCGGAGTAGACCGCGGCCGACCCGTCGACCGTCGGCGCCGGCAGCGGGCCGGGCCAGGACAGCGTGAGCGTCGCGCCGCCGGCCCGGTAGGTGACGAACGGCGCCGAGCCGCCGGCGCCGAACGCCACGTCCGCGGTGGACGCGGTGGGGACGAGCGAGCCGTCGGGACGGGCGCGCAGGGTGGTGTCGACCGCGGCCCACGACCCGTTGGCCTGCTGTACGCGCTGCGGCACCGGCGAGGACTCCAGCGTCGCCGAGCCGTCCGGGTTCACGAAGACCTGGCTGGTCGCCGACCGCCCCGACATCGCCTCCACCCGGCTGCCGCAGCCGACCGCGGCCACCGCGGCCGAGGCCTCGTCCGGCGCCGTGGCCGGGCAGACCCGCGGCACCACCGCCGGCGCCGCAGCGGCCGGTGCCGCCACGGCCGGTGCGGCCGTGCCAGCCAGCAACGCCCAGCCGATCGCGGCGGCGACCCCGGCCCGAATGCCTCGCATATCTGCCCCCAGACAGGTGCTCACGTCAGACGGGCCGCGCCGCGGTTCGGCGACACCCGACGGGAGGTTAAGTTCCGCGGCGGCCGCGGCCGGGGGTGTCCGGGTGGCACCGCGGCGTGGCCGGCGTGCGGCGGCGATGCCGGCGCTGTCGAGCGCTTTCACCGCCGGCGGCGATAACCAGGCGGGTCCGGGCGGCAGGTTGCGGCAGAATCGGGCGGCAGAACAGCCACCGTTCCCGGCAGGGAGAAGCCCGCTCAGATGTCGACCGACGCAGGTGGCGAGCCGGGCCGGCTGGTCCGCGAGCACCGGGCGGCGGCCGGGCTGAGCCAGAAAGGGCTGGCCGCGTTGTCCGGCGTGAGCCTGCGTACCCTGCGCGACATCGAGCGCGGCCGGGTGCTGCAACCACACGCGCGCTCGTTGCGCCGGCTCGCCGACGCGCTGTCGCTGACCGGCGCCGAGTGGGGCCGGCTGACCGACGCGGTGCAGGCGGTCGGCAACCCGGCCAGCAGCGCCGGGCTCTGGATCGGCGTGCTCGGCCCGTTCGAGCTGCGCCGCCGCGGGCAGGGCGTGCCGATCGCGTCGGCGAAGCTGCGCCGGCTGCTCGGCCTGCTCGCGCTGCACGCGCCGTACCCGGTCGGCACCGACGAGATCGTCTCGGTGCTGTGGGACGGCGAGCCGCCGGAGACCCGGTCCGACCTGGTCAAGGGATACGTCGCCCGGCTGCGCGAGCTGCTGCGGCCCGGCCGGGGCCACGCCGCCGCGCCGCTGCTGGTGCGGCGGGACGCCGGCTACGCCCTCACCTGCACGCCCCAGCAGCTCGACGTGCGGCAGTTCGAGGATCTGGCCGCGCGGGCGGAGCGGGCCGGCCGCCGCGGCGACCGGGCCGGCGCGCTGCGGCTCTGGGACGAGGCGCTGCGCTGCTGGCGGGGCCCGCTGCTGCCCGACGCGGACCCCGCCGTCCGCGAGCACCCGGCCGCGGTCGCGGTCAGCCGGCGGCGGCGCGACGGCGTGCTGGAGTACGCCGACCTGCGGATGGCCGCCGGCGAGCACCGCCTGGCCGCGGCGGCGCTGCACGAGCTGGCCGGGGCCGAGCCGCTGCACGAGGGCCTGCACGCGCGGCTGATGCTGGCACTGGCCGGCTCGGGTCAGCAGGCCGCCGCGTTCACCGTCTACGCCGACATCCGCGCCCGCCTCGCCGCCGAGTTGGCCGTCGAGCCCGGCGAGGAGCTGCGCTCCGCCCACCGCGCCCTGCTCCACCCGGCCACCCCCGCGCCCGTCACCCCCGCCACCCCTGCGCCCACCGGCCCCGCACCAGCCGGGGCGGCGGCGGCAGCCGGGGCGCCGGCGGAGCGGGCCCCCGTCGAACCGGCGGCCGAACGGGCCCAGCCGATCCCGGCGCAGCTGCCGCCGGCGCTGCGGACGTTCACCGGGCGGCGGGAGCCGCTGCGGCGGCTCGGCGAGCTGCCGCGCCCGGGGCGGGCCGCACCGCCGATGCTCGCGGCGATCAGCGGCAGCGCCGGCGTGGGCAAGACCACGCTGGCGATCCACTGGGCGCACCGCAACGCCGGCCGCTACCCGGACGGCCAGCTGTACGTCAACCTGCGCGGCTACGACCCGAGCGGGCACGGGCTCGCGCCGGCCGAGGCGCTGCGCGGATTCCTGGACGCGCTCGGTGTACCGCCGCGGCAGGTGCCCTCCGGGCTGGACGCGCTGGCCGGGCTCTACCGCAGCCTGCTCGCCGGCAAGCGGGTGCTGGTCGTGCTGGACAACGCCCGTGACGCCGAGCAGGTCCGGCCGCTGCTGCCCGGCAGCCACAGCACCGGCACGATCGTCACCAGCCGCAACCCGCTCACCAGCCTGGTCGCCACCGACGGCGCCCACCCGGTCGAGCTCGGCCTGCTGACCGCCGCCGAGGCCAGCGAGCTGATCGCGCGGCGGCTCGGCGCGGGCCGGGTGGCCGCCGAGCCGGACGCGGTGCGCGAGATCGTCGCCGCCTGCGCGGGGCTTCCGCTGGCGCTGACCGTGGTCGCCGCGCGCGCCGCGATCCACCCCGGGTTCCCGCTGGCCGCGCTGGCGACCGAGCTGACCGGGGCGCCGGCGGGCGAGGTGCGGGCGGTGTTCTCCTGGTCGTACGCCACCCTCACCCCGCCGGCGGCGCGGCTCTTCCGGCAGCTCGGCCTGCATCCCGGCCCCGATATCGCCATGCCCGCCGCGGCCAGCCTCGCCGGGGTGGCGCCGCCGGTGGCCGGCCGGCTGCTCGCCGAGCTGACCGGAGCCAGCCTGCTCACCGAGCACGCGCCCGGCCGGTACGCGTTCCACGACCTGCTCCGGGCGTACGCCGCCGACCTGGCGCGGCAGCACGACCCGGCCACCGCCAGGCGGGCCGCGGCCGGGCGGCTGCTCGACCACTACCTGCACGCCGCGCACGACGCGGCGAGGCTCGTTCAGCAGCGCGACGAGATCCTGCTGCCGCTGGCGCCCGCGGCGGCCGGGGTGACGCCGGAGCGGCCGGGCGACTTCGCCGCGGCGACGGCGTGGCTGACCGCCGAGTACCGGGTGCTGCTGGCCTGGCTCGACCGGTCCGCCCGCGACGGCAGCGACGTGCCCGCGTGGCAGCTCGCCTGGGCCCTGGACACCTACCTGGACCGCGCGGGCCACTGGCCGGACCTGCTCGACTGCTGGCGGGTCGCGCTGACCGCCGCGGAACGGCTCGCCGACCCGCTGGCGCAGGCGCACGTCCACCGGCGGATGGCCCGGATGTGCACGCTGCTGCGGCGGTCCGCCGAGGCCGAGGAGCACCTGCGGCGGGCGATCGCGCTGTACGCCGGCGTCGGCGACCAGGTGGGCCAGGCGCGTGCCCACATGCAGTTCGGGTTCGTCTGGACCGAGCGGGGCCGGCCCGACCGCGGGTTGGAGCACGTGCGCCGCGCGCTCGTGCTGTGCCGGGCGATCGGGAACGAACGCGGTGAGGCGAACGCGCTGAACAACTCCGGCTGGTGCCAGGCGCTGCTCGGCAACTACCAGCAGGCGCGCGTCGACTGCGAGGCCGCGGTGGCCCTCAACCGGCGGCTGGCCGACCGTTTGGGTGAGGCGGGCGCGCTGGACAGCCTCGGCTACGCGCACCACCATCTGGGCCAGCACGCCGCCGCGCTCCGGTGCTACGAGCAGGCACTCGCGCTCCACGACGAGCTCGGCTCCCGCTTCGACGCGGCGCAGACGCTGGACCACCTCGGCGACACCCATCACGCCACCGGCGATCCGGACGCGGCCCGCGGCGCCTGGCAGCGCGCGCTGGACGGCCTCAGCGCGCTCGGCCACCCGGACGCGGCCGGAGTCCGCGCGAAGCTGTCCACTGTGGACGGCCAGCCGACCCGGCCCGGGCCGCGGAGCCGCGGCGTGGGCGGCGCACCGCCCGGGTGAGTTTGCGCGACGCCGCTGGCTGTCTGGACATCGCCACCATAGGGTGGACAAACAGCGTTTTCCGTCGTTCAACGGACGAGGAGACCGGAGGCAATGATGCCTGTTCCTGGCCGCATGGACCGGCGTAGCGTTCTGCGGGCGCTGGCCGCCACCGGCGCGGTGACCGCGACGGGTCAGTGGTTGTCGGCGCCGGCCGGCCTGGCGGCCGCGCCGGCCGGCGCGGTGAGCCGCCCGGCCCGGCCGCCGGACCGGGTGATCGCCGCCGACGTCCGCCGCGAGTTCCTGCGCGCCTGGAACGCCTACCAGCGGCTGGCCTTCGGGCGGGACGAACTGCTGCCGCTGTCCGGCGTCGGCAGCGACTTCTTCGCCGACGGCCACCCGGTCGGGCTGACGATCGTCGAGGCGTTGGACACGCTGTTCCTGATGGAACTCGACGACGACCTCGAGCGCTCGGTCCGGTGGTGCGAGCGGAACCTCAGCTTCGACATCGACGCCGACTTCCAGGTATTCGAGACGATCATCCGGATGGTGGGCGGCCTGCTGTCCGGTTTCCACGCGACCGGGCGCCGGTCGCTGCTGCGGCTGGCCAGGGACCTGGCCGACCGGGTGCTCCCCGCGTTCACCAAGTCGCCCACCGGTGCGCCGTACCGGTTCGTGAACCTGCGCACGGGCGCGGTCAGCGGGCCGGAGAACGTGCTGGCCGAGATCGGTACGAACGTGGCGGAGTTCGGTGACCTGACCCGGCTGACCGGCGATCCGAAGTACCTGCGGGCCAGCAAGCGGGCGTTCCGGGCGATCGTGGACCGCCGTTCCGCGCTGGACCTGGTCGGCACCACCTTCAACGTCGAGACCGGCGCCTGGGTGAATCAGACCGCCACCATCGACCCGCCGGTGGACTCCTTCTTCGAGTACCTGTTCGACGGCTTCGACCTGCTCGGCGACCGCGAGTTGCTGGGCTGGTACCGGCTGCTGACCGGAGCGGTCCTGCGGCACGAGCGGGAGACCTTCAACGGCAACCTGTGGTTCCGCCGGGTCAACATGAACACCGGCGCCCTGGTCGCCCGGCGTTCCTCGGAGCTGACCTCCTTCTACGCCGGCCTCCTCGGTCAGAGCGGCCACTTCCAACTCGGCGCGGCCTACCACAACTCGTGGACCGCGGTGGCCGCGCGGTTCCCGCTGATCCCGGAGGGGTTCGACTACTCCACCTTCACCGCCACCGGCCCCGGCAACCAGCTACGGCCCGAGTACGTCGACGCCGCGTTCAACCTGTGGCTGGTCTCCGGCCGGGAGATCTACCGCGACCGCGCGTTCGACTACTTCCAGCGGGTGAAGCGGATCTGCTCGGTGCCCAACGGCTACACCATCGCCGACGACGTGACCACCACCCCCGTCACCCTGGGCGATCTGACCTCGGCCTACTGGTTCAGCGAGAACATGAAGTACTACTACCTGATGTTCGCCCGCTCACCCCGCTTCGACTACAAGAACAACTACCTCAGCACCGAGGGCAACGTGCTGCGCGGCCTGCGCCGCCGCTGACCCTCCGGATCACGGACCTACCCCCGGCGGTCACGCCGGGCGATGACCGGCCGCCGGCAGGTGACCTACTCACCCACTGTCCACAATGGCCGGAACGAGTGGACACTGGGTTGATGACTGGCTTCGATCCGGCCGGGGTCCGGGTACTCGCGTTCGACATCTTCGGTACGACCGTCGACTGGTACGGCGGGGTGGCCGCCCAGCTCGCCGGCCTCTTCGCGGCGCGGGGGGTCGACCTCGACGCCGGCGCGTTCGCCACCGCCTGGCGGGACCGCTACATCCCGTCGATGCGGCGGGTGCAGAGCGGCGAGCGGCCGTGGGCCTACCTCGACACGCTGCACCGCGAGTCCCTGGACGACCTGCTGGCCGGGCACGGCGTCGCCGCGCAGTTCGACGAGAACGCCCGGGCCGCGGCCGTACGTGCCTGGCACCACCTGCCGCCATGGCCGGATGCGGCCGCCGGACTGGATCGGCTCCGCGCCAAGTACGTCGTGGCCGCGCTGTCCAACGGCGGCTTCGCGCTGCTGACCCACCTGGTCAAGGCCGCCACGCTGCCGTTCGACTGCATCCTGTCCGCCGAACTCGCCCGCGCGTACAAGCCGGACCCGGCCGTCTACCGGACCGCCGCGGCCCTGCTCGACGTCCAGCCCGCCGAGACGCTGATGGTCGCCGCGCACACCTGGGATCTGGCCGGCGCCCGCACGGCCGGGCTGCGTACCGCGTTCGTCGAGCGGCCGGCCGAGAAGGGCCCCCACCTGCCAGCCGACCGGGCCGCCGACGCCGGCGGCGAACTCACCGTGACCAGCTTCACGGAGCTGGCCGCCCAACTCGGCTGCTGAGACCGCGCCTCGGGCCGGTCTCAGGGGCTCCCCGGCCGGGAGCCGGAGGCCGCCGGCGGCGGTGGTGATCTCGATGCCTCGCCGGCGTCGTGCCAGAACACGTTCCGGCACCGCGGCGGCTACCGCCCGCTGTCCGCCCGATGGCGGCGGCCCGCGGCCCGCTGGTCCGGCCGGCGCGCAGACAGGGTGCCGTTGACACCGCACCGCGGTGATGCTTGAGTCCAGGACAGCAAACGTTTTCCTAATTTTCCTAGTTCTTCCTCGGCTCGCCAAGTGAGGTGCATCGTGCGACGTCGGACCTGCGCCGCCATGGCGGTCATCACCGTTCTCACCGCGGTCGCGGCGGTCGCGGTCGGCCGCTCCGGGCCGGCAGCGGCCGCCGAGCCGGCGGCGCGTGCGCCGATGGTGTTGGCCGTCGACGTGGACAAGCCGTTCAAGGCCGTCGACCACGCGGCCTCGGGGGCCCTCTACGGCCTGGCCGACGAAGGCTGGCCGGCCGACCAGTGGATCGCCCCGATCCGGCCGAAGATGTTCACCCAGCCGCCGCCCGGCGCCACCCACCAGCCCAACGGCGAGCCCGCGCCGGTCGGCGACACGCTCAAGGTCCTGCCGGTGGCCACGCGCCACGGCGCCACGGTGACCGTCCGCCTGCCGGACATCTTCCCCTCCTTCCCGTACCAGTGGCTGGGCGACGACTACTGGTACGACCAGGTCGCGAGGATGGTCCGGGCCACGGTGGCCGCGGGCACGAGCCACATCTACGGCTACGAGATCTGGAACGAGCCGCAGTGGACGTGGAACCCGGCCTGGGGCGACTTCGACCAGATGTGGGCCCGCACCTACCGGCTGATCCGGTCGATCGACCCGAGCACCCCGATCATCGGGCCGAGCCATGACCGGGACTACGAGGCCGGCATGCGTCAGTTCCTCACCGCCGCGATCGCCTCCGGCACGGTTCCCGACATCGTCTCCTGGCACGAGCTCGGCACCGACCGGGGGGTCGACGTCGAGGGCCGGGTGGCGAGCTACCGGGCGCTGGAGCGGGAGCTGGGCCTCGCGCCCCGGCCGATCAGCATCAACGAGTACGGGTCGCCGCGCGACGCCGGCGTGCCCGGCTGGCTGACCCGGTTCGTGGCCCGGCTGGAGCGGGCCAAGGTGGACACCGCCGACCTCGCCTTCTGGCACAAGCCGGGCCGGCTGTCCGACCTGCTGGTCCCGGTCGGCGGCGGCTCCGGGCCGGCCGTCGACGCCCAGCCGACCGGCAACTACTGGCTGTTCAAGTGGTACGGCGAGATGACCGGGCAGATGGTGCGGACCACCCCACCGGCGCGGGCCGGGCGAGAGGTCGAGGTCGGTGACCCGGTCCCGGCGCCGTCGACGCGCGAGCCCGGGCAGGCCGGCTTCGGCAACGCGATCCGGCTGAACGGCCCCGGCCCGAACCGGTACGTCTCGCTGCCGCCCGGCGTGCTGCGCGGGGCCACCGACTTCACCGTCTCGACGTGGGTGAACCTGGCCACCGTGAGCACCTGGTCGAGGGTCTTCGACTTCGGCACCGGCCAGCAGGTGAACATGTTCCTCACCCCGCGCTCCGGCGACGGCGCCGTCCGGTTCTCGATCACCAACAACGGCGGCGGCGCCGAGCAGCGGATCGACGGCACCGCTCCCCTGCCCACCGGCTGGACGCACGTCGCGGTCACCAAGTCCGGCAACACCGGCACCCTCTACGTCAACGGCGAGCCGGTCGGCACCAACCCGAACCTGACCCTCGGCCCGGCCGACCTGGCCGGCGGCGACACCCCGAACAACTGGATCGGCCGCTCGCAGTACCCGGACCCGCTGCTGGACGCGTCGGTGGACGACTTCCGGATCTACGACCGGGGCCTGCCCGCGGACGAGCTGCGGTCGGTGATGGCCGGCGGGCCCGCCGGCGCCGGCACCGTGGCCTGGTACCGGTTCGACGAGCCCGACGGCGCCACCGCCACCGACTCCTCCGGCAACGCCCGGCACGCCACCGTGACCACCCGGATCGACGGCGTCGAGCGGGTCCCGGAGCTGGACGGCTTCGCCAGCGCCGACGCGCGCACCCGGACCGTGCGGGTCGTGTTCGGCGGCGGCGCCGGCGACATCCAGCTCAAGATCGGCGGCCTGTCCGCGCTGCGCGGCTTCGGGCGGACCGCGCACGTCCGGGTCCTGCGCACCGAGTGGACCGGCACCGACGGCGTCTCGGCCGGGCCGGTACCGCTGTTCGACGGCGACTACCCGGTACGCGACGGCGCGATCTCCGTGCCGGTCGCGGGCATCCAGGACACGTCCGCCTACCTGGCCGTGGTCACCCCGGACCGCCCGCGGGCGGCCGCCGGGGCGGGCGCGGGCGGGGCAGGCGCGGACGGGGCGGTCGCGGACGGGCCGGCGCGGTACGAGGCCGAGGCCGCCGTGCGCGGCCGGCGCGCCGACGCGGGCAGCCCGCTGGCCTCGGGCAACCGGTACGTGTCGACGCGCCAGGCCCGGGAGATCACGTTCGCCGTGCGGGCGCCGGCGGCCGGCGCGTACGACCTGGACCTCCGCTACACCAACCCGGGAGCGGCGCCGGCGGACGGAGTGCTGTCGGTCGACGGGGCGCGGCGCGCGATCGCGTTGCCGACCACGGCGGCGGTGGCGCCGTTCGCGACGAACCGGGTCCAGGCGGTCCTGCAGCGGGGGTGGAACCGGGTCGAGGTCCGGCTGCCGTCCGGCGCGGTGGGTCTGGACTACCTCGACGTGACGCCGTACCGGGCCCGGTTCGAGGCGGAGACCGGCCAGTGGTCGGGGGCGGCCCTGGTCAACATCGACATGGCCGAGAGCAACTTCTTCGCGCCCTACGTCTCGAACAACGCCTACGTCGGCGACCTCGCCCAGCCGGACAGCAACCTGCGGCTGCCGGTCACCGTGCCGGCCGCCGGGACCTACCGCCTGACGATCGGCTACTCCACCGAGGGCAGCGAGGAACAGCGGCGCGCGCAGGTGCGGGCCGGCCAACTCCTGCGCGTGAACGACGGCCCGTGGCAGCAGGTCTGGTACGACCCCACCCAGTTCCGGGAGATGATCCGGCAGACGGCCGTGGTCGTCCGGCTGCCCGCCGGCACGTCCACGATCACCCTGGCCAAGGACGAGCTGGACCATCCCGGACGGCGCCCCCAGCCGGGCACGGTCGACCTGGACTATGTCGACGTGACACTCAAGACGTAGGTCGACGCGGGCATGTCCAGGAACGTGCCGCCGGCTGGCCAGCTCCGCGCCAAACTCGGCCGCGCCGCGGACCGGAACCGGCGGACCGGCTGGGCGTAGACGCCCACGGCGGTCAACGCGATGCCCACGGCGGCCACGGCGAGGCCGATCGGGAGCAGCTTCAGCATCATCGCGTGCGAGGCCACAGTCGCCTCGATGCCGTCGATCAAGTCGGTCCGCCAGCGCTGCGTTGCGGCAGCGCCTTTGGACCGGGAGCAGGACGCCCGGGTCGTATGGGCGGCGGTGATCAGCCGGAGCGGAACAGGGCGGCTGGATCGCCGGTCGCCCTGCGTCAGCGCTGCCGCCGGTAGGTGCGGGCGCCGGCGTCCGGCCGGAACCCGACGCCGAGGTAGAGCCGGCGCGCGGGCTCGTTGCCGACGATGTAGCTGATCTTGAGCCGGGTGCATCCGCGCGCCGCCAGCCGCCGCAGGCCGGTACTGAGCACCAGCCGACCCAGGCCCATCCCCTGGTAGGCGTCCTCGGTCCGCATCGGTTCGACCAGGCCCACCCCGGTCACCGGATCCGCCCAGAACAGGCCGTAGCCGGCGACCCCCGCGTCGGGCGCGAACACGGCGAGGTCGAGGTGCGGGTCGTAGAGCGGACACTCGACGAGCCGCTCGGCCACCTGTGCGCCGTTGCGGCCGCGCATGTGGTGCGGCCGATCGGCGACCGCGGCCCGGTCGGCGAGGGCGAACCCGGGCGGCGCGGCGGGTTCCGCCGGCGCGCTCGACGCGTCCATCCACAGGGTCACGTCGGCTTCACCGGTAGCCACGAAGCCGGCCGCGGTCACGGCGTCGATCAGCGCCCTGTCGTCGTCGCGGACCAGCATCTCGACCGGTGCCGAACCCACCGCGTCGAGCATCCCGAGCGCGACCGGCCACACCACGTCCAGCACGCCCTCGACCCGGTGATCGGCGCTGAGCAGATCGCAGCCGAACCGGCCATCCCACTCGGTCATGATCACGGCCGCCACCGGCCGGTCGCCGTCCAACCAGAACACCTGCCGCGCCGGGTCGGGATGCTGATCCCGCCGCCACCACCAGTGCACGTCGGCCGCCTCCCAGAGACCGCCGTCCGCGCTGGCCAGGCGGGCCTGCCGCAGCATCGCGGTCGCCAGCTCCAGATACTCCAGGCCGGCGGCTCGTCGCTGCAACAACCCCACCGCCGCAGCGTAGCCACCGCGTCGCGGGTGGACCACGCGGTTTCCGCCGCCCGCTCGCACGCCGAGGCGCCCCCGCGCGGTCGCTGCGGTGCTACGGCTCGTTCGGGTGTTGCACCTCGATGGTGCCGCCGACCCGGCGCGCGTCCAGTCTGGCAACCAGCGCGTTGGCCGCGGTGTCGGTCTCGTCCACCTCGCAGCGTGCCCCGGCGTGCCCGCGCCGGTGCAGCGCACCGAGCGCGGCGGCGAGCAGGGCTGTCGCCAGCCCACGCCGCCGGTGCGCCGGCAACACACCGACCAGCCCGAGGTACGGGCTGGGCGGGGAGGTCCAGATCCGCACCAGGCCGACGTAGTCACCGGTGGCCGCCTCGACGGCGATCAGGTACGTGTCCGGATCGAATGCCGGGTCGCTGAACGTCCGCCGCCGGAACTCCGCAGGGTCGTCGCCCCACCCGGCGGTGGCCGGCGCGCCCTGCTCCCGCAGCGCGCGGTCCAGCGCGAACAGTCGGTCCACATCGGACCCGGCCGCGGAGATCAGGCCGAACCCCGCGGGCGGCCCGACCGGTGCGGGGCCGGTCGGCAGCACGTACCGGTGCCTCCGGCCGCGGACGAAGAAGCCGCGCCCGGCGAAGATGTCCTCCTCGCTCTCGTCCACCACGGCGTACCGGCCCTGCCGCGCCTCCCGCCGTTCCGCGTCCACCGCCGCACCGTACGGCCGGCCGGGCAGCGCCGCGACGGAGGGTGCCGCCGGCGGCGGGCGTCATGCGCGCGCGGTCGTGTCGGTCCACCGGCGCGAGCTGAGCCCCGGTCAACCGCCCGGCGGGCGGTAGGGCGGTGCGGCGACCGACTCGCGCAGGACGAGGCGGGGGGTGGCCAGCCGGGCGACCGGTATCGGCTCGTCGAGCAGCGCGGCCCGGGCGGCCCGGAAGCAGGTGCTGCCGAGGGCCAGGAAGTCCATGGCGACGGTGGTGAGCGCCGGGGTGGCGTAGGCGGTGCCGGGGGCATCGTCGAAGCCGACCAGGCTGACGTCCCGGGGCACCTCCCGACCGGCCTCGTACAGCGCGCGTCGGACGCCGATGGCCAGGTCGTCGTTGCCGCAGAGGATCGCCGTGACGCCGCCGCGGCGGGCCAGGACGCGGCCGGCGCGGTAGCCGGCCGCCGCGTCCCAGCCGGGCGCCGGCAGCCGCGGAACCGGGACGCCGGCCGCGAGGAGGGCCTCGCGCCAGCCCTCGGTCCGGCCGTGGGTGCGCACGGCCGAGGGCAGCGGGACGTGGTGGACGGTCCGGTGCCCCAGCGAGAGCAGCAGGTTGGTGGCTTCGAGCGCGGCCGCGCGGTCGTCGAGCCAGACATGGGGCACGCCGGCCGGCACGGGCAGGGCCGGTTCGGTGGCCGCGGCGACCGGCACCCCGGCGGGCAGTTCCTGCAGGACGCGCTCGCCGGCTTCGTCGAAGGCGATCACCACCACCGCGCCGGTACTCGGGTCCGCGGTGTGCTCGACCACCGAACGGACGGCCTCGGGCCGGGCGGACTCGACCACCAGGATGCTGACGACGAAACCGCTGCCCCGGGCGGCCTCCTCGATGCCCTGCAGGGTGCGGGCGTAGCCGTAGAGGGTGGTGTTCGCGGTGACCACGGTGACGGTGCGGCTGCGGCCCGACGACAGCGTGCGGGCGGCCCGGTTCGGCCGGTAGTTGAGCGCCTGGATGTGTTCCAGCACCAGCGCCCGGGTCGCCGGGCGCACGCTCGGATGGCCGTTGAGCACCCGGGACACCGTCTGGTACGACACGCCGGCGGCGGCCGCGACGTCCCGGATGCTCGGCACCCAGCGTGCCGGTGCGGCCCCGGGCTGGCCGGCCGCGGCCCCAGGTTGGCCAGCCCCGGGCTGGCCGGCCCCAGGCTGGCCGGCCGCGGGCTGGCTGGCCGCCGCTGCGGGCTGGCTCGTCACCGGGCGGCCCGGCCCGTCCGGCCAGCCCGCCCGACGGCCTCGCGCACGGTCTCCGCCACCTCCGTCACTTGACCGCCCCGCCGGTGATCCCGGAGATGATCTTGCGCTGCGCGATCGCGAAGACGACGAGCAGCGGCAGGCTCATCAGGATGACGTAGGCGAAGATGAGGTGCCAGTTGTTGAGGTAGAGGCCGGAGCTGGCCACCTGGAAGAGGTTGAGCGGGAGCGTGCGGGTGTGGCCGCCGCCGAGCACGAAGAACGCGTAGAAGACGTCGTTCCAGGTGTAGAGGCAGATGAGGATCGTCGCGGTCGCCAGCACCGGGCGCAGCAGCGGCAGGATGATCCGGACGAAGACGGTGGCCGGCCCCGCCCCGTCCATCCGGGCCGCCTCCTCCAGTTCGATCGGGATCGTCCGGATGAAGCCGGTGACGAAAAAGATCACCGTGGACATGTACATGCCCATGTAGACACCGATCATCCCGGTCGCGGTGCCGGCCAGGCCCAGTTGCCGCAGCAGCAGGACGACGGTGACGACGGCGGGCGGCAGCAGGATCCCGCTGATCGCGACCGCGTAGACGATCGCGTTGCCGCGGCTGCCACGGCGGGCGAGCACCCAGGCGGCCATCGAGCCGAACGCCAGCACGCCCAGCACCGATGGCGCCACCACCAGCACGCTGCCGGCGAAGGCGCGGACGACCTGGCCCTGGGTGAACGCGTCCCGCAGGTTCTGGAAGAACTGCCAGTGCGACGGCAGGCTGAGGTTCGGGTTCAGCGCCTCGGCCCGCGACTTCGCGGCGGTGACGATCACCAGCCACAGCGGGATCCCGACGACCACCGCGACCACCAGCAGCGCGGCGACCGGCTGCAGCCGGCGCAGAACCCTCACAGCACGTCCTCCCGTCGGCGCAGCAGTTGTACGACAGGTATCGCGACGAGCACGACGACCAGGAACAGCACCAGGCTCATCGCGGTCGCCTGGGCGTAGAGGCCCTGGCCGAAGGTGCGGAAGATGAAGATGTTGAGCACCTCGGTGGTGCGGGCCGGGCCGCCCCCGGTCGTCGCCTGCACGACGTCGAACCCGTTCATCGTGCCGAGCAGCGCGGTGGCGACGTTGAACGTGATCGCCGGCGCGAGCAGCGGGAACCGGACCCGCCAGAACGACTGCCACGGGCCGGCGCCGTCGATCCGGGCCGCCTCCAGAACGTCCTCCGGGATCGTCTTGAGGCCGGCCAGGAACACCAGCATCGACAGGCCCATCCACTTCCAGGAGTGCACCAGCGCCACGACCGCGATCGTCCACGTCGTGCTGCCCAGCCACGGGAGGCGTACGTCGTGCCCGGACAGCGCCCCGAGCAGGCCGTTGAGCGCGCCGTCCGGCTTGAGGAACGCCTGGAACACGTAGCCGACCGCCAACGCGGACATCAGCACGGGGATGAACAGGCAGACCCGGGCGAACCGGTTCACCCGGGTGTCGCGTTCCAGCAGGACGGCGAGCAGGAGCCCGGACACGTTCTGGCCGATCGCGACGAGCACCGCGTAGACGAGCGTGATCCGCAGGCTGGCGAGCAGCGAGCCGTCGGCCAGCAGCGCACGGAAGTTGCTGAACCCGACGGGGTGGATCGCCGCCTTGAACGCCGACCAGTCGGTGAACGGGTAGATGAAGTTGAACAGGGTCGGCAGGAAGAAGAACACGGCCATGATGGCGAAGGCCGGCAGCAGGAAGGCGGTCGGGTGGGTGCCCCGGGTGCGGCCCTGCCGGGACGGCGGCCGGCGCCGCGCCCGGGCCGCCGCGGCGGGCGCCGCCGTCGTGGCGGCCGGTGCGGTCGCGATCCGTGCGGTGGAGTCGGTCATGGCGTCCTCCCGCTGACGCCGGGCCGGCCCGCGCGGCCGGCCCGGCACACCTCGTGGCTCAGAAGCCGGCCGCCCCCTGCGCCTTGGCCAATTGGGCGAACTGCGTCTGGGTGGCCTTGGCGACCTGCTCGGGCGTCTTCTTGCCGTAGAGCATGTCCGCGAGGTTGAGGTAGAGGTCCGGGTTCGCGATGGCCAGCGACTGGAACGACCCGACCGAGTTGGCCAGCGACTGGTGGATGGCCACGGCGATCTTGGGCACGTTGCTCGGGGTGGGCACGGCCGTCTCCAGCGACACGGTGCCACGGTTGGCGACGAAGTCGGCGTAGCCCGGGCCCATCCAGTACGCGAGGAACTGCCGGGCCGCGGCCTCCCGCGCGGGGTCGCCGGTGCGGAAGGCGACCAGCGCGTTGCTCTGGTCCGGGATCGCGGTGCCGACGTTGCCGGACGGCGAGATCGGGAAGAAGCCGACCTTCTGATCCAGCTCGGCCGGGCCGGAGGTCTTGGCCTGCAGCTGGTTCAGGTAGCTGTTCACCTGGATCACCATGGCCGCCTTGCCGGCCAGCAGCGCGTCGCCCTGGTCTTCGAACGTCGCCGTCTTCAGATCCGAGTTGAACAGCCCTTCGTCGACCAGGCTCTTGTACTTCTTGATGGCGGCCAGGACGACCGGGCTCTCGAAGCCTTCTTCGTGCTTGTTGGTCTTCTCCCAGAAGCCGCTCTTCGCGGCGTCGGCGAGCTGGACCTGCACCCACCACTGGGTGGGCCAGCGGTCGCCGCCGGCCTCGTAGAACGGCGTGACGCCCTTGCCCTTGAGGGTCCGCGCGAGTTGGACCATCTCGTCGAAGTTCTTCGGCGTGCTGGTGATCCCGGCCTGCTCGAACACCTGCTTGTTGTAGTACACGCCCTCCACCGCCGGGGTGGTGACGAGCGCGCCGTAGCGCTTTCCGTCCAGCAGGCCGGTGATGTCCCG
>JBBWZH010000297.1:0-12150 GCA_039648995.1 Mycobacteriales bacterium
CGGTCAGGTCGCCGGTGGGGTTGCCGAGCTTGTCGAAGGCCGCGCGGGCGGTCGGGTCGGGCGTGACGCGGGTGCCGCGGCTGAGCGCGCCGAGGTTGCGGTCGGTGGAGCCGGGCGCGATCGTCTCCATCAGCGACCGTTCCGAGCTGGAGACCCGCTGCGTGTAGTCGACCGAGGCGTTCCCGGACGGGTTGCCGCCGACCCGCTGCTCGATCTCCCACCGGCCGAACGTGCCGTAGCCCATCGCGGTGACCAGCGCCTCGACGATCGCACCGACCTGCGACTGCGGGTCACTGCCGTCGAACCGGGCGGTCTGGGTCGGCGCGTCCACCAGTGCCGCGATCAGCAGCAGCTTCGGCACGCCGACCTGGACGCTCTTGGTGGCCGCGATGATCGCGTTGTAGGCGGCGGTGAACTGCGCGACCGAGTCGTCGTATGAGGCGTAGTTGACCAGCCGCAGTTGCGGGTAGATCAGCGTCTTGATCGCGTACGTGATGTCCAGCGCGATGTCCAGGTTGAGATTTCCGCCGCCGAGCACGCCGCACATCGGGGCCGAGCCGTCGACCCACTCGGGATGCCGCTCGGCCAGCGTCTCGGTGACCAGGCCGCCGAGCGAGTCGCCCCACACGTAGGTGCGGTTCGGCGTGCCGACCTTCTGCACGAAGAAGTCGTGCAGCTGCTCGCCGGCCTTGACCCCGTCGGCGACCGCCCAGCCGTTGCTCGCGAACGCCGACCCGGCCAGCGCGTAGCCCTTGCCCAGCAGCTCGGTCGCGGTCTCGTCGGTCGCGGCGACCTGCGGCGCGGTGGTCACCGCCGCGAAGTCCGGCGGCGCCGGCTTCGCCTGCCGGTAGCCGTGCGAGTAGAGCAGCAGCGTGCCGTTCCAGGTCTGCGGCAGCTTGATCTCGTAGCCGGCGCCGTCCAGCGTGCCGGTGCAGGCGACCTTGTCGCAGCCGGTGAACGCGACGCTGTCCGATGTGGACCGGACGGCCGCGCTCCGGGCCGCCGACGCCGACGAGTTGCAGCCGGCCAGCAGCAACGCGACCGCGACCGCCGCCGCCAGCCCACGTCGCCGCGACAGTGCGGCGGGGATCAACATGCGCTGCAGTCTGGCAGACCCGCGCCGCGCGTGCAGCGCGTCCCGCGGCCGGGTCACCGGGTGGTCCGGTGACCCGGCCGCGGCGCCGGTCAGCGAGCCGGGCTCGACCCGGTGACGCCGGCCGGTGCGGCCCGGCCGGCCGCCGCCGGCTGGTCGAACGGACCGTGGTCGGCCGCGCACACGGTGCCCGCGGCGGGCACCACACCGGCCAGCAGGTACCGGTCGATGGCCGTCGCGGCGCAGGTGCTGGTGTTGCCGAACGTGGCGTGGCCGAGGTCGTCGACGGCCAGCAGCGCGGACCGACCCAGCAGGGCGTGCAGGTGCCGCGCCTCCGACATGGCCGTGGCCGGGTCGTGCAGGCCGTTCACGATCAGCACCGGCGCGGCGGTACGGCGGTTCCACGGGCCGGTGTACCGCGCCGGGCGGGCCGGCCAGGTCGCGCAGGCCAGCCCGCGGTAGAGCCACCGGCGGCCGAACACCGGGGACACCCGGTCGAGGGCGGCCGCCGCGGCCGGCCACACCCGCTGGTCGCGGGGCAGGTTGCCATCGGCGCACTGGTAGCTGTGGAAGGCCTCGCCGTAGTTGTCGTACGGGACGTCGGTGGGCGGGTCGGCGACGCCAGCGAGCCGGGCGAGTTCAAGCAGCGCCGACCCGTCGCCCGCCTCGGCCTGAGCGAGCGCCGCCGCCAGCTCGGGATAGTCGGACGCGCCGTAGAGCCAGAGCAGCGTGGTGTCGACCGCCTGCTGCACGGTGACCGCGCCGGGCGGCTGCGCGTGCGGCGCGGGCAGCGGCCCGGTCCGCAGCTGGCGGAACAGCCGGTCCAGGCCGGCGCGGACGGCCGGGCCGGCCTGCCCCGGGGCGGCGAGCGGGCAGCGAACGTGGCCGGCCCGGGCGCAGGCGTCGGCGAAGGCGGTCAGGCCGTCCTCGGCGGCGGCACCGGCACCGGCCAGCTCGGTCAGCGCGGCCGTGGACTGCAGCACCGGATCCACCACGCCCGACACCACGAGCGCGCGGACCCGCTGCGGGAACAGGTTGGCGTACACGGCGCCCAGGTACGTGCCGTAGGAGAAGCCGACGTACGTGGTCAGCCGGTCACCCACAGCAGCCCGGACCCGGTCCAGGTCGCGCGCCGCGAACTCGGTCGAGATGAACGGGAGCAGCGCCGCGTTCCGCTGACCGCAGGCCCGGGTGTAGGCCCGGTCCCTGGCGGCGAGCTGCCGCTCCTGGGTGCGGCCGACCGGGAAGAAGAACGGGTTGCCGGACCAGAACCCCAGCTGGTCCGCCGTGTCGGCGAAGCAGCGCACCGGGGCGCTGCGGGCGATGCCGCGGTTGTCGATGCCGACGATGTCGAACCGGGCCCGCACCCGCGGGTCGAAGACGTCCGAGGCGAACCGGACGAAGTCGACGCCGGAGGCGCCCGGCCCGCCCGGGTTGGTGAGCAGCGAACCGATCCGGTGCGCCGGGTCGGATGCCGGCAGCCGGATCACCGCCAGCGGGAGCCGCCGCCCGTCCGGATGCGCGTAGTCCAGCGGCACATCCACGGTGCCGCACTGGAAACCGTCGCCGCAGTCAGCCCAGTCGACGCCCGCGGCCGGCGCGGCCGCGGCGCTCCCCGCCGGCGCCGTCACCGCCCCGACCGCCAGAGCCAGCGCTGATACGACAGCCGCGAGCCGCATGCCTAACCCCCAAGTGATTGAGAAGTCTCAATCATTCAGGAAGGCATCGCTGACCCACAACTAGTTAGCTCTGCGCGATCGATCAGCCCTCCATTCGTAACTGTGTGTCATGCCGGCCAGGCCAACGGGGAGGCTGAAACCCCACCCACCCCCGGCCGTCCGGCCCAACAGGAACCGACCGCACCGTGGGGGGCTCGGGGGCTCGGCCCCCCGGCGGGCGAAGCACGCTGAAACCCCACCCACCCGTCAGTGCCCGGCGTCGTCCCAGGTGCGGCCGACGCCGATCGAGACGTCCATCGGGACGGCGAGCGTGTAGGCGCCGCCCATCTCGGCCCGGACCAGCTGCTCGACGCGGGCGCGCTCGCCGGGCGCGACCTCCAGCACCAGCTCGTCGTGCACCTGCAGCAGCAGCCGCGAGGCGAGCCCCTCGTCGCGGAGCGCGCGGTCGACGCCGAGCATGGCGACCTTGATGATGTCCGCGGCGGAGCCCTGGATCGGCGCGTTCAGCGCCATCCGCTCGGCCATCTCGCGGCGCTGCCGGTTGTCGCTGGTCAGGTCGGGCAGGTAGCGCCGGCGGCCGAGGATCGTCTCGGTGTACCCGTCGCGGCTGGCCTGGCCGACCACGTCGCGCAGGTAGTTACGCACCCCGCCGAATCGCTGGAAGTACGCCTCCATCTGCTCGCGCGCCTCGTCCGGGGAGATCCGCAGCTGCTGCGCCAGGCCGAACGCGGACAGCCCGTACGCGAGGCCGTACGACATGGCCTTGATACGGCGCCGCAGCTCCGGGTCGACCTGCTCGGCCGGCAGGTTGAACGCCCGGGACGCGACGAACGTGTGCAGGTCTTCCCCGGAGGTGAACGCCTCGATCAGGCCGGCGTCCTCGGACAGCGTGGCCATGATCCGCATCTCGATCTGGCTGTAGTCGGCGGTGAGCAGCGCCTCGTAGCCGGCGCCGACGATGAACGCGCGCCGGATGCGGCGGCCCTCGGCGGACCGGATCGGGATGTTCTGCAGGTTCGGATCCTGCGAGGACAGCCGGCCGGTGGCCGCGATGATCTGGTTGAACGTGGTGTGGATCCGGCCGTGGTCGTCGACCATCGGGATCAGCGAGTCGACCACCGTCTTGAGCCGGGCCACGTCGCGGTGCTGCAGCAGGTGGCCGAGCAGCGCCACGTCCGGTGCCTGCTCGGACAGCCAGAACAGGGCGTCCGCGTCGGTGGTGTAGCCGGTCTTGATCCGCTTCGTCTTCGGCAGCTTCAGCTCGTCGAACAGGACCTGCTGCAGCTGCTTGGGCGAGCCGAGGTTGAACTCCCGGCCGACGCTGGAGTACGCCTCCTGCTCGACGGCCTTGACCTGGGCGGCGAACTCGGCCTGCAGCCCGATCAGGTAGTCGAGGTCGGCCGCGATGCCGGTCTCCTCCATCCGGGCCAGCACGCCGACCAGCGGCAGCTCGACGGCGCGCAGCAGTTGGGCCGCGCCGCGCCGGTCGAGGTCGTCGTCCAGGGCGCGGGCGAGGTCGGCGACCGCGCGGGCCCGGACGGCCTCGGTCTCCGCGATCGCGGCGTCCGCCTCCTCCTCGCCGCCGTCCAGCGACAGCTGGCCGTTCGTCGCGACCTCCGACTCGGACCGCAGCTCGCGGCGCAGGTAGCGCAGCGCCAGGTCGGCGAGGTCGAACGTGCGCTGGCCGGGCAGCGCCAGGTAGGCGGCCAGCGCGGTGTCGCTGGTGACGCCGGCGATGTCCCAGCCGCGGGCGTGCAGCGCCTCCAGCTGGCCCTTCAGGTCGTGCACGGCCTTGGGCTGGGTCGCGTCGGTCAGCCAGCCGCAGAGCGCCTGCTCGTCGGCGCCGGTCAGCTCCTCGGCGTCGATGAAGGCGCCGACGCCGCCCTCGACGGCCAGCGCGATGCCGCTGACCACACCGGTGCCGCGGCCCCAGGTGCCGCGCACGCTCACGCCGACCCGCAGCCCGGACCGGACGTGCTCGTCCAGCCATTGCGCGACCTCGTCCGGCCCGAGCTGCTCGGCCTCGACGTCGAAGCCCTCCTCGGCCTCCGGCTCGACCGCGGACAGCGTCTGGAACAGCCGCTCCCGCAGCACCCGGAACTCCAGGTTGTCGAAGAGCTTGTGCACCTCGTCCCGGTCCCACTGGCCGAGCCGCAGCTCGGCCGGGCCGACCGGCAGCGGCACGTCGCGCACCAGCTGGGTCAGCCGCCGGTTCAGCAGCACGCTGGACAGGTGCGCCCGCAGCGCGTCCCCGGCCTTGCCCTTGACCTCGTCCACCCGCTCGACCAGCGACTCCAGCGAGCCGAACTCGCGGACCCACTTGGCCGCCGTCTTCTCCCCCACCCCCGGGATGTTGGGCAGGTTGTCGGACGGGTCGCCGCGCAGCGCGGCGAAGTCGGGATACTGCAGCGGCGTCAGCCCGTACTTGGCCTCGACCTCCTCGGGGGTGAACCGGGTCAGCTCGGACACGCCGCGCTTCGGGTAGAGCACCGTGACCCGGTCGTTCACCAGCTGGATCGCGTCACGGTCGCCGGTGCAGATCAGCACCTGCATGCCGTCGGCGGTGGCCTGGGTGGCCAGCGTCGCGATCACGTCGTCGGCCTCGTAGCCCTCCACCGACACGGTCGGGATGCGCAGCGCGGCCAGCACCTCCTGGATCAGGCTGACCTGGCCCTTGAACGGCTGCGGCGTCTCGGAGCGACCGGCCTTGTACTCCGCGTACGTCTCCGACCGGAACGTCTTGCGGGACACGTCGAACGCGACGCCGACGTGCGTCGGCTGCTCATCTCTCAGCTGGTTGATCAGCATCGAGGTGAACCCGTACACCGCGTTGGTGGGCTGGCCGGTGATCGTGCTGAAGTTCTCCACCGGCAGCGCGAAGAAGGCCCGGTAGGCCAGCGAGTGTCCGTCCAGCAGGAGCAGCCGCGCGTCTGTCACGGGCCGAGTCTAGGGTCGCGGTACGACAGAAAGCCGAGGAGCCCGGTGACCGAGAACCAGACCGCCGCCAACCCTGCCCAGCCGCCGGTCGCTGCCGAGTCCACGCAGCTCACCGAGCGGATGGGCATCGTGGTGACCGACTGGGACCCGAAGCACGTGGTCGGCACCATGCCGGTGGCCGGCAACCAGCAGCCGTACGGGCTGCTGCACGGCGGGGCGTCCGCGGTGCTGGCCGAGACGCTCGGCTCGCTCGCCGCCGCGCTCGCCGCCGGCCCGAGCCGGTCCGCGCTCGGCCTGGAACTGAACGTCACGCACCACCGCGCCGCCAGCCACGGCGTGGTCACCGGCGTCTGCACCCCGCTGCACGTCGGCCGCACGGTCGCCAGCTACCAGATCGCGATCAGCGACGAGGCCGGCCGCCGGGTGTCCACCGCCCGGCTCACCTGCGTGCTGCGCAACGCCCCGCCGCCGCGGAACACGATCCCGCCGACCTCCGGCTGACCCCCGCGACGGCCGATCCCGGCCCACCCGGGCCGGCTCGGTGAGCCACGGCGAGGCCAGCTCGGGCCGCCGGCCAGCGGCCGGGCAAGGGTTTACGGGAGACGCCGGAGCCGGGCGGCGCGGGCGGCGGGAGGCAGGCCGGCGCCGCCGGACAGGCGGCGGCGCGTCGCGTGCGTGCGGCCGTCGACCAGCGTGTCGACCAGGCCGAGGGTGCGGCGCAGCGCGGGCACCGGGGCGATCCGGCGCAGCACCAGCGGGGCGAAGCCGAGCCGGGCCAGGAACCGGTTGGCCTCCCGGCCGCCGGTGGCCACGCCGACGATCACGTGATCGACGCCGACCTCGTCGGCGTAGCTGACGGCGGCGGCGAGCAGGGCCCGGCCGGCGCCGCGGTGCTGGTGCTGCGGCGCCACCAGCAGGTTCCCCACGTAGACCGACGGGACGTCGGCCAGCGTGCTGACCACGTCCAGGCCGAACACCGCCATGCCGAGCACGCCGCCCGTGTCCTCGTCCACGGCGACCACGACCCGGTGCGTCGAGTCGGCGAGCAGCCGCAGGTAGCGGCCGCGGGTGTCGCTGGAGACGCCGCCGCCCGGCCGGGCCCGCACCCGGCCGCCGATCGACTCCCGGTGCTCGGCCGCGAGCTCCGCGAGCACATCCACATCGGCCGGTTCGGCCTGGCGGATCCGGACGTTGCCGCGGGGCATCTGGGCGCTCCCTACCTCTGGTCGCGCTGGCGTGGTCGCGGGCGGCGCCGCGAGGACGGGACGGACGTTTTCGCGAGGGCCGGCGCCGCCAGCGGACGGAGCGTAGTGGCCCCCGGTCACGACCGGCAGCCGCCGAACGGGCGCCGAACGCCAACCTGCCTGCCTGGTGACGAGGGGTAACCGCCGCCGCCCGAGCGAGGGCCGCCGCGGGCCCGATTCTCCTACCTGGACGGGGTTTGACGGCCGGCCTCGGACCGCCGTAGGGTCCGGCTGACCCGACCCGGGAGCGCCGAGTAGAGAACGTCCCGCGACGCGGAGGCGCGGGACGGCACCAAAGGCGCCCCGGGTCGTGTCATGAGCGAGCTTGCGAGCGGATCATGGACACAGCGCGCCTGGAGTCTCGTGCCGGGTCTGGACGTCGACCACCACGCGCCGGCCGCTTCACCCGGCGCGGCCACCGGGGCGGAGTCGGCATGAGCACAGCTCCCGGCGTCCCGGCGGCGGAGGTAGGTGCGGTGGCCGCAGCGCGCGTCGGCGCGTTGTTCCTGCTGGTCGCGGCGCTGTCGATGAGCGTGGCCGGGTGCTCGGGCCCGCCCGCGGCGCCGGCGGCCACGCCGTCCCCCACGTACCTGCTGCCGAGCCGTACCGCGCGGTACGGGGAGACGCCGGTCCCGTCCGCCAGCGCGGTCAGCGGCTCGCTGATCATCACCGTGATGGGCGTGCGGCCACACCTGGACGCGCTGGTCGGCACGCACGCGGAGTTCCGCGCCCGGGGCCAGTTCGTCCGGGTCCGGATCGCCGCCGAGAACATCTCGGCCACGTTCTACGACCTGATCACCTCGCAGCAACTGCTGCTCACCGACGACGGCGCGGCCCGCCCGCCCGACCTACCCGCCATGCAGGTGACCCGCCAGCCGGACGACGTCTCGCTCGGCGCCCAGGACCGCGTCGAGGTCGACCTCTGGTACGACATCCCGCGCGGCCTCAAACCGCACGGCCTGCGGGTCACGGTCAAGGGCGGCCCGGCCCGCGACATCCGCCTCCCGGACGCCTGACGCCCGCCGGGGGTCGAACCGCGGTCCGCGCGCCACCGACCGACGCGTGGGCCGGCACCGCCACGCACGGAGCACCCCGCCGGCACGCCCGGCGGCACCTCCACAGGACCCGCCGACTCAGCCGCGAAGACAGCCGGTCAGACCACACCCGGCAGGAGCAGTGGCGACCCGCCACCACCCGATCCACCGCGACCAGCGCTCTGGCGGTACCGCCACGCTGGCGAGAGCGGTACCGACAGCGGCGGGCCGGTCAGCTGGGGGCGGCGCCGCCGAGGTAGGCCTCCCGGACGCTGGGATCGTTCAGCAGCTCGGCGGCCGGTGCGGCCCGGACCACCCGGCCGGTCTCCAGCACGTACGCGCGGTGGGAGAGCGCGAGCGCCTGGGTGGCGTTCTGCTCGACCAGCAGGATCGTGGTGCCCTGGCTGTTGATCCCCCGCAGGATGCCGAAGATCTGCTGCACGATCAGCGGCGCCAGCCCCATCGACGGCTCGTCCAGCAGCAGCAGCTTCGGCCGGGCCATCAGCGCCCGCGCGATCGCCAGCATCTGCTGCTCGCCGCCGGACAGCGTGCCGCCGTACTGCCGGCGCCGCTCGGCCAGCCGCGGGAACAGCGTGAACGCGCGATCCAGGTCGCCGGCCCGGTCCGGGGACTTGCGCGCGTATGTCCCCATCTCCAGGTTCTCCAGCACCGTCATGCCGGGGAAGATGCCGCGACCCTCGGGGGCCTGGCAGAGGCCGAGCGTGACCCGCTGGTGACCGGGCGTGTTGGTGATGTCGGCGCCGTCGAACCGGACCCGGCCCGACGTGACCCGGCGCAGCCCGGACAGCGTCTTCAGCGTGGTCGTCTTGCCGGCCCCGTTCGCGCCGATCAGCGTGACGATCTCGCCGGCGTCGACGGTCAGCGAGATGCCGCGGATCGCCTCGATCTTGCCGTAGTGGACCCGCAGGTCCTCGACCTCAAGAAGCATCGGCCGGAGCCCCCAGGTACGCCTCGATGACCTTCTGGTTCTGCTGTACCTCGGCCGGCAGCCCGTCGGCGATCTTCTGCCCGAAGTCGAGCACCGCGACCCGGTCGCTGACCTGCATGACCATGCCCATGTCGTGCTCGATCAGGAACACCGTGACCCCCGAGTCGCGGATCCGGCGGATCAGGTCGACCAGCGCGCCCTTCTCCGTCCCGCTCATCCCCGCCGCCGGCTCGTCGAGCAGCAGCAGCCGCGGCCCGGTGGCCAGCGCGCGGGCGATCTCCAGCCGCCGCTGGTCGCCGTAGGAGAGGTTCTTCGCGGTCTCCTCGACGACCTGCGGGATGCCGACGAACTCCAGCAGTTCCAGCCCGCGGGCCCGGCCGGTGCGTTCCTCGCGGCGGTGCCGCGGCAGCCCGAAGGTGGCGCCGAAGACGCTCGTCCGGTGCCGTGCGTCGGCCCCGACCTGAACGTTCTCCAGCGCGGACATGTTGTCGAAGAGCCGGATGTTCTGGAAGGTCCGCGCGATGCCGTACTTGGTGACCTGGTGCGGTGCCCGCCCGTGGATCCGCTTGCCACCGAAGACGAGTGCCCCCGACGACGGCGTGTAGACGCCGGTGACCAGGTTGAACACGGTCGTCTTGCCGGCGCCGTTCGGACCGATCAGCGCGAAGATCGAACCCTCCGGCACGGCCAGGCTCACGTCCGACAGCGCCACCACGCCGCCGAACCGCTGGGTGATCCCCTGCAGTTCGAGCAGCGCTCCCCCATCCGGCCCGCTCACCGCCGCCCCTTCCCGTCGGCCCCGCCGGACTCCCCCGGCCCGCCCGACTCCCCCGGCCCGCCGGACCCCCCGGGCCCGCCCGGATCCCCCGGCCCGCCGGAACCCCCGGGCCCGCCCGGATCCCCGGACCCGCCCGGATCCCCCGGTCCGCCGGGATCGCCGAAGCCGCTCGCCCCCGGCGGGCCGTCCGGCCGGGGCTCGACCGCACGGGTCAGCTCGTCCTGGCCGTATGACGCGCCCGGGCCGGCCCCGGGCGAGCCGGGCGGCGCGTCCAGGACGGTGGTGCCGGTGTCGTACGAGCCGGCGGCCGGCGAGCCGGGCAGGTCGGCGGCGACCGGGTCAGGCTCGGCGGCCTGGGTGGCCACCGCCCCCACTTCGGCGCCGAGCGTGCCCATGCCGCCGGTGCCCTCGGCCAGTTCGGCACGTCGTCGCCGGGATGGCAGCAGGCCCTCGGGGCGGATGATCATCATGACCACCAGCGCGGCACCGAAGACCAGCACCCGGTACTCGGCGAAGCCGCGGAACCGCTCCGGTAGCCAGGCCACCAGGAACGCGCCGATGATCACGCCGGGCAGGTTGCCCGAGCCGCCCAGCACCACCGCGACCAGGATCAGCGCGGACAGGATGAACGGGAAGTTCGTCGGGGTGATCGAGATGGTCTGCGAGGCGAACAGCACGCCGGCCGCGCCGCCGATCGAGGCGCCCATCGCGAACGCCCAGATCTTGTACTTGAACGTGGGCACGCCCATCAGCTCGGCGGCGTCCTCGTCCTCCCGGATCGCCGCCCACGCCCGGCCGACCCGGCTGCGCTCCAACCGCTTCACCATGATGATCACCAGCACGATCATCGCCAGCACCAGGTAGTAGTACGGCTTGGTGTCCAGCACGCTGTTGTAGTTCAGCGCCTTGATCGACTTGGTGCCGGGCGGGTGCGGGATCGGGCTGATCCCGCGCGGGCCGCCGGTGAACGAGTCGGCGTTGTTCGCGCTGATCCGGACGATCTCGCCGAACCCGAGCGTCACGATGGCCAGGTAGTCGCCGCGCAGCCGCAGCGTCGGTGCGCCCAGTATCACGCCCGACACCGCCGCGATCGCGATGCCGGCCGGCAGCACCGCCCAGAACTCCCAGTGGTGCTTGGCGCCCAGGATGCCCATCGAGTAGCCGCCGATGGCGAAGAACGCGACGTAGCCGAGGTCGAGCAGGCCGGCCTGGCCGACGACGATGTTCAGCCCGATCGCGAGCAGGATGTAGACGCCGATCGGGTAGAACAGCACCGCGGACCAGTCGCTGTCCGGGGTCATGACGTTGCCGATCGAGTCCGCCGGCAAGATGACCGCGCCGACCACGAGCAGCGCGTACACGAGGTACTTGCCGTACCAGGGCAGCTTGTCCCACCACCGGCCGAGGACGCCGATCACGTCCGGCATCGCCGGACGCGGCATCCGCGGGGCGCTCATACCCGCGCCCTGGTGAGCGCCTCGCCGAGCAGGCCGGTCGGCCGGAACATCAGCACGAGGACGAGCACGGCGAACGCGACCACGTCCCGCCACTCGGTGCCGAAGATGCTGGCCCCGTAGTTTTCGATCAGCCCCAGCGCCAACCCGCCGAGCAGCGCGCCGCGGATGTTGCCGATGCCGCCGAGCACCGCCGCGGTGAACGCCTTGATGCCGAGCAGGAAGCCCACGTTGTACGAGGTGAGCTCGAAGAACGTGCCGTACAGCATCGCGGCGGCGCCGGCCATCATGCCGCCGATCAGGAACGTGGTGCTCACCACCCGGTCGATGTTGACCCCCATCAGCACCGCGGTCTCCGGATCCTGCGCGGTCGCCCGGATACCGCGGCCGAGCCGGGACGTGTTCACGAAGCGGTCCAGCAGCACCATCATCGCGATCGCCGCGACGAACACCAGCAGCTTGTCGTTGCGCACGTCGCCGCTGCCGATGGAGAACCAGCTGTGCTTGTTCATCACCCGGGGCAGCCGACGCTGGTCGCGGCCGAAGAACCGGGCGAACAGCTCCTGCAGGAAGAACGAGGCGCCGATCGCGGAGATCAGCGCGGCCAGCCGGGACGCCCCGCGTTTGCGCAGCGGCCGGTACGCGATCAGCTCCAGCAGCACCGCCGCGCCGCCGGACGCCCCCATCGAGAGGACCAGCATCACCAGCAGCACCCCGACGAGCGCGATACCGGTCTCCGGCCCGTGGACGCCCATCAGGTTCAGAGCGCCCAGGGCCGCGAACGTTCCGATCATGAAGATCTCGGAGTGCGCGAAATTGATCAGCCGCAGCACGCCGTAGACGATCGTGTAACCAAGCGCGATCAGCGCGTAGACCGACCCGAGCGTCAGCCCGTCCACCGTGGACGGCCAGAACTGGTCGATGAAGTCATGCACCTGCTAGCTCCCGGGGTCGGTGGCAGGGAGGAAAGATAACCGGTACG
>JBBWZH010000311.1:0-3580 GCA_039648995.1 Mycobacteriales bacterium
ATCCGGCCGCCTGGCGGCTGGGCCTGGCCGCGGTCGTACGCGAGCTGCTGGGGCGCGCGGGGCTGGCCGGCCGCGAGGTCGGCAGCGTCGGCCTGGCCAGCCAGGTCGACGGCGTGGTGCCGACCGATGACGGGCTGCGGCCGCTGCGCGACGCGGTGATCTGGCTGGACCGGCGCGCGACCCGGCAGGCCGAGGCGCTGGCCCGCCGGGTGGGCGAGCAGGAGCTGTTCGAGATCACCGGCCTCAACTGCGACGCGTCGCACACCGCGCCCAAGATCATGTGGCTGGCCGAGCCCGAGCCGGCGCTGTACCGGTCGGCCCGGTGGCTGCTGCCGGTCGGGTCGTACCTGGTGGCGTGGCTGACCGGGGCGGTGGTGGTCGACCCGGCCAACGCGTCCTCGACGCTGGTCTACGACGTGGCCAAGGGCGGCTGGTCGGAGCTCCTGCTGGACGCGGCGGGCATCGACGGCGCGCTGCTGCCCGAGATCCGGCCCGCCACCGACGTGGCCGGCGGGTTGACCGTCGAGGCCGCCGGCCTGCTCGGGCTGCGGCCGGGCTGCCCGGTCGTGGTCGGCACCGGCGACGACCACAGCGCGGCGCTGGCCGCGGGGCTGCTCCGGCCGGGGCTGGTGGTGGACGTGACCGGCACCGCGGAGCCGGTCGGGGCGGTCGCGGCGGAGCTGACGCTGGACCCGGAGCGGCTGGTCGAGACGCACGCGCACGCGGTCGCTGGCGCGTTGCTGGTGGAGAACCCGGGTTTCGTGTCGGGCGGCAGCACGTTGTGGCTGGCCGAGTCGGTGCTGCGCTGCCGGCAGGCCGACCTGCTGGCCCTGGCCGCGACGGCGCCGGCCGGTTCGGACGGCGTGCTGTTCCTCCCGGCGCTCAGCGGCGCGACCGCGCCGCGGTGGAACGACCGGATGCGCGGCGCGTTCGCCGGCCTGGGCATGAACCACGGCGGCGCCGAGCTCGCCCGCGCCGTCCTGGAAGGCTGCGCCTACGCCCTGCGCGACATCGTCGACCGCCTCGCCGCCCTCGGCCTCGCCGGTGGCCCGGCCCACGGCGCAGCCCACGACCCAGCCCGCGCCTCGGCCCACAACCCGGCCCGCGGCGCGGCCCACGACCCGACCCACGACCCGGCCCACGCCTCGGCTCACAACCCGGCCGGCGGCGCGGCCCACGACCCAGCCGGCGGCTCGGGCCGCCACCCGGCCGGCGGCTCGGCCCGCGACCCGGCCCGTGACCCGGCCGGCGACCAGGCCGGCAGGCCGACCGGCGACCCGGCCGGCGCCCGGCCCGGGGACGAGGCAGGCGACGAGGTGCGGGTCGTCGGCGGCGGCGCCCGCAGCCCGCTCTGGCTGCAGATCAAGGCGGACGTGCTGAACCGCCCGGTCCGGTCGGTGTTGGCGCAGGAGCCCACCGCGGTCGGCGCGGCGATGCTGGCCGGCGTCTCCGCCGGCATGTTCGCCGACCTCGACGACGCGGTCGCCCGCACCGTCGCGATCGCACCCGAACCGGTCCGCCCGGACCAGGCCAGGGCCGACCGCTATGCCGAGTGCTACGCGAACTACCGCCGGCTCTACGACGGCGTGGAGAGGAGTACGGGATGACGGCCGGCACCGTCGATCTGACCGCGCTGCAGACCCGGCTGGCCACCGCGCCCGACGCGGGGCTGCTGCAACCGATCGGCCTGGACCGGATCGTCACCGGCCGGGACGTGCTCGGCGCGCTGCCCACCGCCGTCGGCGACCTGTTCGGTGACGCCACCGGCCCGCTCGCGCTGCTGGTCGACGCGACCCCCATGCGGCGCGGCGGCACCGACCTCAAGCCGGCCGTCCGCGACCTGCTCGCCGGGACCGGCCGCGAGGTCCGGCTGGTGCGGGCCGGGCCGGACGACGGCCAGGTACACGCCGACGAGGCGACCGTGACGGCCGTCCGGGACGCGGTGTCCGGTGCCTGCGGCATTGTCACCGTCGCCTCGGGCACGGTGGCCGACATCGGCAAGGCCGTCGCCTGCCTGCTCGGCGGGCTGCCGCACGTGATCGTGCAGACGGCCGCCAGCGTGAACGGGTACGCCGACAGCCAGTCGGTGCTGCTGCGCAACGGGGTGAAGCGGACGGTCGCCAGCCGCTGGCCGGACGCGCTGGTGCTCGACGCCGAGGTGCTCGCCGGCGCGCCGGCCGCGATGACCCGCGCCGGGCTGGGCGACCTGGTGTCGATGTTCACCGCGCCGGCCGACTGGTACCTCGCCCACGCGGTCGGTCACGACGACAGCTACTCGCCGACCGCGGTCGCTCTCGGCCGGGAACTCGGCGACGAGTTGCTCGCGCTGGCGCCGGCGCTGCGGGGCAACGATCCGGACGCGGTCGGCCGGCTCGCGCAGATGCTCGCGGTGAGCGGGATCTCGATGGGCGCCGCCGACCGCACGGCGCCGTCCTCGGGCATGGAGCACACGGTCAGCCACCTGCTGGAGATGGCCGCCGCCGCCCAGGGCCGGCCGACCGCGCTGCACGGCGCGAAGGTCGGCGTCGCCACGGTCATCGCCGCGCTCACCTGGCGGCACGTCCGCGACCGCGTCGCCCGCGCCGGTCTGCGGCCGCAGTTCCCCGCGCCGGCGCGGATGCGGGAGCGGGTGTACGCGGCGTTCGACCGGCTCGACCCGACCGGCGTGATGGCCCGCGAGTGCTGGGCCGACTACAGCCGCAAGCTCACCCGCTGGAACGACTCCGCGGCCACGGTGGCCGCCCTGGCCGGCAGCTGGGCCGACCACGAGCGCGCCCTGGACCAACTGCTCGCCGACCCGGCGCGGATCGTCGAGGCGCTGCGGGCCGCGGGCGCACCGGTCCGGTTCACCGAGCTCGACCCGCCGGTCCCGCCCGACCTCGCCCGCTGGGCCGTCGCGAACTGCCACCTGATGCGCGACCGGTTCACCGTCGCCGACCTGGCCTGGTTCCTCGGCGCCTGGGACGCCGACAGCGTGGAGACGGTGCTCGCCGACGCCGCCGCCCTCGGAGCCGGCTTGTGAGGCTGCCCGCCCCCGACCAGACGCTGCCGGCCGCGGTGCGGCGGCCGGACCGCCGGTTCGCCGGCTACGCGTTCGACCTCGACGGCACCGTCTACCTGGGCGACGAACTGCTACCCGGCGCGGCCGGCACGATCGGGGCGATCCGGGGCGGCGGGGCGGCGGTGGTCTTCGCCACGAACAAGCCGCTGGAGACCGCCGCCGACTACGCGGCCAAGCTGACCCGCCTCGGCGTTCCGACCGCACCGGCCGACGTGGTGACCGCGCTGGACACGCTGCTGCGCTACCTGGCCGAGCACCACCCGACGGCGCGCCTGCTGACCATCGCTGAGCCGCTGGTGGACGCGACGCTGGTCGCCGCCGGCTGGCGGGTGGTCCGCGACCCGGCGGCGGCGGACCTCGTCGTGGTCTCGTTCGACCGCACGTTCACGTACGCCAAGCTCGAGGCCGCCTACCGGGCCGTGCGGCGGCACGGGGCGGCGATCGTCGCCACCAACCCCGATCCGTACTGCCCGACGCCCGACGGCGGCCTGCCGGACTGCGCCGCGATGCTGGCCGCGC
>JBBWZH010000313.1:0-10721 GCA_039648995.1 Mycobacteriales bacterium
GGCGGACCAGCGCGGCCAGCCCGACCTTCGTCTCCCAGCAGCCGATCCGGCCGCAGCCGCAGAGCACGCCGCTGGCCGGGTCGACCGCCATGTGCCCGACCTCGCCGCCGAACCCGGCCGAGCCGCGGAGCAGCCGGCCGTCCACCAGCACGCCGCCGCCGACGCCGACCTCGCCGGTCAGGTAGACCAGGTCGGTGGTGCCGGCCTCGCTGCCCAGCCGGTACTCCGCCAGCGCGGACAGGTTCGCGTCGTTGTCCACCAGCACGGTGATCGCCGGGTCGAGTTGCAGCGCGGACGCCAGCCGGGCCGCCACCGGCACGTTGCACCAGCCCAGGTTCGGCGCGAACAGCACGGTGCCGTCAGCGGCGTCGACCAGGCCGGGAATCGCGATGCCGAGCCCGGCGACCCGGGCGCCGGCGGCGGCCATCGCGTCCAGCGCGTCGGCGGCCAGGCTGGTCAGCCGGTCCAGCGCCTTGTCCGCGCTGGCGCCCATCAGGTCGACGCTGTCCCGCCGGTTCACCAGCACCCGGCCGGCCAGGTCGGTGCCGTGCGCGGCGATGTAGTCGGCGTTGGCCTCCAGGCCCAGCGTGCCCACCGTGGCGCCATCCACGGCCAGGATGCGGGCCGGCCGGCCGACCGCGCCGTCCGACCGCACCCCGGTCTCCCGGACCAGGCCGCGGGTGGTCAGCTCGGCGACGAGGCTGGACACGGTCGCCTTGTTCAGCTTGGTCTCGGTGGCCAGATCGGCTCGCGATCGGGGCCCGGCCTCCCGCAACCGGCCGAGCACCAGGGCGAGGTTGCTGCGCCGCACCGTCGCCTGGTCCGCCGGCGCGGCGGGGCTGGCGGCTGACTGCGACGTCATCGGCCGGGCTCCTTCAGTTTGTCGGTTGGCCCGACAAATTAATGGCACGGCCCTCCCGACTTGGCAAGGGATTGTCGGTAACTTGTGCGCAACTTGCGACCTGGACCGGTGGAGTAACCGATTTGACATGGACCAGGTCCGACCGAATCCCCGGAACATTTCCCTACGAGTGATGAAACTTTCCGGAAACTGATCAGCCTTCGAGGAGCTGGCCGGCGCCCGCCAGAGTTGCCGCGTAGGCCTCCCGGACGGCGGTCGCCGGCTCGACCGAGGGCAGCTCCCGGCCCGGCACCGGCCAGGCCGGCGGGCCGCCGTCCGCGCCGCCGGCGCCCGTCCCGCCGGCGGCGGCCAGCGCCCAGGCCGCCTGCCGGGCGGCTCCGAGCGCCACGTATTCGGCCGGCTCCGGCAGCAGCACCGGCACCCCGAGCACTGCCGGTGCCAGCGCCTGTACCGCCGCCGACCGCGCGCCGCCGCCGATCAGCAGCGCCCGGCGCACCTCGACCCCCTCCGCGCGCAGCGCGTCGATGCCGTCGGCCAGCCCGCAGAGCATCCCCTCCACCGCCGCCCGGGCCAGCGTCGCCGGGGTCGCGTTCGCCCGGGTCAGCCCGTGCAGCAGCCCGGTCGCGTACGGCAGGTCGGGGGTGCGCTCACCGTCCAGATAGGGCAGTAACACCAGCCCGCCGGAGCTCGGCACCGACAGCGCCAGCCGGTCCATTTCGGATGGTGGGACGCCGAGCAGGCCGGCCACAGTAGACAGCACGCGGGCCGCGTTGAGGGTGCACACCAGCGGCAGGTACCGGCCGGTGGCGTCGGCGAAGCCGGCCACGATGCCGGCGGCGTCCGCGGTCGGGGTGCCGCTGACCGCGAACACCGTGCCGCTGGTGCCGATCGAGACGACCACGTCGCCGGTGACCGCGCCGAGCCCGAGGCCGGCCGCCATGTTGTCGCCGGTCCCGGCGGCCAGCAGCTGGCCGGCCCTCGTCTCACCGGCCGGCTCGGCCGGCGTGGCGACCCGGGGCACCGCGATCTCGCGGCCGAACGCCAGCCGGAGCAGGTCGGGGCGGTACTCGCCGGTGGCCGGGGACCAGTAGCCGGTGCCCGACGCGTCGCCGCGGTCGGTCACCCCGGTGGTCGCGGCCGGGCTGCCCGGCGCGGCCAGCCGCGCGGTCACCCAGTCGTGCGGGAGCAGCACCCGGGTCACCCGGGCGGCCAGGTCGGGTTCGTGCTCGGCCAGCCAGCGCAGCTTGGTCACGGTGAAGCTGGCCACCGGCACCGAGCCGACCGCGCTGGCCCAGGCCGCCGGGCCGCCCAGCTCGGCGATCAGCTCGGCGGCGGCGCCGGCCGACCGGTTGTCGTTCCAGAGCAGCGCCGGGCGGACCACCTCACCGCGCTCGTCCAGGGTGACCAGCCCGTGTTGCTGGCCGCCGACCGCGATCGCGCTCACCCCGTCGAGCAGGCCGGCGGCGGCCGCCTCGAACGCCGCCCACCAGACCGCGGGCGCCACCTCGGTGGCGTCCGGGTGCGGGGCGCTGCCGGTACGCAGCACCTCGCCGGTGTCGGCGGCGCAGACGACGACCTTGGTGGACTGCGTCGAGCAGTCCACCCCGGCCACCAGCGGTGCGGTCGGTGCGGCCATCAGGTCCGCGCCATCAGGTCTGGGAGGAGAAGGCCGCGTCGAACGCGGCCGCTGGCGGCTCGATCGCCACCAGCTTGCGGATGAAGGCGAGCGCCTCGGGCGCCCCGATCAGCCGATCCATCCCGGCGTCCTCCCACTCGATCGAGATCGGGCCGTCGTAACCGATCGTGTTCAGCATCCGGAAGCTGTCCTCCCAGGGCACGTCGCCGTGCCCGGTGGAGACGAAGTCCCAGCCGCGGCGCAGGTCGGCCCAGGGCAGGTGCGAGGACAGCCGCCCGTTCCGGCCGTTGCCGACCCGACGCTTGGCGTCCTTGCAGTCGACATGGTAAATCCGATCGCGGAAGTCCCACAGGAACCCGACCGGGTCGAGGTCCTGCCAGACGAAGTGGCTGGGGTCCCAGTTCAGCCCGAACGCCGGCCGGTGCCCGATCGCCTCCAGCGTGCGGACCGTGGTCCAGTAGTCGTACGCGATCTCGCTCGGGTGCACCTCGTGCGCGAAGCGGACGCCGACCTCGTCGAACACGTCCAGGATCGGGTTCCACCGGTCGGCGAAGTCGGCGTAGCCGGCCTCGATCATCGACTCGGGCACCGGCGGGAACATCGCGACGGTCTTCCAGATCGCGGAGCCGGTGAAACCGATGACGGTCTTGACGCCGAGCTTGGCGGCGGCCCGCGCGGTGTCCTTCATCTCCTGGGCCGCGCGCTGGCGGACGCCCTCGGGCTCGCCGTCACCCCAGATGCGCCCGGGCAGGATGCCGCGGTGCCGCTCGTCGATCGGGTCGTCGCAGACCGCCTGGCCGACCAGATGGTTGGAGACCGCCCACACCTTCAGGTCGTACTTGGCCAGCACCGCGTGCCGACCGTCCACATAGGAGTCGTCGGCGAGCGCCTTGTCCACCTCGAAATGGTCGCCCCAGCAGGCGATCTCCAGGCCGTCGTAGCCCCACTCGGCGGCCAGCCGGCACATCTCCTCGAACGGCAGGTCGGCCCACTGGCCGGTGAACAGGGTGACGGGACGGGGCATGAGTGTCCTCCTTGGACTTCAGTCGCCAGCGGTGCGCGGGTGCGGGGCCTGGCCGGCCGCGGCCGGCTCGATCTCGGCCAGCCGGAGCAGCAGGTGCTTGACGTCGGTGGCGGCCACCCGGTCGGCGCCGATCGCGTCCGGCGCCGAGGTCAGCAGCAGCGGCGCGTCCTCGGCGTCGGTCGGCAGCCGGCCGTGCGAGCCGCGCACCATCGAGCCGTTCAGCGGCACCACCGAGAGCGTGTACCGCAGCCCGGCCGCCTTGCGCGCCAGCGCCGCCGCGGCCCGCGCCTTGACGAACCGGTCCGCCGGGTCGAGGAACAGCTCGGCCGGGTCGTAGCCCGGCTTGCGGTGGATCTCGACAGTACGGGCGAAGTCGGGGGCGCGGCCGTCGTCCAGCCAGTAGTAGTAGGTGAACCAGGAGTCCGGCTCGGCCACCAGCACCAGGTCGCCGGCCCGCTCGTGGTCGAGGCCGTACCGCGCCTTGCCCGGGCCGTCCAGCACCTCGGCCACCCCGGGCTGCCCGGCCAGCAGCGAGCGCACGTTGTCCACATCGGACGGATCGGCCACGTAGACGTGCGCGACCTGGTGATCGGCGACCGCGAACGCGCGCGACGTCCACGGGTCCAGGTATTCCATGCCGGCCTGCTCGTGCACGCGCAGCAGGCCCTCCCGGCGCAGCACCCGGTTCACCGCGACCGGGCGGGACACCGGCGTGATGCCGTACTCGCTGAGCACCACCACGGTCGCGCCGGTCTGGCCGGCCGCGGCCAGCAGCGGCGCCAGCACGTCGTCGAGTTCCCGCGCGGCCCGGCCCGCCTCGGGGCTGTCCGGCCCGAACCGCTGCAGGTCGTAGTCCAGGTGCGGCAGGTAGACCAGCGTCAGGTCCGGCCGGTCGGCGCGCAGCACCTGGCGGGCGGCGGCGGCGATCCACCGCGACGACGTGAGCCCGGCGCCGGGGCCCCAGTACGAGAACAGCGGGAACGTGCCGAGCTGGCGGGTGAGCCGGGTGTGCAGCGAGGCCGGCACGGTGTAGCAGTCCGGCGACTTGCGGCCGTCGGCGTGGTAGATCGGGCGCGGCGTCAGCGTGAGGTCGGTGGCCGCGCCCATCGCGTACCACCAGCAGAGGTTGGCCACCGTGTACGCCGGGTCGGCGCGGCGGGCCGCGTCCCAGACCTTCTCCCCCTGCACGAGCCCGTTGTGCTGGCGCCAGAACAGCACCTCGCCGAGGTCCCGGAAGTACCAGCCGTTGCCGACGATGCCGTGTTCGCGCGGCTCCAGCCCGGTCAGCATCGAGGACTGCACCGTGCACGTGACCGCCGGGAACGACGGGTCCAGCCGGGCCTGCGCGCCGCCGTCGGCGAACCGCGACAGCCGGGGCATCTGCCGGAGCTGCCGCGGGGTCAGCCCCACCACGTCGAGCACCACGACCGGTCGCGTCGTCCTGCCGGGGTTGGTCATCCGGGCTCCTCCTGGGTCAGGCCGAGGTCGAGCAGGCGGTCGCGGGTCCAGGACAGCTCGGCGGCGATCCCGGCGACAAGGTCCGCGTCGGTTTCCGGCCGGGCCGCGGCCGGCAGCACCTGCCAGGTGTACGTCTCCACCTCGACGTGCGCGGTGCGGGCGGTCGGGCCGCCGAGCAGCTCGCGCAGGGTGTCGCGGAGCACCGGCTGGGTGCTGGCCAGCGGCGCGGCCGCCGGCGCGTGCAGCGGGACGTGGAAGTGCACCCGCCAGGGGTGGCTGTCCGGCAGGCCGCCGGCCAGCGCCTGGTCCAGATCGTCCACTCCGGACAGTGCGGCGGCCGCATGGTCGCCGGTGCCGGCGCGGTCACCGGCCCGGGCCTGGTGCAGGAACCGCGGCTCGACGAACCCGGCCAGCAGCCGGCGGGTCGCCGGGTCGGCGGGGTCGTCCACCTGCAGCGCGCACGAGGCCTGCGCCTTGATCACCGGCAGGCCGGCGGCGTCCAGCCGGGACAGCGCGGCGGCGGGCTGCTCGAAGCCGACCGCGAGATGGCAGGCGTCCAGGCAGACCCCGAGCCATTCGCTGTCTACTTCGGACAGGTGGGTCGCGGCCTGGGTGGTGTTCTCCACCACGCAGCCGGGCTCCGGCTCGAACCCGACGCGGACCGGGCGCCCGCTGCGCTCGGCCTGCGCGGCCAGCCCGCTGGCCAGCTCGGTCAGCCGGGCCTTGACCTGCTGCTGCTGGTCGGCGCCCCACGGGTGGCGCCACGCCAGCGGCAGCGTGGAGATGCTGCCGCCGGCCGCGGCCGCCGGCAGCAGTGCGGCCAGCAGACCCGCGAGGTTCAGCGTGTAGGCCAGCCGGTCGCCGGTGGTCCAATCTGGACGGTAGACCGCGCCCTTCACCACCTCGTCGTGGAAGCCGCGGTACGGGAAGCCGTTGAACGTGACGACCTCCAGGCCGCGATCGGCCAGCGCGGCCCGCAGCCGCGCGACGGCGGCCGGGTCGGTGGTCAGCTCGGCAACCACGTCGGCGGCCAGCCAGAGCCCCAGCCCGAGCCGGGACGTGCCGAGCGCGGCGCGGATCGGCACCGCGTACCGGTCGATCTGCGCGAGGACGCCGGCCAGCGTCTCGGCGGGGTGGACGTTCGTGCAGTAGGCGAGGTGGACGAGGGTGCCGTCGCGATGCCGGAACCGCACTGGTCACGCCCCGGGGCGGGCGCCGCGCAGCACCGAGTTGCCGGCGAACGTGGCGGCCTGGTCCGGCTGCGGTGCGCCGCCATCCAACAGCAACCGTCCACTCTGGCCGTAGAAGGCGATCGGGTTGTTCCAGCAGACCTGCTCCACCTGTTTTTCGGCGAAACCGCCGGCGCGCATCGCGGCCGCGGTGAGCGCGGTCTTCAGCGGGTCGCTGCGGCCCCAGTCGGCCGCCGAGTTGACCAGCATCCGGGCGGTGCCGAGTTCGCGCAGGATCGCCACCGTCCGCTGCTCGTCCATCTTCGTGTCCGGGTAGACGGAGAACGCCAGCCAGCAGCCGGATTCGGCCACCACCGGCGCGGTCAGTTCGTTCAGGTGGTCGACCAGAACCCGGCCCGGGTCGATGCCCGACTCCCTGACCACATCCAGGGTCCGCCGGGTGCCGGCGAGCTTGTCCCGGTGCGGCGTGTGCACGAGTACCGGCAGGTCGTGCTCGATGGCCAGTTGCAGTTGGGCGGCGAAGACCTCGTCCTCGGCCGGGGTCATGCTGTCGTAGCCGACCTCACCGACCGCGACCACGCCGTCCTTCTCCAGGTAGTGCGGCAGCGCGTCGAGTACCTCGCGCAGCCGCGGGTCGTTCGCCTCCTTCGGGTTCAGCGCGATCGCGCAATGGTGCACGATGCCGAACTGGCCGGCGCGGAACCGCTCCCAGCCCACCAGGCCGTCGAAGTAGTCGAGGAAACTGCCGACGCCGGTGCGCGGCTGGCCCAGCCAGAACGCGGGCTCGCAGACCGCGCGGACACCGGCGGCGTACATCCGCTCGTAGTCGTCGGTGGTCCGGGACGTCATGTGGATGTGCGGGTCGAACAGGAACATCAGCCCTCCTCGGTGGCGGCCGGATCGGAGGCGACCGCGGGGCGGCCGGCGAGGAACCGCTCGGCCGCGGCGCGGCGGGCCGGGACGGTGGAAGCCGCCTCCGCCGGCAGGCCGGCATCGGTGACGGCGCCGGGGTACCGGGCCAGCACCAGCCACGCGTCGGCCGGCACCTCCCGCCCGGCGGCGATCCGCTCCCGGGCGAAGTCGGCCACCATCCGGGCCAGTCGCGGGCTGCCCCGGGTCGGCAGCGCGGCGATACCGGCCAGCGGGACACCGACGAAGAGGCACTTGAGCACGGCCTGGTCGAACTCGGCGTCGGGCAGCTGGCGGGCCGCGTAGCCGCCGGCGACCGCGGCGGCCACCAGCCGCACGTCGTTCGTCCGCAGCGCGTCCCGGATCAGCGGCAGGCCCTCGGCCGCCAGCGGCAGCAGGTCCAGCGCGCGCAGCACGCCGCGCCGCTCGGCCGCGTCGCCGTGCACGTAGAGCCGGTCGAGCAGCGCGGCCAGCGTGGCCGGATCGGTCGCCTCGGCCGCCGCCCGGAGCAGCCGCGCCCGGCCGGCGTCGTCGACCGTCCACGCATGCAGCTCGCCGGGATCGCCGGCGGGAGGCCGGGCCGCGGGCAGCGGGCCGCGGCCGAGGCGGCGGCCGACGGCCGGGAACGCCCGCAGCAGCGCCCGCTGGTCGCCGGCGGCCGCGCACGAGGCGGCCAGCCAGGCGGCCGGGTCAGCGCCGAGCGCGCCGTCCAGCGCAGCGGTTGGGTCAGTGTCCGACGTGGACCGGGTCACCGCACCGGCACCTCGCTCTCCGTCTTCCCGGCGCCAGCGCCGGCAGCGGGGCCAGCGGGATGAGCGGCGGCGGCCGCCGCGCGCAGCGCGCGCAGCGACTGTTCGGCCAGCGCGGCGGCGGCGTGGCTGTGCCGGGGCAACTCCACCGAGACCAACCCGGCGTAGCCGACCTCGCCGAGCGCGGCCAGCACGGCCGGCAGGTCGACCTCGCCCTCGCCGAACGGCAGGTGCTCGTGCACACCGCGGCGCATGTCCTCGATCTGCACGTTGGCCAGCCAGGCGCCGGCCCGGCGGACGCAGTCCGCCTCCGGCGCCGGCTCCAGGCACCGGCAGTGTCCGATGTCGAGGGTGAGGCCGAGCCGCTCCGCCCCGCCGACCTGGCCAGCCAGCCGCTGGTAGCCGGCGATCGTCTCGACCAGCATGCCGGGCTCGGGCTCGAACGCGAGCCGGACAGCGCGCTGCCCGGCCAGGTCGGCCAGCTCGGCACAGCCGGCGACCAGCCGGCTCCAGCCGGCGTCAGCCTCCACAGTGGACGGCAGCACGCCGGCCCAGAACGAGACCGCCTCCGCGCCGAGGTCGGCGCCGATCGAGATCGCCCGGCGGAGCAGGTCCAGCCGGTGCTCCCGGCCGGGCTCGTCCAGCAGCGTCGGCCGGTGCTTGCGCCGGGCGTCGAGAACGTAGCGGGCTCCGGTCTCGATCACCACCGCCAGCCCCAACCGGTCCAGCCGGTGGGCCACCGCCCCGACGCGGGCCGCGAGATCGCCGGCGTACGGGTCGAGGTGCATGTGGTCGAGGGTGAGCGCCACCCCGTCGTAGCCGAGGTCGGCGAGCAGCCCGAGCGCGTCGTCCAACCGGTGGTCGGCCATCCCGTTGGTGCCGTAGCCGAACCGCAGCCGGCCCGGCCCGCCCGCCACCGCGCCGGTCATGTCGGGCTCATCCGGCGGGACAGCCGGCGGGCCAGCGGCCAGAGCGCACCGAGCGCGCCGCCGAGCCGGGCGTGGCCGGCGGCCGCGAGCAGCCCGGCCTGCAACGGGATCAGCCCGAGGATGCCGGCGCCGACCGCGCGCTGCACGGTGGCCGGGCTGGGGTCGCGGGCGGCGGTGAGCTGCGCGCCGCCGACCGCGGCCGGGTAGCCGGCCAGCAGGCCCGCCGGCAACCGTCCATCCACAGTGGACTGTCGACGGGCCAGCGCCAGGCTGGCCCCGGTGACCGCGACCGTGCCGGCGAACGCCACCCGCGCGGCCCGGGCCGCGGCCGGTCCGCCGGTGGTCTCCACTCTGGACAGTGTCGTGACCGCCGCGATGTGCCCGGCCACCGTGCCCGCGGCCGGCCACGCGGAGCCCCGGCCACCGGCGCCCAGCAGCACATCCAGCCCGCGCGCGGCCGCCATCACCAGCGGCCCGGCACGGGTGGACTTGGCGCCCAGGTCGTACGCCCAGATCGTGCCGGCCAGCGGCGTCGCGACCCGCAGCGCGCGCCGTCCGCCGCTCACCGCCGCCAGGGTGACCCCAGCGGCGGTGAGCCCGCTTGCCAGGCCGAGCGCGAAGCCCGGCCGCACCCGACCGGACGGGATCGGACGGCCCGGCCGGTCGGCCGCGTCCTCGTCCCGGTCGGCCCAGTCGTTCAACGCCATGCCCGCCCAGTACAGGCAGCCGGACGCGGCCACCAGCCCGACCGTGCGCCGGCCGAACGGCCAGCCGGCACTGGCCGCACCGACCAGCACATCGCCGGGGACCGACAGCACCGCCGGCAACCGGACCAGCTCGGCCACCGCCCGCCAGCCGGGCCAGACCGGCGGGACCGCGGCAGGAACTGTCATGAGGCGGCGCCCGGAGTGAGCATCGCAGGTGCCGCCTGGGGCGCCGCGGAGCGGAGCGCAGGGGGCCGCCGGGCTGGCATGGTCATGAGGCGGGCTCTGGTCGGGGGAACCCGGCGGCCCGGCCGGCCCAGGCGCGCAGCGCGTCGAACTGGGCCTCCAGCCGGTGCTCGTCGGTGCCGACCGGATCCTTGAAGAAGTAGCCGAACGCGCCGACCGGGCCGACGTCGCCGATCTCGTGCGCCCGGGCCAGCAGCCGGGCCAGGTCGAGCACCAGTGGCGCGGCCAGCGCCGAGTCGCAGCCCTGCCAGGTGAACTGCAGCGACATCCGGACGCCGAGGAAACCTTCGAACGAGACGTGGTCCCACGCCGTCTTCCAGTCGCCGAGGTCGGGGACGTAGTCGATGTGCAGCGGCTCGACCAGCTCGTGACCGAGCACAGTGGACAGCACCCGGCTCTTGGACGCCAGCTTGCTGGCGGCGGTGGCCGGGTCGGCCAGGTTGGCGCCGTCGCCGCCGCCCAGCAGGTTGGTACCGGCCCAGGAGCGCACCCGCAGCGCCCGGGACGCGAACATCGGCGCCAGCGCCGCCTTCACCAGCGTCTCACCGGTCTTGCCGTCGTTGCCGGCCCACGGCAGCGCGTTGGCCTCGGCCAGCTCGGCCAGCGCCGGCAGCCGCACCCCCACCGACGGGGTGAAGTCGACGAACGGGCAGCCGGCCGAGAGCGCGGCGTACGCGTAGACCGCGCTCGGCGGCAGCGGCGCCTCGCCCGCGTCCAACGCCTGCTCCAGCGCCGCGAGCGAGGCGGTGGCCGGGTGCTCCTGGAACCGCCGCTCGGTGGACGCGACGTCCACCACGACAACCCGGTCCAGCCCGAACCGCGACCGGAAGTCGACCAGGTCGGCCGCGAGCGCCGTCGCGGCGGCCCGCTGCGTCCGGTCGGCGCCGCCGTCGTAGCCGGGCCGGATCTCGGCCTCGGCGGCCTGAAGCTCGGCCCGCAGGTTGGGCAGCACGCCGTGCGGCAGCACCCCGCCGGCGGCCAGCTGCTCGGCCCGCTTCTCCAGTGGGCAGTCGG
>JBBWZH010000318.1:0-7491 GCA_039648995.1 Mycobacteriales bacterium
CTGTGGCCCGGCGGATGTACCTGCGCTACGCGGAGCGGCACGGATGGAAGACCGAGGTGCTGGACGCCGAGCCGAGCGACCTGGGCGGCTACAAGGACGTCACGGTGGCGGTCCGCGGCCGAACCGATGCCGGGGCGTGGCGCCGGCTGAAGTACGAGGGCGGCGTGCACCGGGTGCAGCGGGTGCCGGTGACCGAGTCGCAGGGCCGCATCCACACCTCCGCGGCCGGCGTGCTGGTGCTGCCGGAGGCCGAGGACATCGAGGTGCGGCTCGACCCGAACGACCTGCGCATCGACGTGTACCGGTCGTCCCGCCCGGGCGGCCAGAGCGTGAACACCACCGATTCGGCGGTCCGGATCATCCAGGTGCCCACCGGCACCGTGGTATCGATGCGGCCCGCCTGGACGTGATGCGCGCGGTCGAACACACCGCCGCCCGGCTGCTGCATACGGGCGGCTCGGTCGTCGTGGAGCACGCCGACCGGCAGGGCGTCACCGTGCCGGCGCTGTTCACCCGCACCGGCCGCTGGGCCGATATCGCCGACCACCCCGACATCGCCGGCCGCCCCCGCTTCACCACCGCCAGCCGCGGCTGGCCGCGCCAGTGATTCGCCAGCCGTCCGCCAGCGTCGCGCCAGGTGGCCGCCAGCGGCCGCGCACACGATGGCGCGCCGGCGATGTCCGCCGGATCTCGGACAGGATGGGGATCCACATGCGCATGCCATGGCGGAGCACGGCCGCGCTGGCCGGCCTGCTGCTCGGAATGCTGTTGGCGGTGCCCACGGTCGCGGCCCAAGCGGCCCCGGCCGGCGCGGCGAAGGCGGCCGCAGGCGCGCCTGCACCAGCGGCGATGAGCCCGCGGGTCGCCGGCGCCTGCGCCGGCTACTGGGGTACGAGCTGGCCGCCGCCGACCGTGCGGCGGGGCAGCGTCGACACATCGATCCCGTCGGCGGTCATGCTCGCCCAGTGCTACCTCAACAGCTCGGTCAACACCAGCGTCCTGACCGTTGACGGGCGGTTCGGGCCGGACACCGACCGGATGGTGCGGCTCTTCCAGGATCCCCACTGCGGCAACGTGCCACCGGTGGACGGAATCGTTGGACGGAACACCTGGAACGCGCTCCGGAGCTGGGCGAACTCGCCGTACTGGGTGCAGTGCTGATCGCTCGCCGCCAGCTGGGCCCACCCGCCAGCCACCCGCTGGCGGGTGGGCCTACGCCGGTCGTCGCCCGGCAGTCGGAGCCCTAACCGGCGTCACCGTCCGGTGGAGGATCGCCCGGTGCAGTTCCTGAAGCGCGGCGGCCGGCTCGATGCCCAGGTCGTCGGCGAGCATGGCGCGCAGGGTGCGGAACACGAGCAGCGCCTCCGCCTGCCTGTCGCAGCGGTAGAGGGCCAGCATCAGCAGTCCGTGCAGCGGTTCCCGAAACGGGTGATCGGCGAGCAGCGCCCGCAGCTCACCGACGACGTGGGCGTGCCGGCCGGTGTCGAGGTCGGCGCGGATCCGCCCTTCCATGGCCTCCAGGTAGCCCTCCTGCAGCCGGGCCGCCTCGGACCGCAGGCCGTCGGTGACCACGTCGGCCAGCGCCGGACCACGGCAGAGCGCCGTCGCCTCATGGAAGGATCTTGCGGCTGCCGTCAGATGCCCGGCCAGGCTGGCTTCCCGACCGCGGGCCAGCAACTGCTCGAACCGCTGCAGGTCGATCTGTACGGGCTCGGCGCGCAACAGGTAGCCGGGCCGCCGGGTGATCAGCACCTGGGCCGGGTGCGAGAAGCGGGTCGCCGGCTCGATTCTGCGGCGCAGCCGGAGCACGAGCGACTGCAGGGTGTTCTGTGCCGCCGCTGGGGGGCTGTTGCCCCAGATCAGGTCGATCAATCTGGCCGCGGCAACCACGCGGTTGGGCTGCAGCAGGAGGGCGGCCAGCACGACGCGTTCGCGAGGGGCGTTGATGGGCACCAGCACCTGGCCGCGTCGGACCTCCAACGGCCCGAGAATGCCGTACTCCAACCGATCCACTGGTCCTCCTCGATACCGACCGGCGCGAAGTGGCCCGGGTACCGGGCCGTAGCAGGGCCGGTCAGTCAGACCGCGACGCCGCATCGGGCTGCGCACCCTCCGCGGCGACCAGGGTGTGGAACCGGCGCAGGTCGATCGCCGCCGGGTCGACCGCCAGGTGGTACCTGCCGCCGCCGTGCCCGATGGTCGGCCCGTCCACGCCCCCACCCAGGCCGATCGGAGGATGCGGGCCCGCGCCGCCGACGCTGGCGGCGTTCGCGACATTAATGCGGGCTTTCCACCGCCATGGGCATCCACGACAGACCTCCACCCATTCCGCCGGTAGTTCTTCCGGTCGTTCTTCATGACCCGGCAACCCGCCACCGAGGCAGCCCGCCGGCGCAGCCCGCCAGCGCAGCCGATCCAGCGGCGTCCGTATCACTGGTGAGCCGGCGATGAGCGCCCGGTGAGCGCGCCGACGGACGGTGGTCGCACCGGACGGGTGATAGCCGGAGTCCGGGCACACAGGGGAGTGGAGGAACGACATGCTCGGTAAGACAGTCGGTGGATCGCTGCGCAATCTCGCCGTGGTCGGCGCGGTAGCAGTGCTCAGCACGGTCGGCGGGTCGTTGTTCGCCGGCGCGCCAGCGGGCGCCGCAGCCGCGACCGGCAAGGTCGCCGGTGGCGACCACGAATGACAGCTGCGGCCAGGGCAATCACGTCGGAGACGGGATCGCCCGACCAGGCGCAGGGGGCGGGCCTGCCGAACGGGAACGACCGCTACAGATCAGCCCAAAGGTGCCGAGCCGACCGTGCATGACGGCCCGCCCCCGCTCGTGGCCGCTGCGCGCCCCGCGCGATCCCACCTGAGCGCCCGATTGGCAGCCGCGCCCGGTGGAATCAAGCATCAGCCAAGGTCTACTGACAGGTCGGCGTTGCATGATGCGCTTACGGGCCGCAGACGGCTCAGGAGCTGGAGGAGTCTCCAATGGAGCGATCAAGGCCAGCGGTTGCCGCACCCGTCGGGGTGCGCGCTGGGGTACGGGCCGGCAGGATCGGCGCCAACCACAGCCAGGCGGTCACCGCGCCGATCACTGTGCGGACCGGAGTACGGGCCGGCGAGCTGACCTACAACCACAGCGAGGCAGCCGCCACGCCCATCACCGTGCGCACCGGCATCCGCGCCGGCGGCAGGGAAATGCAGCACAGCCAGGCCGTCGCCACGCCCATCACCGTGCGCACCGGCATCCGCGCCGGCGGCAGGGAAATGCAGCACAGCCAGGCCGTCGCCACACCGATCCACATCCGCATCGGCATCCGCGCCGGCAAGATCGTGGCTGCCAACGAGCCCAGAGCAATTGTCAATACCTGTGGTTCATGATCGTTCAGGCGGCTGCCCGCGCACCACAAGTCTCACCCACCCGCGAGCGGTGCGTCAGCACCATGACCATCCGAGGGGGGCCGGGCGCAGCAATGCGCCCGGCCTACCCGGCCGGAGCGGCACCACGCGACTCTGCCGCGGACCGGGCGATGCGGGATTCGGCCGCTACAGGAGGTGGTCGTTGAGTTCCGGGTCCGGCGGGGCCCTGCGGACGCCTGAAGAACCTGCTCGACCGCGGCGAGGTGGCGGGCCCGGCCTGAATCGGGCCCGCCCGTGCCTCAGGTCACGATCGACACGCCGAACCGGGCCTGCACCCGGCTCCACAGCTCCGCGTACGTCGTCACGCCGTCACCGGCGATGATGTGCCCGCGGATGTGCTTGTCCGGCGCGCTCACGCTGTCCACGTAGAACGGCGACCCGGAGTCCCCACCTGCCGGCGAGACGCCGCCGGTGAACGCGGTCACCGGCGACTTGCAGCCGCTGGAGGTGCACACCATCGCGGTCACGCTGTTTGCGGTGTGCCCGCAGTTGTTCCCGGTCGTACGCCCGGAGTGGCAGTAGTTGGTGAAGCCCACCACCGGGTCGGCGGCGGACAGGACGTGCGCGGCAGTCGAGTCGTCCACGCCGCCGGTGTAGATGCTGGAACCGTACGACTGGCCGCCGATCAGCTCCATGTCCTGCGACGGCAGGCCGTTGCCGCTGACCGTGCCGACGACCAGGCCGCCGTTCTCGGTGAGCGCGGTCTGCCCGTTGGAGAAGCAGTGCCCGGCGGTCACCATGGACCGGGTGCCGGCGCCGTCCTGCACGACGTACCCGGCCGAGCACTGCGGCACGCCCTGGGTCAGCACGATCCCGGCGCCACCCCAGTACGGCGCGACGTCGCTCTTGCGGCTGAACAGGTCGTCGATGTGGGCCTTGCGCACCTCGACGTTCGCGGTGCCGCCGACCAGGCTCGCGACGACCGAGTCCGGTGCGTCGGTGGAGACGACGACCCGGCCGGTGACCGCGTCGGCATACGACCCCCACGTGTACTTGGTGCCGTGCCCGGCCACCCAGCCGGCGATCCGGGACTGCACCGCCGCGCTGCTCGCCTGCAGGGCGGCGCCGACCGCCTTGGCGGGCCGCCCGGCGTCGGCCGCCGTGCTGCCCTTGACCGCAGCCGCCTTGCCTGCATCCGCCTTGTCGGACGCGTACGCCGACGCACCGAACGTGACGGCTAGCCCGGCCGCCGTGACTGCCACCAATGTCTTGCGCAATCTCATAAAGTCGTCCCTCCCGAGAGCACCAGCCCGGTTTAGCTGGACGGACGAGATCGTGGCAGCCGGCCACTATGGCCGGTTTACGCCTCGCCTACGCCGCAGGCGGCGGCGGGTATCTCCGCGGACGGGCGAGCCCTCTATAGGGCGTATGGCTCGGCCTGGTCTGGCAGCGTGGGGGTGTAGTGGACGACGAGGGTCTGCTGCTGCGGGTGCTAGGCCCGCTGGAGGTGTCGGCGGGGGGCCGCCCGGTGCCGCTGGAAGCGCCGCGGCTCCGGCTCGTGCTGGCGCTGCTGGTGGCCGGCGGCGGCCGCGTCGTGAGCGTGGCCGCGCTGGCCGAGGAGCTGTGGGGGGTGCGCCGGCCGGCCGGCGCGGAGCGGACCGTGCGGGTGTACGTGTCGCTGCTGCGGACCGCGCTGCGGCCGCTCGACGGCGCGGACGCCGTCGCCACCCGGCCGCCCGGCTACCTGCTCCGGGTGCCGCCGGGCGCGGTGGACGCGGTGCAGTTCGAGCGGCTGGCCACCGCCGGCCGGCTGGCACTGCAGCGCGGCGAGCCGGCCGTGGCGGCTCGCGTCCTGGCCGCGGCGCTCGTCCTGTGGCGCGGCGAGGCGTACGCGGAGTTCGACGACAGCAGCGTGTTGCTGGCCGAGGCAGCCCGGTTGGAGCAGCTCCGGCTGGCCGCCGTGCAGGACCGGATCGAGGCCGACCTGGCCGCCGGCTGCGGCGCCGAACTGGTCGGCGAGCTGGAGGCCCTGACCCGCACCTACCCCAGCTTCGAGCGGCTGTGGGGCCAACTGATGACCGCGCTATACCGCTGCGGCCGGCAGGCCGACGCCCTCGAGGCCTACCGCCGGGCCCGCCAGACCTTGGTCGACCGGTTCGGCTTGGAGCCGACCCCGACCCTCACCGCGCTGCACCACCGCATCCTCAGTCAAGACGCCCGCCTGCTGGCGCCGGTCGGCTGAGCCGGCCGCCGCAGCGATCGTGGCGTCCACCGGCAGCGGCTCAGTCAGCGTGCCTCCCGCCGCGTCACCGACCCAGCTGGCGAACATCTTGTGGTTGGAAATCTCGTCGGGTGCTGCAGCCATACATCGACGGCCGTTGCCCTCACGCGCACCATTCTTCCCTGTGCCTCGGATCGCCGCTTACCGAGCGACGTCGACGGTGAGGCGCCGATCACGCGCGACCCGCCTGAATGCCGGGCATCGGACCGGTGCCGATCGCGCGGGCGGACCAGGATGATGAGCGTGATGACATCTCCCGAGTGTGAGCCCGAAGACCTCGAATTCGCGCTGACCTGGACGGCCTCCGGTAGAGGTCTGACCGGCCGGCTACAGGCGCGCAACGTCGGCCAGCGGGCATGCCGACTGTCCGGCAAGCCCGTCCTCGTGCCGCTCGCCCCCGATGGCACCGAACTGGCCGCACGAACCGTGATCACTTTGGAGCTCCGCGCACCCGGCTACGTGCTCCTGGGACCCGGCGACAGCGCAGTGGCCGACGTCGGCTGGGCCGGCTGGAACGGCCCGCCCGCCTCCGGCCGAATGCTCGTCCGCTGGCCGGGCGGCCAGCAGGACTTCCGCACCACCGGCCCCCCACAGCCAGACCCCGCACCCGACGGCGCCACCAACCTCTGGTCGTCCTGGTTCACCCCCAGCTCCTGAGCTGAGGTACTTCAGGGAACTTTGAGGTACGACCCCCGCCGGGGTGGCCGGCAACTCGTGCCGTCCGTCCGCCGGACCCGGGTCGACACCGGGACCGCGATACTGCCGGTTGGGTTGCCTTTCGGCGACAGCCACCGGTCCTAGCGTCGTCGACGGCAACGCCCTGTCCCGCACGAACTTGCCGGTTGTGCAGCGTCGGCGATGGGAGCGTCATGCGTGGTCCGGTTTTGCTCGTGTCTGCCTGCTGCGCCATGTTGGCGCAGACCGGTGTCAGTAGCGCGACTGCAGCCGCCGTGGGGATACCGCTGGCCCGACCGGCAGCGGCGCGGGCCGCTTCGGCGCAGGCGCGTGCCAGCGGGCAGCGGGTTGAAGTGGCGTTGCGGCGCGGCGAGACCGAACAGGTGTACGCGAACCCCGGCGGGTAGGAGCCGGAAGCCGATGAGCGGAAGTTGCCCTCGTGCGGGTACGCGGTATCGGTCGTCATCAGGGATGATCCATGGTTCTTCGTTGCTGAAGAGGGCTCGAACGTCTTGAGCGCGTGTGATCGTGGTTGCCGAGCGTCCATAGCTCACCTGGGGTAGGGGTCCTGGGAGATCGTGCGAGGTTTCATCGTGATCCCCGCAGTGCTGGTGAGCAGACGAGACAAGCGCGAGCGGACCCGACGGCAACAGGAGATGCGCCGCGCCTAGGCTCGGCTGGTGTCGATCTTAGAGCCTGCTCGCTGCGGAGGCGGGTCGACCACCTCGAACTCCAAGAAGGAATCATGAGTACAGACACCACGACCGGCGGCACCGTCACCATCGGCGGCGACCTCACCGTCGGGAACATCGGCTACGGCGCGATGCAACTCACCGGCCGGAAGGTCTGGGGTGAGTACCCCGACCACGACAAGGGCATCGCCCTGCTGCGCGAGGTCGTCGCCGAAGGCGTGACGTTCATCGACACCGCCGACGTGTACGGGCCTCACTCCAACGAGGAGCTGATCCGCGAGGCGCTGCACCCCTATCCAGCGAACCTGGTGATCGCTACCAAGGGCGGCAACCTGCGCGGTGGCCCCGAGTACACCGACATGACCTCGCTCGGCAACAAGTGGTATCTGCGTCAGGCCGCCTACATGAGCATGCGCCGTCTCGGACTGGAGCACATTGACCTCTACTACCTCCACCAGTCCACGTTCACCGACGTGCCCTTCGAGGAGGCC
>JBBWZH010000380.1:0-2944 GCA_039648995.1 Mycobacteriales bacterium
GGCCTCGAGCGCCCCGCCAGGACTCAGGGCGATGTCCCACTCGATCGGATCGGCCAGGGCGTGCAGCTGCCAGAGGTCGACGTGGTCGACGCCCATCCGGTCCAGGGACCGGTGCAGTTCCTCGCGAGCCCCGGCTGCGGTGCGCACGTCGCCCTTGGTCGCCAGGAAGAACCGGCCCGGTTCGCGCTGCAGCCACGGCCGGATGCGCACCTCCGCCTCGCCATAGGACGAGGCCACGTCCAGATGGTTCACCCCGTGGGCGAGCAGGAGGTCCAGGGTCTCATCCGCGACCCGCTGGGAAACCTGCGCGAGAGCCGCCCCGCCGAAGATCACCCGGCTGCTCTGATGACCGGTGCGGCCGAACTCTGCTTGTTCGATGGGCACGAGACCTCCCGGAGTGCCGAAAGCTGAATCTGAGCGTACAGCGGATCGCGGTGGCCGCTTCGGCGCAAGCGTGCCGAAGCGTATAGTCCGAATCATAAGATCGCTGCGGCATACGGGCGATCGGCCAGGAATGGGATCGGCTTCCTGGCGATGGGTAAACCGGCAGTGGGCAATGGCGCGCCATGCGTCCGACGTGCGAGGTGACCTGGATGCCTGATGAGCTCGACGGGCTGGCCGGCCAGCTGATGGAGCGTCTGGCCGGACTGGGCAGCGCCCTGATAGCGTTCTCCGGCGGGGTGGATTCTTCCCTGGTCGCCGCGCTGGCCGCCCGGGCGCTCGGGGAACAAGCCCTCGCCATTACCGCCGTCTCGCCGGCCCTCGCGTCCGGCGAGCTGGACGGCGCCCGGTCGGTGGCCCGGGCCGTAGGCGTCCGGCACGAGCTGATCAGCACGGCCGAGCTGGAGCGCGACGACTACCGGCGCAACGACCGCTTCCGCTGCTACTACTGCAAATCCGAGTTGTACGAGCGGCTGGACGTGCTGGCCCGCAGCCGCGGATTCGCCGCCGTGCTGTCCGGCGCCAACGCCGACGACACGGGTGACTGGCGGCCCGGGCTGCGCGCGGCGGCCGAGCACGGTGTCCGGCACCCCCTGCTGGAGGCGTCCGTGGGAAAGGACCAGGTGCGGGCGCTGGCGCAGCGCCTGGGAGTTCCGAGTGCCGGCAAGCCCGCGTCGCCCTGCCTGGCGTCGCGGCTGCCTTACGGCATCCCGGTCAGCGCCGATGTGCTGTCGCAGGTTGACCGGGCCGAGCTGAGCCTGAAGCAGCGCGGCTACCGCGAACTGCGGGTGCGGCATTTCGGTGATCTCGGCCGGGTGCAGCTCGGCGCGGCGGACCTGCCGCGGGCGGCGGACCCGGACGAGCATGCGGCGGTGCTGGCCTGCGTCCGGGCGGCTGGATATCAGCGCGCGGAGATCGACGAGCGGCCGTTGCGGTCCGGTTCGCTGAACCTCGACATCACTCCGGTCAGCCGTGCCGGCTGAGGGTACCGGCATGCCTGGGGCACCCACTGTGCCGCCAGGAACGGAGGCCGGGGCGGCGGGTGTCCCGCTGGGTGACTTCGCCCTGCTGGACGTAGACCGCCGGCGGCGGACCGGCGTCCCGGAAGTGGTGTTCGGCGAAGGCAAGACGTCCGAGCAGATCTTCGCGCTTCTGGCCGAGTTGCGGGCCCGCGATCCGGAGGCACCCGCCCTGGCGACGCGCTGCCCCGCCGGCGTCCTGGACCGGGCGTCCGCCCGCTTTCCTGGCGATGCCGTACACGCCGATCACGTGGCCGGAACGGTCGCCGTCGGGGCCCTGCCGCCCGCGCGCGGCCACGTGCTGGTCGTGACGGCCGGCACTACGGACCTGAAGGTGGCCAGGGAATGTGCGGCGACGCTGGCCGTGCTTGGCGTCCGCGCGGATGTCCTCGCCGACGTGGGCGTGGCCGGGCTCGGGCGGCTGCTGTCCCGGCTCGAGGACCTGCGGGCCGCCGAGTGCGTGGTGGTCGTGGCCGGGATGGACGGTGCCCTGCCGAGTGTGATCGCCGGACTGGTCAGCGCGCCGGTGATCGGCGTGCCGGCCAGTGTCGGCTACGGCGTCGCGGCGGGCGGCCTGGCCGCGGCGGTCAGCATGCTCGCCTCGTGCAGCCCGGGTCTGGTCGTCGTCAACATCGACAACGGGTTCGGGGCGGCGGCGCACGCCGCCAAGATCATCCGGGCGGTTCACCGGTGACGGACCGGCCGGGTGCCGCCTACATCGACGCGACCGCGGGCGTGGCCGGCGACATGCTGCTTGCCGCCCTGCTCGATGCGGGCGCCGACGTGGAGCGGGTGCGCGCAGCCATTGCCTCACTCGGCGTGCCCGGTCTCGGGCTGCGGACCGAGGCCGCCCGACGGGGCGGCCTCGCCTGCCTGCGGGCCGTGATCACCACGCCGGCGGCGGCCGACCGTCAGCGGCACCTCGCCGACGTGCTCGGGCACGTCGGCGCCAGTGACCTCCGCCCGGCCGGGAAGGATCTCGCGACACGGGTCTTCCGGCTGCTGGCCGAGGCGGAGGGGGCGGTGCACGGCGAGCCGCCCGAAGACGTGCACTTCCACGAGGTGGGTGCGTTCGACGCACTGGCCGACGTGGTGGGATCGGCGGCCGCACTGGAGGATCTCGGACTGCTGCGGCCCGGCGCGATGGTCTGCTGCTCGGCCCTGGCCGCCGGAAACGGATTCGTCACCAGCCGGCATGGCCGCCTTCCGGTGCCGGCTCCCGCCGTCCTCCGTATCGCCGCCGCGGCTGGCCTGGACCTGGCCAGCGGCGACCTGACCGGCGAGCGCACCACCCCGACCGGTGCGGCCCTGCTCGCGGCGGCGGCCACCCCGGGCGGCTTTCCGGCCATGACGGTGCGCGCGGTGGGCACCGGCGGCGGTGGCCGGGACACCCCGGACCGGCCCAACATCACCCGGGTGGTCATCGGGGTGTCCGGCGCGGAGCGGGACCTGCGCGAGGGCGACGTGACCGTCGTCGAGAGCAC
>JBBWZH010000416.1:0-4421 GCA_039648995.1 Mycobacteriales bacterium
GTTCCGCCTGACCGTGTCGCCACGACCCCTCCTCGTCCCCTTGCCATGATCGAACGCTAGCCCGAGGGACTGACAGTTCCCAAACATTTGTTCGAACGACACGCCGGGCTCTCTCGATTTTGTCGGACCCCGCTGGTAGACATCGCACAGAGGTTCGATCGAACTACTGTTCGAGGAGTTGACACCAGTGTCCGTCGCGCCTGAGCTGCCGATCGTCGATCTGCCGTCCCGCCGGCGGAGTGACCGCGCCTCGGTCATCCCGTTCCCACGCCCGCGGAGCGGCAGCGGCGCGCTGTCCGGCCACGCCCGGGCACGGCTGCCGGTCCGCCGCCCGCGGGGTCGGGTCGATCCGGTGGCCGGTCGGCCGTCGGCCCGGTCCACGCTGAGCCGGCCGGCCGATCCGGCGGCGCCGGAGACCGTACCGGGGGCATCGCCCGGTCACCCTGAGCGTCAGCCCGGTGCGGGCGCGGCCCGGCCGGAGATGACGGTCGTCGCCGGCGCGGCCGGCCCGGCCCGGCCGTTCCACCTGGTCACGGTGCCGGCGTCCCGCCGGCCGGTGCTGATCCCCGGCGGTGCCGGCGGTGCCGAGCCCGCCGGCCCGGCCGGCCCGGTCGCCCGGCCCGCGGTCGCGGTGGCGCGGCCGGCGGCCCAGGTGGCGCGGTCCGGCCCGGTGCGGCTGACCCGTCGCGGCCGGCTGGTGCTGGTCACGCTCGCGGCGTTCGTGGTGGTCGCGGTGGTCGCGCCCGCGGTCGCGCACCTGCGTTCGGCCGCGACGGTCCCGGCCAGCGCGCCCGCCGTGGTGGTGGTGCAGCCCGGCGACACGCTCTGGAGCATCGCCCACCGGGTCGCCCCCGACCGCGACGCCCGGCTCGTCGTGGCCGATCTGCGTCGGCTCAACGCGCTCGCCAGTGCCGACCTGGAGGTCGGTCAGCGCCTCACGATCCGCGCCGGCTGACCCTCCGCGTCCCCCTCGACACCCACGGTTTCACCGTTGCCGTGCCCGGCCGGCGGGGCTGGTGACGAGCCCTTCGTTCCGCCGTCGACACGCGGTCCGGAACTTGCGTTGACGGATCTCCCGGCCTACCGTCGGACCCCTACATCTAGTAGTTACAAGGATGTAAGTTGTCCACAGGTTGGGGTCGTCGTCCACAGGTCATCCCCAGGATGACTCACAGGTCTTCCCCAACTCCATCCACAGGAGCCGACCTTCGGGTGGGCTCTGCGGGCATGAGCGAGGGGCGGGTCTGGACATGCGGTGTCCGTATTGCCGGCATCCCGATTCGCGGGTGGTCGACTCGCGTGAGGTCGACGAGGGTCAGGTCATCCGACGCCGGCGCTCGTGTCAGGACTGTGGTCGCCGGTTCACCACGGTCGAAGAGGCCACTCTCGCGGTGATCAAGCGCAGTGGCGTCACCGAGCCGTTCAGCCGGGGCAAGGTCATCACTGGGGTTCGCCGGGCCTGCCAGGGGCGGCCGGTCGGCGAGGACGACCTGGCTCAGCTGGCACAGCGGGTGGAAGAGGCGGTCCGGGCGACCGGCTGCGCGGAGGTGCCCAGCCACGAGGTCGGCCTGGCCATCCTCGGCCCCCTGCGCGAACTGGACAAAGTCGCCTACCTGCGGTTCGCCAGCGTGTACCGGTCGTTCCAGTCGATCGAGGACTTCGAGGCCGAGATCCGGGCCCTGCGCGAGCACGGCTCGGCGGCCGATCCGCCGGCGCCGCCCCCGGCCGAGCCGGCCGCGCGGGTGGCGATCCGGCCGATGGTCGACCGGCAACTGCAGCCGTCGCCGTGACCGGGGGTCCGGGCGGCCGTGCCGGCCGCCGGGGCCGGAACGGTAGCCGGCACCGCCCGGCCGGCCAGCGACGGCCGGCACGACCAGGCGGCAGCGATACATCAAGCGGGGCAGCACCACCCGCGCCAGCCACGGGGGCTGCGCGGGTCATCACGAGGGACGAGAACGAGAGGGACGATCCCATGACCGAGACCGTCGACGCCCAGTCGGCCGGTGACGCAGCCACCTCCGTGTACCCGGAGCACGGCCTGCGGGTCGCTCGGGTCTACACGACCGAGGGCGTACATCCGTATGACGAGGTCAACTGGGAGCGCCGGGACGTCGTCATGACGAACTGGCGGGACGGCACGGTCAACTTCGAGCAGCGCGGCGTCGAGTTCCCGGACTTCTGGAGCGTCAACGCCACCAACATCGTCACCAGCAAGTACTTCCGCGGCGCCGCCGGCACCGCCCAGCGGGAGTCCAGCCTGCGCCAACTCATCGACCGCGTGGTCCGCACCTACCGCGCGTCCGGCGAACGCCACGGCTACTTCGCCTCCGCCGCCGACGCCGAGACCTTCGCCCACGAACTCACCTGGATGCTCCTGCACCAGGTCTTCAGCTTCAACAGCCCCGTCTGGTTCAACGTCGGCACCGCCTCCCCCCAGCAGGTCTCGGCCTGCCAGCCGTACGACGCGCTGGTCAGCACGCCGGCCGGGCTCGTACCGATCGGCAAGCTGGTCGAGGACGACGCGGTCGGCACGAAGGTCTACGACGCGCACGGCGTGACCCGCATCGTCGCGACCAAGGCGAACGGCACGAAAGACGTCCTCCGGTTCCACACAAAAGCCGGCTACACACTCGATGTCACCGCCGACCACCTCGTCTGGCGGAGCACCGGCCAAGGCACCGGGCATTTCGTCCCCGCCGGCGACCTCCGCCCCGGTGATCAGTTGGAGTGGCACCGCCGCGTCGGGTACGGCGAGGCGGAGATCGTGGACGTCGACATCGCCGAAGCGGCGCTGGCCGGCTGGCTGCAGTCCGATGGCTTCGTCGGGCAGTACGAGGGGACCAACCGGTCGCTCACCATCGAGGCGATGACGGTCACCGAGGCAGAGCGCCAGTGGGTGCTGCGCGCGCTGGACGCGGCTCTGCCCGGGATGCACCGGCATGAGCGGTTCGTGTCCACTATGGACACAACGCTGGACTGCCGGCGGAACCGTGTCTACGGCGCTGGTCTGGCAGATTTCGTCGAGCGGTGGGGCCTGCGGCCACGCGGTGTCCACATGCGAGTTCCAGCACACCTCCACAGCGCGCCGCTGCCGGTGGTGGCGGCGTACCTGCGCAGCCTCTTCCAGGCCGAGGGCTACGTCAGCCGGCGCGACCGGTCCACTTTGGTAGGTCTGGACATGATCTCCGAGCAGTTGATCCGCGGTGTGCAGTCGCTGCTCCAGCGGTTCGGCATCTTCGCGCGGGTCGGCCGGAAGGCCGAGAAGCGTGCGGATCGGCATGACCTGTGGGGGATCCGGATCCAGAACGCCGGCGACCGCCGCATCTTCGCCGACGAGATCGGCTTCATTGACCCGGGCAAGGCCGACAAGCTCGAGGCCTCGTTCGACCTTTCCGGCCGCGGTGCCGGTCCAGTGAAGCGGCTCGAGATCGACCGGGTCGAGTTGGTCGGCCCGCAGGAGGTCTACGACATCCAGACCGAGAGCGGTGAATACCTCTCGGGTGGGCTGCGGGTGCACAACTGCTTCATTCTCGCGGTGGACGACACGATGGACTCGATCCTGAACTGGTACCGGGAAGAGGGGCTGATCTTCAAGGGTGGGTCCGGGGCCGGGCTGAACCTGAGCCGGATCCGGTCGTCCAAGGAACTGCTGTCGTCCGGCGGGACCGCGTCCGGGCCGGTCAGCTTCATGCGCGGGGCGGACGCCAGCGCCGGGACGATCAAGTCGGGTGGCGCGACGCGGCGGGCCGCGAAGATGGTCGTGCTCGACGTCGACCACCCGGACGTGGAGGAGTTCATCGACACCAAGGCGCGCGAGGAGGAGAAGATCCGCATCCTCCGCGACGCCGGCTTCGACATGGACCTCGGCGGCAAGGACATCACCAGCGTCCAGTATCAGAACGCGAACAACTCCGTCCGGGTCACCGACGAGTTCATGCAGGCGGTGGACGCCGGCAAGGAATTCGGCCTGCGCGCCCGGCTCACCAACGAGGTCATCAGCACCGTCGACGCCAAGACCCTGTTCCGCAAGATGGCGCAGGCGGCCTGGGACTGCGCCGACCCCGGCATCCAGTACGACGACACGATCAACGACTGGCATACCAACCCGGAAACCGGACGAATCACCGCAAGTAACCCATGCAGTGAGTACGTCAGCCTGGACAACTCGTCGTGCAACCTGGCCTCGCTGAACCTGATGAAGTTCCTCGGCGCGGACGGGGCGTTCGACAGCGCGCGGTTCGCCAAGGCCGTCGAGCTGATCATCACGGCGATGGATATCTCGATCTGCTTCGCAGACTTCCCGACCGAGAAGATCACCGAGATCACCCGGGCCTACCGGCAGCTCGGTATCGGCTACGCGAACCTCGGCGCGCTGTTGATGGCGACCGGGCACGCGTACGACTCGGACGGCGGCCGGGCAT
>JBBWZH010000426.1:0-9880 GCA_039648995.1 Mycobacteriales bacterium
CGACTCGATGTCACCGACCGTGCCGCCTATCTCGGTGATCACCACGTCCACCCGCTCGCCGCCGGGCGGGGTGGCCATCGAGCGGATCCGTTCCTTGATCTCGTTCGTGATGTGCGGGATGACCTGCACGGTGTCGCCGAGGTACTCGCCCCGCCGCTCCTTGGCGATCACGCTCGCGTACACCTGGCCGGTGGTCACGTTCGCGGAACCGCGCAGGTCGACGTCGAGGAACCGTTCGTAGTGGCCGACGTCCAGGTCGGTCTCGGCGCCGTCCTCGGTGACGAACACCTCACCGTGCTGGAAGGGGTTCATCGTGCCGGGGTCGACGTTCAGGTACGGGTCGAGCTTCTGCATCGTGACCCGCAACCCCCGCGCCTTCAGCAGGCTGCCCAGGCTGCTGGCCGTGAGCCCCTTGCCGAGCGAGGAGGCGACGCCTCCGGTGACGAAGACGTGCTTGGTCTGCCGGATTGCCTGCGCCAAGGAGGGCTCCCGTGGTCTCGCCATTGGTTGGGCAGTCGCGGGGGTCGCCCGCATCCACGGGAGTTCACGGTAACACGCAGACCCGGGCGGTCCGGGACGCGCCGCGCCGGCCGCGACGTCCGGTTCGGCGCGGGCTACGTCGGGGGGAACGGGGCGTCGGCGTTGCCCGCGGTGCCGTACTGCCCGGCCTGGCCGGCGGCCTGCTGGGTGAGCGCGAACACGGTGGCGACCCGGCCGGCCGCGGTCTGCACGTCGTCGACGGTGGAGACCGCGGTGGGCAGCGCCCCGTCGGCGCGGACCAGCCCGACCAGGCCGGCCGGCCCGGCGGCCGCGGCGGTGCCGGCGACGACCACGCCGCGGCCGGCGTGATCGAGCGCGCCGACCAGTTGGCCGAGCGCCCGGCCCGGGTCGGCACCGCCGCGGACCGTCGCCGAGGTGACGACCACCGCGTAGTCGGCCGGCGTGACCTGCTCGCTCTCCACCCGCAGCATCTGCAGCGTGCTGAGACCCGACAGCACCTGGCTGACCGCCGCCGGCTCGGCGCCGCGCCCGGACCGGTGCACCAGCACGTACGACAGCAGCGCGGCGCCGAGCACGCCGGCGTCGTCGCTCTCCGGCAGCTGCAGCCCGGCCGGCTGGCCGCCGCTGGTGACGAACGACCGCAGGTCCGCGGCCCGGCGCGGGTCGGCGTAGTCGTCGGTGACCCGGACCCGGCCGGTGACCCGGGCGCCCGCCTGCTCCAGGATCTTCTGCACGCCGTCGCTGATCGACGCGTCCGCCTGCGGGGTGCCGACCAGCACGACCCGGGTGCCGCGCAGCGTGCCGGCGACGATCCGCGGGGCCAGCGCGGCGGTCACCGCGTCGGCGTCGCGGACCTGCCCGGCGAGCAGCCGGGTCTGCCCGGCCAGCGCCTGCCGCTGCGCGCCGCCCTGCTTGACCTGCGCGCGCAGGTCGTCGAGGACCGCCCCGGACAGCTGGGTCGCGCCGAGCACCAGGCCGAGCGCCAGCGCGAGCAGGACGGCGACCAGCGACACCAGGTGGTACCGGAAACTGATCACCGGAACCGGTCCCGCAGCCACGTCACGCCGTGCTCCCACCAGCTGCCGAGCAGCGCCAGGTACAGCCGGCCGGCCGGGGTCACCGCGGCCAGCGCGCCGATCACCATCAGCGCGGCCAGCACGAGCAGCAGCAGCGACCGGCCGCTGATCCGGCCGCGGTGCAGCCGGATCACCGCCTGCGCGTCGACCAGCGTCGGCCCGACGGTCAGCCGGGTGAGGAACGTGGACGCCATCCCGCCGCGGTCGCGGTCGAGCAGGTCGAGCAGGGTGGCCCGGGTACCGACGGCGACGATCAGCGCGGCGCCGTGCCGGTGCGCGAGCAGCAGCGCGACGTCCTCGCTGCCGCCCGCGGCCGGGAAGGTGATCGCGTCGGCACCCAGGTCCAGCGCCCGGGCCAGCCCCGGCGCGCGGCCGCCGGCGTCGGCGTGCACGACCACCTCGGCGCCGCAGCGCAGCACCTCGTCGCTGACCGCGTCCAGCCGGCCGACGACGAGGTCCGGGATGTACCCGGCCTCGCGCAGCGCGTCGGCCCCGCCGTCGACGCCGATCAGCACCGGCCGGACCTCGCGCAGGTACTCGCGCAGGCCGGCGAGCTCGCGCAGGTAGTCGTAGCCGCGGCAGACCACGACCACCTGCCGGCCCGCGATCCGGGTACGCAGCTGCGGGATGCCGGCGCCGTCCAGGAGCAGCGGCCGCTCCCGCTTGGCGAACTCGATCGTATTCGCCGCGAACGCCTCCAGCTGCGCGGTCAGCCCGGTCTTCGCGTCGAGCAGCCGGTCGGCGATGGTGTCCGGGGTCTGCGCGGCGCCGCGGGCCAGCACGGTGTCGCCGGCGTACAGCGTGTCGCCGTCGAGCCGGACCCGGGCGCCGTCGCGGAGCCGGCCGAACACCTCGGTGCCCACGTCGTCCAGCACCGGGATGCCGGCCGCGGCCAGGATCTCCGGCCCCAGGTTCGGGTACCGGCCGGAGATCACTGGGCTGGCGTCCACCACCGCGGCCACCGCGGCGTCCACCAGCGCGTCGGCGGTCGACCGGTCCAGGTCGACCTGGTCGAGCACGGCGATGTCGCCGGGCCGCAGGCGGGGCAGCAGCTGCGCGGTGCGACGGCCGATCCGGGCCGGGCCGATCACGCCCGGTAGCTCATTGTCTCCATGACGTCGACGCTGAGTAACGAGTCGCATGTGGCCGATGGTGCCAGTAGCGGTCGCGGCGGCGCCCGCCGCCACGCCAGGGCCGAGCCGACGAGCCAGCCGCCGAACCGGACGGACGACGCCGACCGCGGCGCAATGGCTACTTCTTGAACTCCGCCTTCTCCGCGGCCGCGGTGCCGAGCAACTCCTCCGCGTGCGCCCGGCCCAGTTCGCTGCGCTCCAGCCCGGCGAGCATCCGGGCCAGCTCCCGCACCCGCTGCGTGTCGTCCAGCGTCCGGACGTCGCTGCGGGTGACCAGGCCATCGTCCTTGCGCGCGGACTTGTCCACCACCACGTGCCGGTCGGCGTACGCGGCCACCTGCGGCAGGTGCGTCACCACCAGCACCTGGTGGGCGCGGGCGAGCCGGGCCAGCCGGCGGCCGACCTCGACCGCGGCGCGGCCGCCGACGCCGGCGTCCACCTCGTCGAAGACCATCGTCGGCACCGGGTCGGCGCCGGCGAAGACCACCTCGACGGCCAGCATCACCCGGGACAGCTCGCCGCCGGACGCGCCCTTCTGGATCGGCTGCAGCGGCGCCCCCGAGTGCGGCCGGAGCAGGATGTCGACCTCGTCGATGCCGTCCGGACCGACCGCGACCGGCTCGTTGTTCACCCGCACCCACGGGCCGTCGCCGGATGGCGACCGCTGCCGCACCTCGGCCTTGATCTTCGCGTGCGGCATCGCCAGCCCGCTCAGCTCGGCGGTCACCGCGTTGGAGAACCGCTCGGCGGCGACGACCCGGGCCTTGGACAGCCGGGCGGCGGTGATCGCGACCTCGGCCTGCGCGGCGTCCCGCTGCGCGGCCAGCGTGGTCAGCGCGTCCTCGGACACGTCCAGCTTGGCCAGCCGGTCCTCCGCCTCGGCGGCCCACGCCAGCACCCCGTCCACGGTGTCGGCGTACTTGCGGGTCAGCGACTTGAGCACCGCCCGCCGGTCCTCCACCTCGGCCAGCCGGCCCGGGTCGGCGTCCAGCCGCTGCGTGTACGAGGCCAGGTCGGCGGCCACGTCGGCGGCCAGGTAGGCCACCTCGTCCAGCCGCTTGGCCAGCTCGGCGAGGCCCGGGTCGCCGGCGGCCTCCTGCCCGACCGCGCGCCGGGCCGCGCCGAGCAGGCTGGTCACATCCGCCGCGTCCGACTGGGACGGGTCGCCGGCCAGGACGTCGTGCGCGGTCTGCGCGGCCACCCGCAGCCCGTCGGCCCGGCCGAGCCGAGCGGCCTCCGCGGCCAGCCGCTCGTCCTCGCCGGCGGTCGGCGCGGCGGCGGTGATGTCGGCGAGGCCGAGGCGGAGCATGTCGGCCTGCTGGCTCAGCTCGCGCAGCCGCGCGGTGCGGTCGGTGTAGTCCTGGGCCAGCGCCTGCCAGTGGTGGTAGGCGGTGCGGTGCTCGGCCAGCATCGACGCGACCGCCTCGCCGGCGAACCGGTCCAGCGCGTTGCGCTGCTCGGCCGGCCGCATCAGCCGCAGCTGGTCGGACTGCCCGTGCACCACCAGCACGCTCTCGGCCAGCTCGCTCAGCACGCCGACGGGGACCGCGCTGCCGCCGAGGAACGCCCGGGACCGGCCCTCCACGGCCACCGCGCGGGACAGCAGCAGCGAGCCGTCCTCATCGGTCTCGGCGCCCGCGTCACGCGCGCGCGTGAGCAGCGGCGAATCGCTGGGCAGCCGCAGCCGGCCGTCGATCACCGCCCGGCCGGAACCCGCGCGCACGCGGGAGGGGTCGGCACGCCCGCCGAACAGCAGGTGCAACCCCGAGACAACCATGGTCTTGCCCGCGCCGGTCTCGCCAGTGACGACGGTGAGCCCTGGCCCGAGTTCCAGGGTGGCATCGTCGATCACGCCGAGGCCCCTGATACGGATCTCGTCGAGCACGAGCAGATCCTAGCGACCATCCCGCCCTGAACTCGGACAGGATCGCCAGGTTGTGTACGAAAGTCACCGGAGCGGGCCCGGATTTATCGCGAATCAGGGCCGCGGGACGCGGAAGCCGGTCACCGGGAGCTGAAACTTGGCGACCAGGCGGTCGGTGAACGGCCGCGGGTGCACCCGGGCCAGCAGCACCGGCTGCTTCCCGCGGCGGACGGTCACCCGGGCACCGGGCGGCAGCGGCACCGAGCGCCGGCCGTCGCAGCTGAGCAGGCCGTCCGGGCCGGACTCGTCGATCACCACGTCGATCCGCGAGCTGGGCGCGATCACCAGCGGCCGGGCGAACAGCGCGTGCGCGGCGGTCGGCACCACCAGCAGCGCCTCCACCTCGGGCCAGACCACCGGGCCGCCGGACGAGAACGCGTACGCGGTCGACCCGGTCGGCGACGCGCACAGCACCCCGTCGCAGCCGAAACTGGTCAGCGGCCGGCCGTCGATCTCCAGCACCACGTCGAGCATCCGCTCCCGGCTGCCCTTCTCCACCGACGCCTCGTTCAGCGCCCAGCCGTGCGCGGTGACCCGGCCGTCAACCGTCACGGTCACGTCGAGGGTAAGTCGCTCCTCGACCGCGTACCGCCGGGCCACGATGTACGCGACGGTGTCGGCCAGCGCCTCCGGCTCGGTCTCGGCCAGGAACCCGACGTGCCCGAGGTTCACCCCGAGCAGCGGCGCCCCGTTCGGCCGGGCCAGCTCGGCCGCACGCAGGAACGTGCCGTCGCCGCCGAGCACCAGCACGATCTCCGCGCCGGCGGCCGCCTGCTCCGGCTCGACCGGCCGGATGTCGGGGCCGGCGTCGAGTTCCTTCGCCTCCGCCGCGAGCATCCGGACCTCGAAGCCGGCGGACGCCAGCCGTGCGGCGGTGTCGCGGGAGAGGTCGACGATGTCCGGCCGGCCGGTGTGGATCACCAGCAGCGCGGCACGCTGGTCCGACGGGACGCGGCGGCGGGCCGACCGCTCGGCCGCCAGCGCGGCCGGCGCGGTCGCCAGCACCGGCGAGCGGGTCACCCCGGGAGTCGCTTTGCGCTGGGTCATCGACTGGCCTCCGCGACGGTTCGGGTAATGGCCTCAGTGTCGGCGGGTGGCGCGCCCCGGCGCAGCCACAGGAAGAACTCGACATTGCCGGCCGGGCCGGGCAGCGGGCTGGCCGCCACCCCGGCGACGCCGAGGCCCGCCTCGGCGGCCGTCTCCGCGACGCGCAGGACGGCCTCGGCCCGCAGCGCCGGGTCGCGGACCACCCCGCCCGCGCCGACCCGGTCCTTGCCGACCTCGAACTGCGGCTTGACCATCGGGACCAGGTCGCCGTCAGTGCACCGGGCCAGGGCCGGGAGCACCAGGCGCAGCGAGATGAACGAGAGGTCGGCGACGGTCAGGGCCGCCGTGCCGCCGATCGCGTCCGGGGTCAGCTCGCGGACGTTGGTCCGGTCGAGCACGGTCACCCTCGGGTCGGTGCGCAGCGCCCAGGCCAGCTGCCCGTAGCCGACGTCGACCGCGACCACCTCCCGGGCGCCGCGACGCAGCAGCACGTCGGTGAACCCGCCGGTGGACGCGCCCGCGTCCAGGCAGCGCCGGCCCGACACCGCCAGCCCGGCGAACGCGTCGAGCGCGCCGGCCAGCTTGTGCCCGCCGCGGGAGGCGTAGTCGGGCTCGCCGGCCAGCTCGGTGACCCGCACCGGCGTGGCCGGCTCGACCGCGGTGGCCGGCTTCGTCGCGGTCTGCCCGGCCACCGTCACGCGGCCGGCCAGCACCAGCTCCGCCGCCTGCTCGCGGGACCGTGCCAGCCCCCGGCGGACCAGCTCCGCGTCCAGCCGGCTACGCCGGACCACTCCGGTTACACCTCATCGATCGACGCCAGCGCATCGGACAACTCACCATGCAGCGCGTCATACCACCGGACGTGCTCCCCCACCGGCAGCCCCGCCATCTCGTCCATCGCGCCGAGCGCGGCGCCCACCCGCCGCACCGCCTCCGACGCGCCCTCACCCGCACCGTCCACCAGCCGCGCCGCGACCGCCGCCGCCTCGCCGCGGCCGACCGCCTGGCCACCGGCCGCGCCCGGCCGGCCGTACCCGTCCGCATCTGCGGCCGCGCCATCCCCCGGCTCATTGCCGACGCCCGCACCGGCCGCCGCCTCCACCGAACCCGCGGCCGCGCCACCTCCCGGCTCATTGCCGACGCCCGCACCGGCCGCCGCCTCCACCGAACCCGGACCGGACCGGACGGCGGTCTGCTGGGCCGTAGCCGTGTCGTCGTCCGAACCGGGATCGGCCCAACCGGCGCGCGTCGTCGGCGTGGGGTCGGCGTCCTGATCGTCGGTGAACAGGTGGTCGCCCTGCCCGGCGGGCGGCCAGGTGCCGGAGGTCACGGCGTGCCGGCCGGCTCGCCGGCCGGGGACGGCGTGGCCACCGGAGGCGGCGCGACCGGAGGCGTGGCGACCGGAGGCGGGGCCACCGGAGGCGGGGTGGCCTTGGCCGGGCGGGCTCGGGTCGCCTTGGCCGGCGGGCCCGCCGGCCCGGCGGCGGCCTTCGTGGCTTTCGTTGCCCTGGTCGCCTTCGTTGCCTTGGTCGCCTTGGTCGCCTTGGTTGCCTTGGTCGCCTTCGTCGGCCGCGCCGCGGCCTTGGCCGGCGGGCCGGCCGCACCCGCCGGCTCGGCGGGCGCCTTCGCGGCCTTGGCCGGACGGGCGGCCTTCTTCGCGGCGGCCCGCGGCGCAGGCTCCGCGGCCGGCTCGGCCACCGGGGCCGCCGGCTCGGCAGCGGGCGGAGGCTCGGCCGGGGCGCTGCGCTTGCGCAGGGTCTTCTCGATCTCGGCGATGCGCTGCCGCAGCGTGGCGAGCTCCTCGGCGGTCACCAGGCCGACCCTGCCGAGCGCCCGGTCAACCTCGTAGCGCACCAGGTTGACCAGCGCGCTCCGGTTCGCCCGCGAGGTCTCCAGGATCTCCTCGGCCAGGCCGCTGACCTGCCCGACCCTCGCCTCGCCCTGCGCGACCAGCGCCTTGGCCGCCTTCTGAGCCCGCTTCTTGGTGACCTCGGTCAGCCCGGACGCGAGTGTCAGGTAGTTCGTGAGGGCCTCGCGTACCATCCGCTCTCCTCAAGTCGTACCCCAGGCGGGTGCCTCGCACCACGCTACCGGGCGCCGGTTAGGCCGGCAGCCGTCCGGCCGGCCCGGCGCCGGTGAGGTAGCGTCCAACGATCACGCCGGGCGGGCGCGCCGGCGCCGACCCGGGAGGGCATCAGGATGGCCACCGTCGACGAGTGCGAGGCGGCGATGCACCAGTTCGCCGAGCACCTGGGCGGGCTGGACGCCGAGACCAGGCGCAAGACCGCGCTGGACCGCTCGGTCACCTGCCACATCCGTGACCTCGGCATCACCTTCCGTGGCCAGCTGCGCGACGGCTCCCTCCAGGACGTCATCCGCACTGACTCGACCGACGCGCAGATCCGGCTCGCCCTGGCCAGCGACGACCTGGTGCGGCTGATCGACGGCCAGCTGAACTTCGCCAAAGCCTGGGCCACCGGCCGCATCAAGGTCGAAGCCAGCGTCTTCGACCTGCTAAAACTCCGCTCCCTGCTCTGACCGCTCCGCCGGCCCGGCGTCGCGCGGTAGTCAGGCCCGGCGGGCGGTGGCGACGGCCGGCGCGCCGGGCCTGGTGCCGTCGAGGCCGAGCCGGGCGACGACGGCGGCCGCGGCGGCGCCATCGGCGTGGACCGCGCCGGCCGGGCCAGCGGACCAGGCCGCGGCGCAGAGCGCGCGCAGCGCGTCGATGTCGTCGGCGCCCTCGCCGGCCAGGACGAGCCCGCCGCCGCGGGAAGCCGTCCACCCGCCACACGACCAGCCGTCGCCGGCCGGGGCCGGCGACGGATGGGCGGTGAGCAGGCCGTCGAGCCCGGCGGAGAGGTAGGTGGGACGCTGCCCGGCCGGGGCCGCGAGCAGGATCGTCGCGGTCGTCACCCCGGTCAGCACCAGCAGGCTGTCGCAGCCGACGCGGGCCGCGCCGAGGATGTCGGTGTCCAGCCGGTCACCGACGACGATCGGGTTGCTGGCACCGCTGCGCAGCAGGGATTCCCGGTGCATGGCCGGGTCCGGCTTGCCGGCCGCGGGCGGCTCCACCCCGGTGGCCGACCGGATCGCCGCGACCAGCGAGCCGTTCCCCGGCAGCGGACCGCGCGGCGACGGCAGCGTCACGTCCAGGTTGGTGGCCAGCCAGTAGGCGCCGCGGTTGATCGCGACCGTGGCCTCGGCGAACTGCCGCCAGCCGACGTCCGGCGAGTAGCCCTGGACGACCGCGGCCGGCTCGTCGTCGGCGCTGTCCACGACGGTCAGCCCGGCCTCGGCGGCCGCGACCCGCAGGCCCTCGCCGCCGACGACCAGCACCCGCGACCCGGGCAGCCGCTCGGCCAGCACGCGGCACGCCGCCTGCGAGGACGTGATCACTTCGGCCGGGTCTGCCGGCACGCCGAGCTCGGTCAGGTGCGCGGCTACCGCGGCCGGGGTGCGCAGCGCGTTGTTCGTGACGAACGCCAGCCGCATCCCGTCCGACCGCGCCGCGGCCAGCGCCTCGGTCGCGCCGGGCACGCCGGTCGGGCCGACGTAGATCACTCCGTCCAGGTCCAGCAGCGCGACGTCGTACCGCCGCGCCGGCGGCTGGTCACTCGCCGCCAGCGCCGCCTCCGGCTGGCTCACCGGCTCACCGGTTCGCGGCGAGTGCCGCGCGGGCGCCTCGCAGCGCGGTGGCGTAGTGGCTGATGTCCGGCCGCATCGCCGCGGCGAGCGCCAGGTGTTCCACCGCCGACGGCAGGTCGCCGGTCTTCGCCGCAGCCAGCCCGAGGCCGAACTGGGCGTAGTCGTCCGCCGGGTTCACCGAGATGATCCACCCGAAGCTGTCCGCGGCGTCGGCGTAGAGGCCGGCGTCGAACTGGGCCCGGGCCAGCGCCTCGCGCACGCTGCGGGACTCCGGCTCGGCCTGCGCGGCATGCGTCAGCAGGGTGACGGCCGCGGCCGGGTTGCCGCCGTCGAGCAGGTCCAACCCGCGCGTGTACCAGTCGTAGACCTCGCCCTTCGGGACGACATCGGGCGGCGGCGGTGGCGCGTCGGCGAACGGCGCAGGCCGCGGCTCGTCGTTCCAGTCGTCGTCCCGATATCCGGCCACGGGCGCTCCTCCTTGCTCCTCGGTCTGCGACCGGCCACCGGTGGCGGGGCCGTGCCTCCTACGATGCGGCCATGAGTTCCGCCGCGCC
>JBBWZH010000440.1:0-5657 GCA_039648995.1 Mycobacteriales bacterium
GAGCCGAACTCGGGCTGGCCGAGCTCGGCGATGAACATCGTCGGCACCCCGTAGAGCGAGGTGCAGCGTTCCTCGGCCACCGCGCGCAGGGTCGCCGCCGGGTCGAACGCGGGCGCCGGGATCACCATGCAGGCGCCGTGGCTGGTCGCCCCGAGGTTGCCCATCACCATGCCGAAGCAGTGGTAGAAGGGCACCGGGATGCAGACCAGGTCCTGCTCGGTGTAGCCGCACAGCGCCCCGACGAAGTAGCCGTTGTTCAGGATGTTGTGGTGGGAGAGCGTCGCGCCCTTCGGGAAGCCGGTGGTGCCGCTGGTGTACTGGATGTTGATCGGGTCGTCGGCGCCGAGGGTTGCCCGGCGGTCAGCCAGCGCGGCCGGGTCGGCGGCGCGGCCGGTGGCGAGCAGGGCGTCCCACTCCGGCTCGCCGATGAACAGCACCTCCGCCAAACCCGGGCAGGCCGGGCGCACCTCGGCGACCATGCCGCGGTAGTCGCTGGTCTTGAAGGCCGGCGCCGACACCAGCAGCCGCACCCCGGCCTGGTTCAGCACGTACCCGAGCTCGTGCGTGCGGTACGCCGGGTTGATGTTGACGAGGATCGCGCCGATCGCCGCGGTGGCGTACTGCACGACGATCCATTCGGCACAGTTCGGCGCCCAGATGCCCACCCGGTCGCCCTTGCCGATGCCGCGCCCGAGCAGGCCGAGCGCGCAGGCGTCCACCTCGGCGGCGAGCTCGGCGTAGCTGTAGCGGCGGGTCGTATCGGGGCCGGTGCCGCGGTCGATCAGCGCCGGCCGGCCGGGAAAGGCCGCGACCGTCCGGCTGAAGTTCGCGCCGATCGTCTCGCCGAGCAGCGCCTCGGCGGAAAGACCGCATGCGTAGGACACGGACATCGGGCCTCCCGCGGCGGTGCCGGACCTATGCCCGGATACTGCCCCGCCCCGACAGCTTCCGCCAGCGGTCCGGACCGTTCCGGGCCCGTCGGGCCGCCCGGCTCTGTCCACTCGGGACGGCCGGCCAATCGGGACGGCCGGCGCGGTCAGGCCGGCGGGTCGGCGCAGTGGCCGCGCTGGTTGATCTCCACGGCCCGGCCGTCCGGGTCCTTCACCACCGCACGGCAGCCCCACGGCCGGGGCTGGTGCGCCAGCAGCAGCGGCGCGCCGAGCCTGGCCAGCGCGAGCAGCGTCTGGTCCAGCGAGTCGACGTAGACGCCGGGGCACGAGCTGCCCGCCTCCCGCCAGGCCAGCGCCCGGTCGGTGGCCGCCTCCGCGTCCAGCACGGCGAAGTGCACCCCGCCGAGGTCGGTGGCGGCGTGCTCGTACCCGTCGCCGTGATCCTCGACGGCCAGGTCGATGCCGAGCGCGCGGTAGAAGTCGGCTGTCCGCACGACCCGGCTGCTGAACAGGACCAGCGAGGCGAGCTCGACCATGCGCCTTTTCTACCCGGCCGGTTTTCTCCCGGCAATCAACCCGCCGCCGCGGCCCGCGCCGCCGCGGCCAGCGCGGCCTGGACGGCGGCGGCGGGGTCGGCGGCGGCGGTGATGCCGGCCACCGGCTCGCCGGCCGCGTCCAGCACCTGCCAGCCGCCGAGCGCGACGACCGGGACGCCGGCGCGCATCGCCAGCGCGACCTCCGACAGCGTGCCCCAGGAGCCCCCGACCGTGATCACCGCGTCCGCCGAGCTGACCAGCACCGCGTTCCGCCCCTGGCCCATCGCGGTGTCCACGGTGGCCGACAGGTGATCCGGCCGCGGCTCGCCGGCCCCGGGCCGGACGCCGATCGCCAGCCCGCCGGCGGACACCGCGGCGGCCGCGGCGGCCCGCATCACCCCGGCGCCGCCGCCGCACAGCAGGACGGCACCGGCCCCGGCCAGCGCGGCCCCGACCGCGGCCGCCAGCGCCTCCTCGGCCGGCCCGCAGTCGGCCGGCCCGCAGACCGCCACCTGCACCGCCACCGCCGGGACGGCGGCGTCAGGCGTCGGGCTCGTGAGCGAGGTTGGGCCGGTCTTCGGCGCTGGGGTGCCGGTAGCTGAGCGACTCGGCGGGCAGCGGCAGCTGGACGTCCTCGCCGAACGGCGACAGGCCGCCCTGCACCTCGGCGGCGAACTCGCTGACCGGGATCCGACCCTCCGGCACGGTTTGGGTCCGTCCGGACCCACGTGACGACTTGGCGGCCATGCGCACCTCCCTACGGCGTGGATCAAGTCTCCCCCACCGCGGCACCGCCGGCCAGGGCCGCCGCCGCGGAACGCAACCGGCGAGGTCAGAGCCGGGTACCGGGCTTGTCCATGACGCACTGCGACGGGTATGCACGTAGCGCTTGCCACCGGACGAAACCAGGAAGAGCATGACTCGATCCGAACATCGTGCGGCCAACCGACCTGTTCCCATCCGCTACGTTGACGCCCCTTTGCCCCGGAGCGGAGGAATGACCGCCGATCAGGAACCCTCCGTGCAGCCCGACTCGCGCGTGCGCGCTCAACTCGCGCCGGACCGCAGGGTCGTGGCGCCGGGTTCGCCTGCCCGCCTGACGCTGGTGGTGGACAACCACGACCGGCGTTCCCGGACGGTCCAGGTACAGCTGGGCGGGCCGATGAGCCGCTACTGCCGGCCGCGGCTGTGCACGGTCGACCTGCTGCCGGGCGAGCAGCGGGAGGTGCCGATCGAGGTCATCCCGCTCTCCACCGGGCCGGAGGGCGGGCACGAGTACGAGGTCACGGTCACCGCGACCGACCTGGTGGACGGCGCCTTCCTGGACCGGTCGAAGGCACGGCTGGCGGTGGAGCGGCGGCCGGCGCTGAAGGCCCGCTCGGTCGGCCGGCACCGGACGATCGACAACGACCCGGTGACGCTGCGGTTCGTCGCCTACAACGCCGGAAATGTGGAGCTGCGGGTCGCCGTGTACGCGGTCGACTCGTACTGGTGGATCCGGGACACGCCGTGGCAGCGGTCCCGGGATCGGGCCGGTTCGGTTCGCGCCGGCATTGACTCGATCCTGGCCGACCTGTTCGCCGGCGATCACCTGAGCCCGGGCGAGCACTGGACGGTCGAACTGCCGGCGCACGCGCCGCGGTTCCCGATCGGGCTGGGGCCCCGGCGCTGGCTGATCCCGGTCGGCGTGCGGGCCGCCGGCTGGTCCCCGGAGTGCGTGTTCGTCGAGCTGGACCAGCTGCCGCGCACCGTGCTGCCGGTCCGGGTGGCCGCGCTCGGCGCCGCGGTGCTCGTCGCGCTGCTCGTCCTGGTCGGCCTGATGGTCTGGCTCGCCGGCTGACCGTGACCGGCCGGGCCGGCTGGCCCGACCCGCCCGGGCGCCGGCGACTACCGTGGTGGGGATGAGCACCAGCGGCCCGCGCAGCCTGACCGACTGGCTGCGGTCGCGGACCGACGAGGAGCTCGCCGAGCTGCTGCGCGCCCGGCCCGACCTCGCCATCCCGGCGCCCGGCGATGTCGGCACGCTGGCCAACCGGGCCGGCATCGCTTTCTCCGTCCGGCGCGCGCTGGAGGAGCTGGACGCGTTCACGCTGACCGTGCTCAGCGGGCTGGCGCTGGCCGCCGACCGCGGCCCGATCCCCCGAGGCCAGCTCGCCGCGGTCGTGCCCGGCGCCCCGCCCGCCGCGCTCGCGGCCGCCCTCGGCCGGCTGCACGGCCTGGCGCTGACCTGGGGCGAGGACCCGGTCCACGTGACCGGCGCGACCCGGGAGGCGCTGGCCCCGTACCCGGCCGGGCTCGGCCGCCCCGCGCAGGCGCTGTTCGGCGCGGCCAGCCGCGGCCAGCTCGCTCCGGTGCTGGCCGCCCTCGGGCTGCCCGAGCTGCGCCACCCGGACGCCGGGCCCGCGCTGTCCGAGGTGTTCACGGACCCGGCCCGGCTCGGCGCGCTGCTGGCCCGGTGCGGTGAGCCGGAGCGGGCGGTGCTCGGCCAGCTGGCCGCGGGGCCGCCGGTCGGCACCGTCAAGGACGCGCTGCGCCCGGTCGAGGCGGCCAACGCCGACTCGCCGGTGCGCTGGCTGCTCGCGCACGGGCTGCTGGTGGCGACCGACCCGAACACCGTGGAGCTGCCCCGGGAGGTGGGCCTGGCGATCCGCGGCGACGCCCCGCTCGGCCCGCTCCGCCTGCAGCCGGACCCGCTGCCCACCACGAAGACCGACGCGGCCAGCATCGACGCGGCCGGCGCCGGGCAGGTGCTGACCGCGCTGCGGCAGCTGGAGGAGCTGCTGGACGGGTTCGCCGCCGATCCGCCGACCGAGCTGCGGTCCGGCGGGCTCGGCGTCCGCGACCTGCGCCGCGCCGCCCGGGCCCTGGACACCGACGAGCTCACCGCGGCCGGCTACCTGGAGATGGCCCGCGCGGCCGAACTGCTCGACACCGGCGGCCCCGAGTCGGCCTGGCTGCCCACCCTGCGGTACGACGACTGGCAGGCGCTGCCGGTGGCGCAGCGGTGGGCCCGGCTGGCCCGCGGCTGGCTGACGATGACCCGGCAGCCGTCGCTGGTCGGCCGTCGGGACGAGCGCGGCAAGCCGTTCGCGCCGCTGTCCATCGAGGTGGAGCGGATCAGCGCGCCGGGCACCCGCCGGCGCGTGCTCGGGGTGCTGGCCGACCTGCCGGCCGGCACCGCGGCGCGCTCGAGCGAGGACGTCGCCGCCCGGCTCGCCTGGCTGGCGCCGCGGCGCGGCGGCCAGCAGGCCGACGTGGTCGCCGCGGTGCTGGCCGAGGCCGAGCTGATCGGGGTGACCGGCCGCGGCGCGCTGACCTCGTACGGACGGCTGCTGCTGGCCGGCGAGGACCCGACCGCGCGGCTGGCCAGCCGGCTGCCCGAGCCGGTCGACCACGTGCTGGTGCAGGCCGACCTGACGGTGATCGCGCCCGGCCCGCTGGAGCCGGAGCTGGCCCGGGAGATGGGCGCGGTGGCCGACGTCGAGTCGGCCGGCGCCGCCACCGTCTACCGGGTCACCGAGGCCACCGTGCGGCGCGCGCTGGACGCCGGCCGGGCCGCCACCGAGCTGCACGAGCTGTTCCGGCTGCGGTCCCGGACGCCGGTGCCGCAGGCGCTGACGTATCTGATCGACGACGTGGCCCGCCGGCACGGTGCGCTGCGGGTCGGCACGGCGACCGCGTACCTGCGCTGCGACGACGCCGCGCTGGTCGCCCAGGTGCTGGCCGACCGGCAGACCGACGGCCTGCGGCTACGCCGGATCGCGCCGACCGTGCTGGTCAGCAAGGCCGCGGTGAACCGGGTGCTGGACGTGCTGCGGGAGGCCGGCTACGCCCCGGTGGCCGAGTCACCCGAGGGCGCGGTGCTGCTCACCCGTCCCGAGGCGCGCCGCGCCGGCGGCCGTGGCAGCACCGCCCGGGCCGTGGTCGAGCCACCGGTGCCGAGCCGGGAGCAACTGGTCGAGGTGATCCGGGCGATGCGGGCCGGCGACCGGTCGCTGCGCGAGGCCCGCCGGCTGAACTCGGCCGGCCCCCGCGAGGGCGCCGCCGCCGACCTGGCCGAGATCCCGAACCTGACCACCGCGGCCACCCTCGGGCTGCTCCGGGAGGCCGCCCGGGAGGGCCGCCGGGTCTGGCTGGGCTACGTGAACGCGCAGGGCGCGGCATCCCAGCGGATCGTCGAGCCGTCCTCGATCAGCGGCGGCTACCTGCACGGCTACGACCACCAGCGGGA
>JBBWZH010000461.1:0-5495 GCA_039648995.1 Mycobacteriales bacterium
CCAGGGTGAGGTCGGACACCACGCCGACGTGGTCGCCCCGCGCCGCCGCCCGGCTCATCCGCGGCATCAGCGCGGTCAGCAACGAGACGCCGAGGATGCCGTACGGCATCTGGAACAGCAGGCTGGCGTTGGTGAACACGGCGTAGCCGCGGCCGGCGGTGGTCACCTCGTTCGCCAGCCGGGTCACCACGACGTACCCGACCTGGCTGATCGCCACGTAACCGAGCACCCAGGTGGCCAGCCCACCGGCCTCGCCCAGCCGGGCGCCGCGCACGTCCAGCCGCCACCGCCAGCGGAACCCGACCTGGCGCAGCGCCGGCAGCAGCACCAGCGCCTGTACGAAGATGCCCAGCGTGGTGCCGATGCCCAGGACCAGCACCTGCGCGTTCGTGATCGTGCCGGGCAGCAGCTTCGCCGGCCCCGGCAGCGCGACGAACAGGGCGGCGGTGGCGATCACCACCAGGTTGTTCAGCACGGGTGCCCAGGCCGGGGCGCCGTACACGTTGCGGGTGTTCAGGATCGCGCCGAACATCGCGCCCAGCCCGTAGAAGAAGATCTCGGGCAGCAGCAGCCAGGCGAACACCGTGGTCAGGTGGGCCTTCGGGTTGTCCGCGCCGACGTACAGCGCCGTCAGCAACGGCGCGGCGAGCACCGCGATCAGGGTCGCCGCGGCCAGCGCCGCTGTCGCCAGCGACATCAGCCGCTGGGTGTACGCCTCGCCGTTGTCCGGGTCCCGCTCCTGGGCGTGCACCAGCAGCGGGATGACGACCGAGGTGAGCACGCCACCGAGCAGCAGTTCGTAGACGATGTTCGGGAGCGTGTTCGCCGTGTTGTAGGCGTCACCGACCAGGCCCAGCCCGATCGCGGCGGCGATGGCCAGGCTGCGCAGGAAGCCGGTGAGCCGGCTCGCCGCGGTCGCCACGGCCATGATCCGACTGGACCGGCCCAGGCTCGGTTCGCCGTGTTCCGGGACCGCTCCGCGGCGGCCGGGTGCGGTCGGTCGGGACGGATACCCCGGCGGCGCCCGCCCGGTCCCCGGCCGGTACGACCCGGGGCCCAGCGTCGGCAGCCGCTCGGTCGGCGGGTCGATGCCGGGTGGCAGGTAGGGACCGGCGCCCGGCAGGCCCGGCGCCAGGTACGACCGGCCCGGCGGCGGCCGCACCGGCTGCCCCGGCCCGGCCGGACGGCCCTGCTGGGTTGGTTGCGCCGGCCGGGTCGGCGCCGCCGGGTCGATCCCGAGCTCGCGCAGGAAGCCCGGCGCCGGCAACTGGATCGTCGGCGAGTCGATCCCGTCGTACGCCCCCGCCGCGGCCGCGGCCTCCGGCGCCGACCGGGGGTAGCCGTCCGGTCCGCGCCGCGGCGGGTCGGGCCGGTGAGCCTGCGGGCGACCGCGTCGGTCGTCCGACGGTGGGTTGCCTGGCGGTGGGTTGGCCGGCGGTGGGTTGGCCGGCCGGTCGGGGACGTAGGTCGGTGGGCCGGCTGGTGGGCGGCCGCGTCGGTCGTCCGACGGTGGGTTGGCCGGGGGTGGGTTGCCCGGCCGGTCGGGGACGTGGGTCGGTGGGCCGGTCGGCGGGCGGTGGCCGGGTGGTGGCCCGCCCGGTGCGCCGCCCGGTGGCCCGGGAGGCGTCCGGTGTGGCGGGTCCGGTCGGCGGTAGCCGGCCGGTGGTTCGTGGCGCTGTGGTTCGTGGCGCTGTGGTTCGTGGCCCGGGGAGCCGCCGGGGCCGCCGGGGCGCCCGGGGCCCGGAGCGCCGCCCGGGCTGCCGGGTCCGGGGGGCGGTGGGCCGGCGGGCGGGCGGTAGCCGGGTGGTGGAGCGCCGCGGCCACCGTCGCGGGGCTGGTCCGGGCGCGAGCGGTAGTCGGCGGGGCCGGCCGGGTCCTCCGGGCGGGATGGTGCGGCGCCCGGGTGGTGAGGCGGGCCCGCCGGCGGGTGGTACGGCTGGTTGGCTGGCGGCCGGGGCGCGGCGGACCAGCCCGGGTCCGGGCCCGGCGGTTGGCCGGGCGGCCGTTGGCCGGGCGGCCGTTGGCCGGGCGGCGGGTGGCCGGGGTCCGGCGGCAGGGGCGCCCGCGCATGGTTCGGCGGCGGTTCGCCGGGGCCGGGCCGGGGGGCGCGTGGCTGGGCGTCCGGTGGCCGCGGCGGCCGGGCCGGCGGTGGCTCGGTGGGCCGGGCCGGGCCGGGGGGCGGTGGGGGGCCGGCGTAGCGGCGGGTGGGGGCGTCGGGGTCGCCGCCGGGCGGGCGGTGCGGGGGCGGGTCGGGGCGGGCGCCGGGGGCCGGCGGGCGGTGGGGCGGCCCGTCCGGCGGGCCGCCGTTGACCGGTGGGCGCGGTCGGTCCGCCCAGCCGCTGCCGGTGGGCGCGGGCGGCCCGTCCGGGGCGGGGCGGCGCCGGGCGCCCTCGGGGTCGCCGCCGTTCGGGGGTGGGCGGCGGGACGGGCCGGGGCCGGCGTCGTCGGCCGGGTCACGGCCCGCCGCCGGCTGGCGCGGGGGGGCGCCCGGGTCGCCGTTCCCGGGCCAACGCGAGGAACCGGGGCGGTCGGCATCCGGCGGCGGCGGTGGGCGGCGCGGCGGCTGGCTGGGCGGCGGTGGGGTGAGGTCGTCCGCGCCGGTGCGGCCGCGGCCGTCCCGCGAGTCGGCGCCGCCCCGCCGGGAGCCGGTCACGACAGGCTCCGGTCCGCGGGGCTGCCGGCGGGCGCCGGCTCGCCCGGGCCGGACCGCAGCCGGATGACCATCCGGAAGATCATCGCGGCGATCAGGATGACCAGTGCCGCGCCGGTGATGCCCAGGGCGAGCGAGCCGTACGCGGTGCTTCGGACGGTCAGCGTGACACCGCCGCCGACGTCATGCGGCTGCGGCCCGGGCGTGGTGAGCCGGATGTCGACCCGGAAGGTGCCGGTGCGTTGCACGTTCGCCGGCAACCGCAGGGAGTGCCGGGACCGCGCCGGGATGATCTGCGGCCCGATGTCCTTGATCCGGAAGCCCGGCGGTGGGCGGTTGATCCGGATCCCGATCGTCACCGGGGTCGGCAGCGAGTTGACGATCGTCAGCGTCAGCGGGCTGTCGGACGAGGCGAGGGAGTAGATCCCGGAGACCGGTTTCTGGATCCGGATCTGGCCGCGCAGCAGGCGGATGCCACGCTCCATCCCGTCGAGGTACGCCGCCTGCCTGGCCGGGTCCGACCGCCAGGCGGACGAGGCGGCCCGGCGCTGCGCGTCCGGGTAGGCGGATAGCAACAGCTTGGCGTCGGAGTTCGTGAGCAGGCTCTGGAAGTCGGCGATCTCCTGGCGCAGCTCCCTGAGCGTGCCCAGCTGGTTCTGCGGCAGCTCGGCCCGCAGCGCCGCTGGCGGGTAGACCAGGGGGCCGCGGTCGACCGGCGGCGTGCTGGCGATGACCGCGCCGGCGGTGAGCGACGTCAACCAGGAGATCCGCGCTGTGTCGGCCAGCACCTGGGCGGCGTACGGCAGGCTCGGGCTCCACCGCCGGGGCGGAGCGATCACCAGCGTGCGCTGGACGGCCGGTGCCTCCGCGCCGATCATCGCCAGCTCGGCCAGGTAGCGCTGTTCGGCCAGCCGCGTACCACCCGGGAAGGACGCCGCGTGCGCCACGATCGACTGCAGGGCCGCGTCGGTGACCAGCGCGGAGGCCTGCCCCTCCAGGGACGGCAGCGGGGCGACCGCGCTCGGTGTGCGGGGGGCCGGGGTGGCGCCGCCGCGCAGTGCCGCCGGGTCGAGCACGACCGCGCTGGCGCCCGACCTGATCACGTCGTCCAGCGCCGTGTCGGTGAGCACGTCGCCGGCCGGCCAGGCCAGCTGGGTGGTCGCCTGGACCGCGCCGAGCGCGTCGGTGACCAGGGCCCGGTCGGCATCGGTGGGCTCGCCGAGCGTGGTGAGGTGGGCGCGGTCCAGCGCGACGATGTCCGGGTCGCCGTACGGCAGCACGGCGAGCAGGTGCCGCTTGGCGATCACGCGCAGCCGGCGCAACCAGTCGGCGGCGGCCAGCTGGCCCCGGCCGACCGATGACCTGCCGAGGCTGCCGTATCGGTAGCTCCTGGTCATCAGCTGCAGTTCTTCGATCGTCTCCGGGTCGACGACCAGGGTGAGGCTGACCCGGCCGGTGACGGCCTCGGCGGCGGCCAGCAGCTGGTCCAGCCGGCCGCGCTTGGACACCGAGCGGGCCAGCTCGTCGGAGTCGAACAGCGGCTGGCCGGCGACGTCGCCGAGCAGCCGGTGCGGCCGGTCGAGCAGCGGCCAGAGCCAGGCCACCCGGGTCGGCACGGGATCGACGCCGGCGAAGCTGGGCAGCAGCGTCTGCGCCCGGCCGACCTGACTGCCGTTCGAGGTGTCGGTGACCGTGAAGCCGAGCGGGTAGACGCCGACGCCGAGCAGCCGCAATTCGTCCGCCGAGCACTCGTAGCGCACCCGGAGCGCCTGGCCGGGCGCCAGCCCGTCCGGCAGCGGCGTGGACTGCGCGAACTGCGTGGTGATCAGCGGCGCGACCTTGTCGGCGGCGGCGAGCTCGCTGCGGGTGGTGATCAGCGGGCCGCGCTGCAGCCGGTACTTCAGCGGGCCGGTCGGTGTCGTGCCGGTGTTCCGCAGCACGGCCACCACCCGGACCGTCGCGCCCGGCTTCACCTCCCGCGGCTCCAGCTGCTCGATGGTCACCTTGACCGGCAGCGACTCATCGGGCTGCGAGGGCGTCCCGGTCGGGTCGGTGTCCACCGGATCGCCCTGTACCGGGCGCGCCGCGGCCGCACCGGTCACCCCGGGCGCGGCCAGCGCGGGGCCGGCCGCCAGCAGCGTCCAGCCGGCGAGCACCGCCGCGACCACCGCGCGCCCGCGGCCGGGGTGCGCCGTCACGAGGCGGCCTCCGCGGTGAGCATCGCAGGGCGCGCCAGCGACCGAGGAGCGGAGCGGAGGGGGCCGCCGGGGTGCGCCGTCATGCGCTCTCCGCGAGGATCTCGGGGACGCGGACGAGCAGCGCCCGCTCGTCCTCGTACGCCAGCCGGCCGGCGATCTCGTCCAGCGGGACCCAGGCGACGGCGGCGACCTCGATGTCCGCGTCCGAGAGCTCGCCGCCCTCGGCGCGCAGCAGGTAGTGGTGCACGGTCTTGTGCACCCGCCGGCCCTCGGCCATGAACCAGAAGTCGATGGTGCCCAGCAGGCCCACGATCCGGCCGACGATGCCGGTCTCCTCGGCGACCTCGCGGATGGCGGCCTGCTCGGCACTCTCCCCCGGCTCGATGTGGCCCTTGGGCAGCGACCAGAGCAGCCGGCCGCGCCGATCCTGCCGGCCGATCACCGCGCCGACCGGATGCGCCGCGATCGAGTCGTCGACGACGAGCCCGCCGGCGGAGGTCTCGTCCACCCGGCGCAGCCGCGGTCGCGACCGTTGGTTCGCCGGTGGCCGGGACATAGAGCGATGGTAGTGCCGGGCATACCGTAGCCTCGGCGGTCGTGTCCCGACCGCACTTCCCCGTCACCACCGCCCAGACTCGGCAGGCTCC
>JBBWZH010000475.1:0-20335 GCA_039648995.1 Mycobacteriales bacterium
CCCGGGCGAGGTCGGTGGTGGTCGCCGGTGACCGCAGCGCTTCGAGGAGTTCGGCGCGGTGCCGGCCGAGCAGGCGGACCAGGCTCTGGCGGGCGGGGCGGGTCCCCGCCGTCCAGAGCGTGCCGACGCCGCGGGCCGGGTAGCGCAATGTCGTCTGCGTCGTGGTTCTTCTCTTGATCAGCACGTTCGTCGGGCCGAGCGCGACGGGCAGGAGTACCAGACCGCCGGGGCCGATGCTGACCGGGCGGTCGCGCGGGCCGTGTTCGAGGGTCAGCCGCCCGTCGTGCCACCGCAGGTCCCGATGCAGGTCGGCGAACAGCCGCTCGGCTCCGCCGGCGGCCAGTTGCTTCGCGCGGTAGGCGATATCGGCGTCGAGGACGGCTCGGATGCGTGCCCAGTGCGGGGCGATGAGGCGGTCGTGTGCTTCACGCAGTTCGGCGGCGATCGACCGGAGCCCCGCGCCGGGGTGGGCGGCGAGTTCGGCGGCGCTGGCGGGAGGGTCGTCGCCGAAGACGCGCCGCAGGCTGGCGCGGACCTGCCGCGCGGTGGTCCCCCGCATCGCCGCAAGGCCGTCGTCGATCGTGGTGCCGGCGCCGACCGGTGCCGGGAGGAGGAACTGCGGCCAGCTCGGCCGGTCGTTGACGATCAGCGGCCAGGTCCGGGGCAGGTGCAGCGGCCGGCGGGCCAGTTCGTCGAGCGCCCATCGGACCCAGCGCAGGTTGCTCTCCCGCCGCCCGCGATCGCCGAGCAGTTGGAGGCCGGCGATGGTCTCGGACAGCGGCGAGATCGCGAACCGGGTGCCGGCCAGCTGGCCCACGCTGAGGTCCAGGGTCAGCGGCATACGCGGATTATGTAGCGGGCGGCTAACTGGTGTCCCGGGTGGCTCGTGGCGCCGGAACATCTGCGCCGTGACCGAGACGGCTGCCGAACCGCGCCTGTCCGCTGCCTACTGGCGGCTGTGGTGGGCCGCGGCCGTCGACAACGTCGGCGACGGGGCGTTCGCTGCCGCCGTCCCGCTGCTGGCGGTGACGATCACCCGTGATCCGCGGCTGATCTCGATCGTCTCGGCCGCGACCTACCTGCCCTGGCTGCTGCTGTCGTTGCCGGCCGGGGCTGTCGTCGACCGGCACGACCGGGTGGCCCTGATGTGGCGCTCGCAGGCGATCCAGGCGGTCATCGTCGGTGTCGTCGCGGCGCTGGCGGCATTCGGTCACGTCGGCATCCCGACGCTTGCGATCATGGCGTTCGGACTCGGCGCGTGCGAGGTGGTGTTCAGCAACGCGTCGCAGGCGACCCTGCCCGACCTCGTCCCGGCGCGGCTGCTGCACAAGGCGAACGGCAACCAGTACAGCGTCACCATGATCGGCCAGATGTTCCTCGGCCCACCGGCCGGAAGCCTGCTGTTCGCGGTCGCCGTCGCCCTGCCGTTCGGCCTGGACGCCGGCTCGTTCGCCCTGTCGGCGGCGTTGCTGGCGACGCTGCCGCGACGGCCGCGCCGGGAGGTCGAACACCCGCCGATCCGCAGGTCCATCGCGCAGGGCCTGCGCTGGCTCACCGCGCACCGCCTGCTGCGCACGCTCGCGCTGCTGCTGGGCGTCAACACCTTCTGCTTCCAGGTCGGCGGCGTGACGCTCGTGCTGCTCGCGACGCGGACGCTGCACCTGACCGCTCGCGGCTACGGCCTGCTGCTCGCCGGCGGCGCGATCGGCAGCGTGCTCGGCGGCCTGGTCAACGCCCGGATCGTGGCCCGGATCGGGGCGCTGCGCGCGCTGCTGGCCGCGCTCATCATCAACGTCATCACGTTCGGGGGGATCGGGGTGAGCCCGGACGCGATCGTGCTCGGTGCCCTGCTGGCGGTGAACGGGTTCGCCACCACGATGTGGAACATCGTGACCGTCAGCCTGCGGCAGGAGATCGTCCCGGCGGAGTTGCTGGGCCGGGTCAACAGCGTCTACCGGCTGCTGGGCTGGGGGCTCATCCCGCTCGGCGCGCTGACCGGTGGCCTGATCGCCCACCAGTTCGGGCTGCGTGCGCCATACCCCATCGCGGGCGCTCTGCGCGGCATCGCCCTCATCGCCGCGCTGCCGGTACTCGTGAGCGCGATGCGGTCGCGGACGTGACCGGCCGCCGCATCCGGGGAGTCGCGGCGCCGTGCGTATTCAGCGGGTTGGTCGCGGCCGCCGCGACCCCAGCGTGGTGGACGGCGTCCCACCCACAGACCAGCCCGCGCCAAAGACCCTGCATCGGGGCGGCATGATGAGGGCATGATCGGACGGCTGGAGAAGACCGTGTTCGACTGCCCGGATCCCGGTGCGCTGGCGGCGTTCTACGCGGGGATCCTCGGCATGCGGGTCAACGAGGAGAGCGCGGACTGGGTGGTCATCGGCCGCGAGCCGGGCGACCGTCACCTTGCCTTCCAGCGTGCCTCCACGTGGATACCGCCGCGCTGGCCGGACCCCGGACATCCGCAGCAGCTGCATCTCGACATCCGCGTCGACGACGTCGACGCGGCGGAGCAGGCGGTGCTGGCACTCGGTGCCCGCCGGCTCGCGGCCGAGCGGGAGACCGGCTTCCGGGTCTTCGCCGACCCGGTCGGTCACCCGTTCTGCCTGGTCTTCGGCTAGAAACCGGCTCCGCCGGCATGATCCGTCCAGCCCAGTGGTGTCCCGGCGGCGCCGGTCAGCTCCGGCGGCGGCCGTCGGTTTCGCGCAGCACGGCCAGCCGCGCCCGGTAGTCCTCTTCGGTGATCTCGCCACGGGCAAAGGTCTCACCGAGTGTCCTTTCCGGACCGGGCGTGGCTGGCCGGCGACGCCACCAGAGTGCCGCGATGACGATGACGGTCAGCCAGAACGTGACCGGCACCAGGAACCACAGACCCGGGCCGTCGTGCCCGGCGGGATGGGCGGAGAACGCGAGAATCGCTGTCATGCCGCCGATCCTCGGCCCACGACGGCCCCGTGCGCATCCCGCCAGCTGCGGCCGCCACGTACCGCACCTGACGTAGCCGCCTGTCGTCGCGAGTGGACGGTGACCGACCCACGATCCGCCGCGGGCCCGGCGGCGACGGGTAGCCGGCTCCCGCCACGTACCGCACTCCGGACGTAGCCGGCGGCCGGCGCGTACGGCAGGGTGCGTACCCGATTTGCCACACCGGACGGACGACGACCGCGGCCGGTCTGGCCACAGTGGACGCATGATCTCCACAAGGGAACGCGGGGCCGCGCTGCCGGCGCCAGCGAAGGTGAACGCCGCCGCGATGGTTGCCGCGATCGCCGGCATCGTCGTCCAGCTCGCCGCCGGCGTCGACTATCCGACCGTGCCACCCGGGCCGATCATCCTGGCCGTCGCGGTCGGGATCGTCGTGTTCGTCCGGCGGCCGTGGGCGTCGTTGGTGGGCGTGGCGGTTCCGCTCTTCTTGGTCGTCGGCGGGGTCATCGCCGCGTCGGCCAACTCGGACAACGCGCTGCGTCAGCCTTCCGACGTCGCCGCCTTCACCGGCACCGTCGTGCAGCTGGCCGCCGTGGCTGTCGCGCTCGCCGCCGGCCTGCAGGCCCTCCGCCGCCGGTAGGGGCCGCCGGCGGTGGTGGCCTGGAACCGGTCGGCCCCCGCCGCAGCGAGGGCCGACCGGTCGGGATGCGGGCTGGTCAGCCCGTCGGCCCGCTCGTTTCGGGTGCGGGGCTGCGGTCGTCGCCCGCGGAACCCGGCAGACTCCCGCTCACCTTGACCAGCGGGAACTTCCGTACCGGCAGGCAGGCCGGCGGGTGGGCGGTGAATCCGCCATCGACCGCGACTATCCAACCGTGCGCGTTGCGGATCGCCTCCGACGTAGCCAGCCCGAACACCAGGAACTGGCCGGGCGGAACGGTGCCGTGGAACCGAACCCGCACCGTCGTTCCCGGCTTTGCGTTCAGGACGGGATCGATGGCGACGCTCATCGAGGACGTGATCGGGTTCAGTCGTACCGGCGGGCAGGACGTGGTGATCGGCACCACCCGGGCCGGCAGGCCGACGTCCGCGAGGCGCTGGGGCAGTCCGTCGAGCCTGCTGGTGTCCCGAACGGTGACCAGGACACTGCCGTCGGGCTGCTTGTCCACCGCGTACGCCGCGGCCGCGCCTCCGCCGATCCGCATGACGCCGAGCACGACGCCGGCGACGACGGCACCGGCCGCCGCCGGTGCCAGCACGAGGCGCCGCCGGGACCGCCGGCGGGCCGGCGCCTGGGCAGCGCCACCGGGCACCGGATCCGTGCCGAGGTCGGCGGCGCGCTGGGTGACCACCGCCGAGAGTTCGGCGAGCAATAGTTCCTCGAAGTTGCCCAGTGGTTGGGGCGACTTAGACTTGATCATGACTTGGCCTCCGGCTGGGGGCGAACGTGGACGACGGCCAGGGCGGGCGGAGCGGCGAGGCGCTGGGCGGTGCGGCGGGCCCGGTGCAGCCGGACGCGCGCCGTGGTGGGCCGGATCGCGAGCGCGGCAGCCGCCTCGGTGACCGTCAACCCGTCGTAGCTGACCAGCTCCAGTACCGCTCGCTCGCCCTCGGGCAGCGCAGACAGTTCGTCGGCCAGCGCGGCGACCCGGTGGGCCGCGTCGATCTGTTCCTCAACCCGCACGAAGTCGTCACCGTCGAGCAACCGGCGACCGGCGACGCGGGTCTCGTGGCTCCGCTGCCGCGCGGAGTCCCGCCGTGCCGCCGCGACGACGTTGCGGGCGATGCCGTACAACCAGCCCCGAGCGCCACCGGGGCCGCCGCGGTACAGGTCCGCCCCGTCGATGACCCGCAGGAAGACCTCCGCGGTCAGATCCGCCGCGTCCTGCGGGCTGTCGACCCGCCGGGTGACGAAGCGCAGCACCTCACCCACGTGCCGGCGGTAGAACTCCTCGAACGCCGCCGGGTCGCGGCCGACCCGGCGCACCCCTGGCCCTTCGTCGGTGCTGCTGTCCACCCGCGGATCCCTCCCGCTCGCCTGTGCCCTGCACCCGGTACGTGGTTTCTCGCCCGTCCCGCGTTACAGCGGCACCTCGGAGGCAGAGGGGCTTACCGAGGAGCCTCGGTCGAGAACCAGCCTTCCTCGACCAGTTCGGCGTACCGGTTGTGCAGCAGCTCCACGAATTCGCCGGTCGTCTCCAGGTGCAGCCAGACAGCGCCGGCCGCGTCCGGCCGGAACTCGCGGCCCACCTCCGGCATCCACTTCTGGCCAAGCCGCACGTATTCCTCGCTCACCACCGCCAGCGTGTCGTCCCAGCGGACCTCTGCGGCTACCCCGGTGGTGGTGAAGCGGACGGCGAGCCCGCGGTCGAGCACCAGCCTGGACAGGTCCTCCAGCCGCATCAGGTCGCCGTCGTCGTGGCCACTGACGCCGTCCAGGAACGGGAAGTCGCCCGGGGTCACGCGCAGCCGGGCCAGCGGAGCCACCGGTGCCGAGCGGCACCACTCGTGCGACGGTGGGCCGCCCGGCACCACGCCGAGCCGCTGGAAACCGGCGCGCGGGAGCAGGTAGAGCCAGCCGTCCCGCCAGGGGCGCTGAGCCAGGGTGCGGTGGTCGAGTGAGAAGAAGTAGACCGGCAGGCGCCGGCCGTCGGCGCTGGTGAACACCTCGACGCCGTTGCGGGTCGAGCCCCGCGCCCGGTCCCGGTCGAGGATCGCGAACCACATCGCCCACCAACCCTCGTCGGTGGCGTAGACCGCGCCGTGGTTGCCCCGGCCGGCCTGGTCGCGCACCTCGTACGAGGTCCGCCGGGGGGTGAACTCCTCGATGCCGCCGTCGCCGGTGCCGTGGAACAGCCCCACCTGCTGGCGGCTGGCCCACCCGACCCAGCCGGCCAGCGACACCCCGGCCGGCGGTTCGACCACGCCGCCCCCGGCGGCGAGCGCCTGTTCCAGGAGCGCGCGGTAGGCCGCCTCGGCCGCCGGCTCGACGGCTGCCGGCGGACGCGGCACGCCGCGGACGGTGTGCCGGCCGGTCGGACCCTCCGCCCGCGGCAGCGTGAGCGTGTCGGCGATGACCAGGTGCGGCACCCCGTCGCGGTCGGCCACCGCGATGCCCAGCCCGTCCCGCGGCCCGCCGCGCACCACGAACCGCGCCGGGCCGGGCGGCGCGGGCACCACCCGTGGCGCGAACTCATCCGGTACGCCGGGATACCGCAGGATCAGGTCGCCCCCGGCGCCGGCCACCTCGACGAGCCGCCCGTCCGACTCCGACCACCAACCCAGAAAGGGCACCCGCTCGGTCACCAGAAAACCTTAACCGCCGCCGCTGCCGACACCGCCCGCCCCGGCGGCCGCCGGGGCGGGCGGATGGCCGGCCGGACGCGCGGTGCCGCTGCCCCTTGGTGCGGATCGGCGTCCTGCCGCTGCCGGCCTGGTTAGCGTCGCGTGGTGCGATATCACGGTGTTCGGGGAGTCCTCGCCGCGGCGGTGCTCGTCGCGGTACCGGCATGCGGAGGCCCGCCGACGTTGAAGTCCGTGCAGGACTACAGCAAGACGTGTGGCAAAGGCGTCGGCTTTGCCGGCTCCACCGGCTACTCCGGCACCAAGGGAGCGATCCATCCGGCGGCCGCGTTCTCCGACACGGTCGGCGACTGGTTCGCGGCGCAGGCGAGCGACTTCCCCAAGGGCTGGGTGGTCGAGGCCAACGGTGACCCGTCCCGGGTGCAGTTGGTGGTCTGCTACGAGCGGCAGGCGTCCACCACGGTCGCGAAGACCTGCCAGATGGAGGACGACAGCAGCAAGCAGCAGTATCCGCTCACCCTCTACAACACGCGGTACCGGCTGCGGGTGCTGGAGGCACGCACCGGCAAGGCGCTGTACGAGCACGTCGCCGAGGCCAAGACCGGCGACTGTCCGCTGATCCAGGTCACCAGCGGCGACCGGACCAAGGACTACAACGACCTCCGGCCGAAGGACTACACGAAACTGATCAAGCCCTACCTCGCGCCGTGACGGCGGACGCCGCGGGGCTGTCGGTGGCCTCGCGGTACGCGGCGTCCGGCGTTGTTCGCGGTCAGCCCGGGGCGTCAGGGGCGCGGCCCGGGCCGCTCGGTGGAGCCGGTGAACAGGTATGGCAGGTCGACGTCGGAGTCCGGTTCGGCCAGGACGAGGACCTCGTCGCCGGCGTGCAGGTCGGTATCGCCGCGGACCTGCACCAGGTGGCCGTCGCGGGTGAGCAGGCTGATCCAGGCGTCCTCGCCGAGGGCCAGGTCGGCGACGGTGGAGCCGTCGGCGGGCGCGCCGGCGCCGACGACGTGCCGGTGCAGCCCGCTGGGTTCGTGCTGGAAACGCACCCCCAGCGACCACGGTTCGGGTTCGACGGTCCGCATGGCGACGCCGGCCCGGCGGGCGACGTAGGGCACCAGGCCGCCCTGCACGATGACGGAGAACGCGACGACGAGCACCACGATCTGGTACAGCCGGCCGGCGTCGGCGACGTCGGCGGTGAACAGGTAGGTGCCCAGCAGGATCGGCACCGCTCCCTTGAGGCCGGACCACGTGACGAACAGGCGTTCGCCCAGCCGCATCCTGATCGGGACGAGCAGCAGGCCGACCAGGGCCGGGCGGATCACCGCGGTGAGCAGGGCGGCCAGGGCCAGGCCCACCAGCCAGGCGTCGCCATGCGTGTAGGAGCCCAGCGTGATGGTCAGGCCGAGGACGGTGAACGCGGTGATCTCGGCCAGGCTGGCCAGCGAGGAGTGGAAGCGTTCGATCTCGGCCTTGTACGGCGCCCGCAGATCGCCCACCAGGATCCCGGCGATGAACACGGCGAGGAAGCCGGAGCCGTGCGCGACGCTGGCCAGCGCGTAGATCACGCCGGCGGCCGCGGCCGTCCGGAGCGGGTAGAGCGCGCCGCTGGGCAGCGGCACCCGCTGCATGAGCAGGCCCAGCAGGCTGCCGCCGGCCGCGCCGACCGCGGCGCCGACGGCCATCTCCAGCGCGAACTCGGCCGCCCCGGTGCCGACCGCGTGCCAGCCCCCCGCGGTGCCGGCAGCGAGGAGGCTGGCCATCAGCGCGATGCCGACCGGGTCGTTGACCCCGGACTCGCCCTCCAGCAGCACACCGGTGCGCCCGCTGATCACCTGCCGGCCGAGCACCGAGAAGACGACCGCCGGGTCGGTCGGGGCCAGCGCGGCCCCGAGCAGCAGCGCGGCCAGCCAGCCGAAGCCGAACACCGCGTGCGCGGCCACGGCGATCCCGCCGGTCGTCAGGAAGGTCCCGACGACGCCGATCCAGACGATCGGCCCGGCCGCGGCGCGGAACCGGCGCCAGCCGATGTGCATGCCGCCGTCGAACAGCAGCATGATCAGCGCCACCGTCACCACCCGCTGCACGGTCACCACCGGGATCCGGGCCAGCCCGGGCCACACGTCGGAGGCGGCCGCGGCGGCGACCAGGAAGATCGCCGGCGCCGGGATGCGGCTGCGCTCGCTGAGCCGGCTGGACAGCAGCGCCGCCAGCATCGCCACGCTGACGACGCCGATCACGAGCCCGAAACGCGTCACATCGCTCATCGCGCGCCACCCGGGACGCGGCCCAGGGAACCGCTCAGCCAGGCCAGCACCGGGCACCTCCGCGCACTGTGACAGCACCGCCGACCAGACTTCCCGGCACGCCCACCTGCACCCTACCGATCGTCGACCCGCCGGCCGGGCCGGCTACGGCGTGGCGGCGGCGCGGCGCAGGGCACGGTAGAGGACGCCGGGGTGGCCGAGGCGGCGGCGCAGTTGACGTTCCAGGCCGGCGATCGGGTGCAGGTTCTGCGGCGCCCGCCGGTCCTTGTGCTCGGTCGAGGCGTACCGCGGCAGGACGTGCTGGGAGACGTCGGCCAGCCGGGCGGCGTCGGCGGGCGACAGCTCCGGATCGCATTCCACCCGGACGATGCCGGCCCAGGTGCCGTTCGGCCGGCACGGCAGGCGCAGGTACCAGCTGTACCGGTGCCAGCTGGTGCCCATGTGGAACACCGGCGTGCGTTCGCCCGCGGCCAGCGCGACGACGACCGCGTTCAGGTCCGGCGGCAGGTAGCTGGCCCGGTGCGTCTTGATGTAGCCGAGCGCCCGGGGCAGGTGGGTGCGGCCACGCAGCGGGCCGTCCACCACCAGCAGGTCGTCGGTCGAGCCGGCCGGCAGGCCGTCCCGGGCCGCGGCCGCGGCCGTGATCTCGACGGCACCCAGGCTGCGCTGCAGCGCGAGCGAGAGGTCGTTGCCGTCGTCCGAACTGGACGGTCGAAGTGGATAGTCGCCGGCGCTGGTGCTGACCGGCGACGCGGCGGCGGACGCGGTGAACAGACCGCGGTGCAGCTGCGCGACGGCGAGGCTGGCCGACTGTCCACTGCAGACGACCACGCCGGCGGCGTACGAGGCGCACAGGCCGAACGCGCCGGTGCCCGCGCCGGTGCCGGGCGGTTCGGAGATCCAGACCCGCGCGTCGATCCGGCGTACCCCGTCGACGAACAGCACCGCACCGGGTACCGGCACGCCGGGCCGCGGCGGCAGCGGGCGCCACCCGTCCCGGGGCAGCTCGACCAGCGGGTCGACGACCGCGCTGGAGTCGGCCAGGTCGTCGTCCAGGTCGACGCTGCTGCCGTACGCGGGGTCCCAGCTGTCGACGGCGAACCGCATCCGGGCCGGGTCGGCGACGGTCACATCCCCTCCCGGCTCAGGCTGGACGTGCGCTGGTCGCGCCGCACCTCGAACCGGACCGGGACGCGCTCGGCCAGCCCGGGCACGTGCGTGACGACGCCGACCATCCGGTCGCCGCCGGCGGCCAGGTTCTCCAGCGTCGCCGCGACCACGTCGAGCGTCGCCTCGTCCAGGGTGCCGAAGCCCTCGTCCAGGAAGATCGAGTCGAGCCGGGCCGCGCCGGCCGCCGCCATGCCGGCCAGCTGCGACGAGAGCGCCAACGCCAGCGCCAGGCTGGCCTGGAACGTCTCGCCACCCGACAGCGTCTTGACCGGGCGCCGGCTGTCCGCGTCGAAGTGGTCGATGACGAGGAAGTCGGTGCCGTCGTGGCCGAGCTCGAACTGGCCGGCCGACAGGTCGGCGAGGGTCCGGGACGCGTCGGTGACCAGCACGTCCAGCGCGGCGCCGAGCAGCCAGCGCTGGAATCCGTCGGCGCGCAGCAGTTGGCCGAGCGACTTCGCGACCCGCTGCGCCTCGGTCGCCTCCCGCTGCCGCTGTTCGAGCGCGGCGGCCTCGGCGCGGCGGCGCTTGATGTCGCGCAGCGCGCCGTCGGCCCGCTCCCGCGCCACCACCAGGGCCGGCTCGGCCGCCTCGGCCAGCGGGCGGCCGGCGCGCGGGACGACACCCGCGGCGGCCAGCGAGGCACGCAGCGCCTGTTCGGCGTCGTCCCGGCCCTGCCCGGCGGCGGTGACGGCGTGGTCGGCGGCCGGCAGGTCCTTCTCCCGCCGCGCGGCGGCCCCGGCGGCCCAGGTGGTGAGCGCGGTCCAGGCGGCGACCAGGTCGTCCCGCTGGACCGTCGGCGCGTCGAGGGCGACCAGCGGGTCGCGCGCCCTGTCCAGGGCGGTCCAGGCGGTCGCGGCGTCCCGGCCGGTCGCGGCGGCCGCCTTCTCGGCCCGGGCCACCTCGGCCCGGGCCGCGCGCAGCCGCTCGTCCGCCGCGCGCCCGGCCGCCTCCAGTCGGTCCACTTCGGACAGTCGAGTTGCGACGGTGGCGGCGTCGTCCGCCGTCGCCAGCGCGGCGCGGAAGGCGGCGATCTGCTCGGCGAGCTGGCCGGCCGCGGTGCTGGCCCGCTGCTCGGCGGCCACGGCCGCCTGCCAGCCCGCGCGGTGCCGCTCGACCGCCTGCTCGGCCTTCCGCAGCGCCCGCCGGGCCCGGTCGAGATCCACGCCGGCCGCCGCCGGTGGCAGCCGCCGCACCGGCTGGGCGCAGACGGGGCAGTCTCCGCCCAGCTCGAGGTGCGGGCGCAGCGCACCGGCCAGGTCGGCTCGCTGCGCCTCGTCCAGTGCCGCCCGGGCGGTGGCGAGCGCGCCGCCGGCGGCGTCGACCTGCTCCTGCTGCCGGGCCAGCGCGGCCGCCTGCGTGCGCTGCTCGGCCTGCGCGGCCGGCAGCCTGGCCGCGGACTCGGCCAGCTGCGCCCAGGCCCGCTGGACGTGTTCGAGCGGGGCGCGCTCCGGCGCCGCGGCCAGTGCCTCACGGGTGGCGGTGTCGGACCCCTCGGCCGCGGTCAGGGCGCCGCGTGCCTGCCGCAGCACGGCGTTCGCGGCCTGCCGCCGGTCGTCCAGTTCGGACAGTCCGGACGGGACGGTCAGGGCCCGCAGGGCGGCCGTCTCGGCCCGCAGCCGCAGCACCGCGCGCTCGGCGCGGTCCACCTCCGCGGCCGCCGTCGCCAGTGCCGGCAGCATCGACTCGAGCTCGGTCGCGAGCTTGCGCAACACGCTGACCTGGCGGCGGGCCGCCTGCTCGGCGGCGGCGGTCGCGTCGGCGAACCCGGCCAGCTGCTCGCCCAGCTGCTCGGCCCGGACGCGCTGCGTGGTCGCCTCGCTGTTCGCCGCCTGGCCGATCCGCTGGTACACGTCCAGGCCGAGCAGCTTGATCAGGATCTCCTGCCGCTTGGCCGGCTTCTCGTGCAGGAACTCGGCGAAGTCGCCCTGCGGCAGCACCACGCAGGTGATGAAGTGCTCGTACGGCAACCCGAGCAGCGCTTCGACCGCGGGCGTGACGCCGGAGTCGGCGGCCAGCACCTCGGTGTCGCCGTCCACGGCGCCGGCGTCGGCGAGCCGTTCCAGCCGGGCGTTCCGTACGTTGACCGAGCCGCTGGCGGCCCGCCGCAGCTCCCGGGCGGCCACGTAGCGCCGGCCGCCGACGTCGAAGATCAGCCGCACGGTTCCCCGCGCCACCGTCGGCGCCAGCGCGTTGGCGACCGTGCGGCGGTCGTCCCAGCGCGGCACCGAGCCGTACAGGGCGAACGTCAGCGCGTCGATCACCGTCGACTTGCCGGCGCCGGTCGGGCCGACCAGGGCGAAGTAGTCCACCCCGCGGAAGTCCACAGTGGCCGGTTCGCGGAACGAGCCGAAGCCGGCGAGATCGAGCAGTACGGGCCGCATGAGCTAGCCCTCCGCCGTGACGATCCGGTCGTGCAGGCGGGCGAACAGCGCTTCGACCGGCGGGTCGGCAAGCCCGCGCTGCGCGCAGAACTCGCCGAACAGTTCGCGCGGGCTGCGCTCCACCCCGCCGGCCGACGGCCCGCTGCGGCTGGGTTTGGCCGCGAACTCCGGATCGATCAGCACTTCCAGCGCGTTCGGCAACAGCTCCTGGACCTCCTCGCGCAGCCCGGCCCGGGCCGGCTCCCGGACGAACACCCGCAGGTACGCGTCGCTCCGGCCGGCCGCCAGCTCGGCCAGCTCAGCGAGGCTGCCGCGCACGACGCGCAGCTGCCGGGCCGCGGTCACCGGCACGTCGGTCACCGCCGCCGGCGTGCCGACCCCGGCGTCAACGATGAGGACGGCCGGCGTGTTGTCGACCTCGCCGAAGTCGACGGCCAGCGGGCTGCCGGAGTAGTGCACCGGGCACGGTGCCGGCAGCGACTGGCGGCGGTGCAGGTGGCCGAGCGCGACGTAGTGCGCGTCGGCCGGGAACGCGGTCGCCGGCACGTGGTACTCGAAGATGGTCTGGGCGGCCCGCTCGCCGCCGCCGAGCGTCCCGTTGGTCACGGTCAGGTGCGCCATGACGAGGTTGACGGCGTCGGGGGCGAAGCCGGCGGTCAGCGCCCGGAGCAGGTCGCGCACCAGTTGGTCGTAGCGCGCGCTGTTCTCGGCCGGGGTCCGGGTGACCAGCTCGGCCGCCCGCACGGCGTACCGCTGGGACAGGAAAGGAAGCACGGCGACGCGTACGGGCTCGCCGGTCGACCGGGCGGTGAACTCGACCACGCCGCCGCGGTCGGGCCCGCGCACCCGGCCGATCAGCGTGATCCCGGCCTCCGCCAGCAGCGGCCGGTAGGCGTCGAAGGTGTCGGCGTGGTCGTGGTTCCCGGCCATCGCGATGACCTCGGCGCCGGTCCGGTGCAGCCGCAGCAGCGTGCGGACCACGAGTTGCTGCGCCTCCGCGCTCGGCGCGGCCGACTCGTACAGGTCGCCGGCGATCAGCACCGCGTCCACCGCGTGGTCGCGCGCGATGCCGACGATCTGGTCCAGCACCGCGGCCTGCTCATCCAGCCGGTTGTGTCCTTTGAGGACTTTGCCGACGTGCCAGTCGCTGGTGTGCAGGAATCGCATCTCCGCGGCCCTTCTAGAACGGTGGCTCGTCGTCGTCGAGCGGCCGCGGCAGCCCTCCGAACGGATCACCATCCACAATGGACGGACCGGCGCCACGTTCGCTCTCGCGGGTCGCCCAGGCCGGGAACGGGAACTCGACGGCCAGCGGGACCGGGATCTCCGGCTGCGAGATGAACATCGCGCCGGGCTTCGCCAGCGTCGCCCGGACACGTTGCGCGGCCGGCAGGAACGCGTACTCCGGGCGCGACGCCTCGGCCGCGTCCAGCCGGCCGACGACCCGCACCGAGCTGTTCGCCACGATCCGCCGCTCGACCTCGCTGGCCGTCTGTTGCGCGCCGATCAGAATGATCCCCAGCGACCGGCCACGTTCGGCGATATCGAGCAGAATCTCCTTGATCGGGCTGGACCCCTCGCGCGGCGCGTACTTGTTCAGCTCGTCCAGCATGACGAACAGCAGGTTGCCGCCGCCGGCCGCCTCCTTGCGCTCGGTCTCGGCGGCGAGCACCACGCCGACCACGAACCGCTGCGCCCGCTCTGGCAGGTTGTGCAGGTCGACGACCGTGACCTGGTGGTTCTCGGTGGAGACGCGCCGGGCGGTGCCGGCGGTGATGTCGGCCCGGATCAGCGCCCGCATCGGCCGCAGCGACGACCGCAGCCGCCGGACGAACGCGTTCACCGAGCCCATGCCGATCGCCGGGCCGGCCCAGTCCAACCGCGTCCCGTCGTCGGTCACCTTCGCCACGACGAAGTCCACCAGATCGTCATAGGTGCGCAGCAGCCGGCCGTCCACCGACCAGGCACCGTCCGCGCCGGCCCTGCTGCCGTCGCGGCGCAGCCGGCTGGCCACCTGGTGCACGACCGTCATGTACTGGTTGCGCTCGTCGTCGGCGTCGGCGAACACGTACGGCAGCAACTGCTGCTGGCAGAACTCCTCGATCGTCCACCAGAACGGCGCCACGCCGCTGGTCCGCGCGGCGACATGGGGCCGGCCGGTGGTGTCGCCCGGCGTCGGCGGGGCGAAGAAGCCGACCGAGGAGAACGGCTCGGCCGGCAGGTCGAGCCGCGCGTACGCGTCCTTGACGGCGCCGTCCAGCTTGCTGTTGGCATGGTCGAGGAACAGCAGATCCTCGCCCTTGACCGAGAAGACCAGCGCCTTCGCGTTGACCCCCCGCGCGCCGAGCACCGCCGACCGGAAGATCGAGTACAGCAGGAACAGCGCGAAGCTGGTCTTCGTCGCGACCCCGGACACCCCGGAGATCGACACGTGTGCCCCGCGCGACCCGTCCAGGAACTCGAAGTTCAGGTAGACCGGGAGGCCGTCCCGGCCGAGCCCGACCGCCACCTTGCGGTCCATCCGGTCGAAGTGCAGCGCCCGGTCGCGCTGCCCGCCAGTGGCCCGGAAGACCATCGCCCCCGGCCGCGGCGGCACGTACACCTCCGGATCGACCCGGGTCGTGGTGACCTCCGCCGACTCCTGCACATCCGCCGGCAGCACCCCGTCCTCGATCAGGAACACGTCAGACGCGAACTGTGCCCCCTCGTGCCGCGCCCGCACCTGCGTCACCACGCCGGACGCGGTCACCGCCCCCACGCCGGGCACGTCCCGGCTGGTGACCACGATGTCGTCCAGTTGCAGGTACGCGCCCGGCGCCACCGCCACCCAGAACAGCAGGGGCGTCGCGTCCTCGACCCCCAGCACCCGCCCCGCCGGCACGCCCTCACTCGTCACCACCGCGACACGCTACCGCCGCCCGCCCTCACGCCCGCGTCTCGCGTGTCCAGGCGCCGTTGTGTCCGCGCGGCAGGGTCAGGACGACCTCGGCGTCGCTGATGCTGATGCCGAGGTCACGGCCGCCGTTCTCGCGCAGGAGCCGGGCGATGCGGCGGATCCCGGTGCCCGCCCTGGTGGCGAGTTGCGCGTCGGCGACGCGGGAGTAGATGTGCGGGTTGCGGGTGACGTGAACGCCGGCCCGCATGGCCTCGGCGTCCACGCTGTTCGGTGGCCGGCCCGGGGAGCGCACCTCGACCCGATCGGCCAACACGAAGATCCTGGTCGCGCCGGGGATCGTGTAGTCCCGGTGGACCACCGCGTTGATCACGGCCTCACGCAATGCCCCCACTGGGATCTCGGCCCGTTTCTCCCGCTCGAACCCGACAATTTCGTGCCCGGTCCGCAGGTAGAGGTTCAGGAATGCCTCGGCTTGCCCCACCAGACTGAACAGGCCGCCGGTCAGGTCCTTGCGGTCGATGAAGTCGTCGCCGATGTCGTCACCGGCCAGCGCACCGACCACCATCCTCGTGGATTCGAGCGCGGCCTGCGGCGTCCGTCCAAAGAGGACAATGCCGGCCACGGTGGGTGAGTCCTGCTCGGCGAGCCGCCAAGCGCGCAACAGCCGGGAGAGATCCTCGCCGAGATCCGCCTGCTCCGTCATTGCCAGGTACCGGCTGACCTCATCAAGGTCAAGGTCCTGCTGCGTCAACCAGGGCAGCGCCTGCTCGTCATAGAACAACGCCCGGGACGCCTGGAACAGGCGTAGCAACTCCTCTCTACTGGCGCTGCGGCATCGGGCACCCGAGCGCACGTAGTACCGGCCGTCCTTTGTGGAGTACGGCCGGTGGTCGCCTTTGGGAATCTGCAGCACGACGACATCGTGACCGTCGATGTTGACGGTTTCCGGGACGACGGTGACGGGGGGTGCGCAAAGATTGAACGCAACGTCGTCGACTCTCAGCAGCAGTGCGTCTACATCCGGCACACCGACAACCGCGCGGTGGTCGGAGACACCGATGATGAGCAGGCCACCGTCACTGTTGGCGAAGCAGACGAGGTCTTTGGCCAGCTCCGCGTTGCGGTCGATCGCCTGCTTGAAGTCGGTGTGCGGATCCTCGCCGCGCGAGATCCGAGCGCGCAGCTCGTCCGGCGTCATCCGGGGGAGCTTACTTCGTCGTGCCCGGGCCGGCCCCCACCGCGGTCAGTTGCGGAGGTAGGTGATCAGGCCGCGGAGGAAGAGGGCGGCACCGGCGATCAGGGGGCCGAAGGTGACCACGTAGGTGCCGCCGGAGTCGGCGGCCATCTCGTAGGTGACGACGGTGATCAGCAGGCCGACCGTGAACAGGGCGCCGCCGGCGATCATCGACTGGCGGCCGGACGTGCGGGCCATGGCCTGCGCGGAGATGTGGTTGACCGGCGGCGGCGGGAGGTGGCCGAACTGCCCGGCCGCCGGCTGGCCGTAGGGCGGCTGGCCGCCGCTGGGCGGGCCGTAACCGGTCGGCACCGGCCCGTACCGGGGCTGGGCCGGTGCCGGCTGGCCGTAGGGCTGCGGTTGCCCGTAGCCGGCCGGCGGCTGGCCGCCGTACTGCTGCCCGTAGGGTGCCTGCGGTTGGCCGTAGGGTGCCTGACCCCGCGGCTGGCCATAGCCGGTCTGCCCGGTCTGCGGGTAGTGGCCGGCCTGCGCGGGCTGCGCGTACTGGCCCGGCTGGCCGTACTGCTGTTCGCCGTAGGGCGGTGGCGGGCCGGCGGGTGCCTCGCCCGGTTGTTGCGGCGGCCGACCGCCGGTGCCGTCGTACGTCACGCCAGTCCTTCCCGAGCCACCGAAGACGCCACGCCCGACGGTACGGCGCCGGTCGCCGGAATGATGCGGTATCGCGCGATTGCCCGGGCCCGGGGTCGTCAGCGGTCGTAGCGGGCGCGGGCGGCCAGGACGGTGGGCATCTGGCTTTCCAGGAAGTCGATGAGGTGGGTCAGGCGGGTGGCGATCTCGCGGCCCAGCGGGGTCAGGCTGTATTCGACGTGCGGCGGGTTGGTGGGGCGGGCGTCGCGGTGCACCAGGCCGTCGCGTTCGAGCGCATGCAGGGTCTGGGACAGCATCTTCTCGCTGACACCGGCGACCCGGCGGCGCAGCGCGTTGAACCGGTGGGTGCCGTCGCTGAGCGCGCTGAGCGCGAGGATGCCCCAGCGGCCGGTGACGTGCTCCAGCGTCTCGCGGGACGGGCAGTCGCGGGCGAACACATCGAACGCGAGGTCGCCGCGGGCCGCCGCCTGGTCACTGTCCACATGAGAACAGTACCGCGCGCAGCGCTAACTTGCCGAAGGCGCTAACCCATGGTTAGTGTCGAGGCACCGACACGGAGGAGAACCGATGATCGTCATTACCGCTGCCACCGGCCACCTGGGGCGCCTGGTGCTGGCCGGCCTGCTGGCGGCCGGCGTCGAACCGCGTGAGATCGTCGCCGCGGTCCGGCGCCCGGAGAACGCCGCCGATCTCGCCGGCCGCGGGGTGCAGGTGCGGCGCGGCGACTACGACGACCCGCAGAGCCTCGGCACGGCGCTGGCCGGTGCCGAGAAGGTGCTGCTGATCTCCGGTTCCGATGTCGGCCGCCGCGTGCAGCAGCACTCGGCCGTGGTCGAGGCCGCCCGCCGGGACGGCGCCAGCCACATCGTCTACACCAGCGTGCTGCGCCCCCAGCAGAGCCCGGTGGCCGAACACAAGGGCTCCGAGGCGGCCATCCTGGCGTCCGGTCTGCCGCATACGTTCCTCCGCAACGGCTGGTACACGGAGAGCTACACCGCCGCCGTCGCGATGGCGGCCGATTCCGGCGTGATCGTCGGCAGCGCGGGCGACGGCCGGGTGTCCAGCGCCACCAGGGCCGACTACGCGGCGGCGGCCGTGGCCGTGCTGACCGGCGAAGGCCACGAGGGCAAGGCGTACGACCTGTCCGGCGATGTCGCCTGGACCTACGCCGACCTGGCGGAGGCGGCGGCCAGCGTGCTCCACCGAGACGTCACTTACCAGAACCTGGCGGCCGACGCGCACAGGGCGGCGCTGACCGGCGCCGGTCTGCCCGCCCCGGTGGCCGACTTCGTGGTCAGCGTCGACCAGGCGATCGCTCAGGGCCTGCTTGAGGACCACTCCGGCGACCTGGCCCGGCTGATCGGCCGGCCCACCACCCCGCTCGCCGAAGGCCTGGCCCGCGACCTGAAGAACACCTGACCGGCAGGCTCAGCCGCGCTGATCCAGCACGCCGCGGACGAACGCGGCCTGGCCGGCGTGCTGGAGGTCGTCGCTGAGCACGCTGACCAGCCGGACGCTGAGGGTCACCGGCGGGCTCCACGACTCGTCCACGACCCGGGTCAGGTCTGGGTCGGTGAGCGTGCCGATGTACCCGATCGTCCGCTCGTGGACGGCGTCGTAGTAGCCGGCCAGCAGATCGGCGTCGGGCCCCCGGACGGCCGCGACCTCGCCGTCGCCGTGCCCGTAGCCGGTGGCGGTGGGGGAGAACGGTAGGCCGAACCGGTCGGCCCAGCCGTCGGTGATCCACACCTGGTCGGCGCCGGCGGCGTCGGCCACGTGGTCGTCCTGGATCCGGGTCAGGTGCCACACCAGCCAGGCGATCGAGTTCGCCGACCCGTCGATCCGGTACGCCAACTCATCGGGTGTCAGGCCGGCCACCACCCCGTGCACCAGCCCCCGGATCCGGCCGAACGCGTCGAGCAGTATCTCGGCGTCCGCCATGCGCCCACTCCCTCCACCGATCGTCCGCGACCGTCGTCATGCCCCATCCTGCCGGTAGCCACACCGGGCCCGCCCGGTGGCGCCGGCGAACCCCGCCGGCCGGCGTACGGTCCGGACCGGGACACGATCCGCTGGGACGGGAGCTGGCGAGTGGACGGCCTGAGCAGCGAGGAACTGTCGTTCGTCGAGTCGGTGCGTGACTTCGTCGACCGGGATGTCCGGCCGGTGGTGCGCGAACTGGAGCACGCGAACGCGTACCCGGAGCGGCAGATCGAGCGGATGAAGGAGCTCGGCGTCTACGGCCTGGCGATCCCCGAGCCGTGGGGCGCCGGCAGCGTGTCGACGTCGTGCTACGCGATGGTCACCGAGGAGCTGGCACGCGGGTGGATGAGCCTGGCCGGCGCGATGGGCGGGCACACCGTGGTGGCCAAGCTGCTGCTCGAATACGGCACGGACGAGCAGCGCGACCGGTACCTGCCGGCGCTGGCGACCGGCGAGATCCGCGCGACGATGGCGCTGACCGAGCCCGGCGGCGGCTCCGACCTGCAGGCGATGCGCACCACCGCCCGGCGGGACGGCGACGACTACGTCGTGACCGGCGCCAAGACCTGGATCTCCAACGCGCGGCGGTCGCGGCTGACCGCGCTGCTGTGCAAGACCGACCCGGCCGCCGAGCCGCCGCACCGGGGCATGAGCATCCTGCTGATCGAGCCCGGCCCCGGTTTCACGATCTCCCGCGACCTGCCGAAGCTCGGCTACAAGGGCGTGGAGGCCTGCGAGCTGTCGTTCGACGGCTACCGGGCGCCGGTCTCGTCGCTGCTCGGCGGCCGCGAGGGCGCCGGGTTCGGGCAGATGATGCGTGGCCTGGAGGTGGGCCGCATCCAGGTGGCGGCCCGCGCGCTCGGCGTCGGCCGGGCCGCGCTGGAGGACGCCCTGCGGTACGCGCGGCAGCGGCAGGCGTTCGGCCGGCCGATCTGGCAGCACCAGTCGATCGGCAACTACCTGGCCGACGGGGCGACCCGGCTGGCCGCGGCCCGGCAACTGGTGCTGTACGCGGCGCGGAAGTACGACTCGGGCGAGCGGGCCGACCTGGAGGCCGGCATGGCGAAGCTGTTCGCATCCGAGACGGCCATGCAGATCGCGCTGGACGCGGTCCGGATCCACGGCGGTTACGGCTATTCCACCGAATACGACGTGGAGCGCTACTTCCGGGACGCGCCGTTGATGATCGTCGGTGAGGGCACCAACGAGGTGCAGCGCAACGTGATCGCCCGCCAGCTCGTCCAGCGCGGCTCGGTAGCGCCGTGAGCGCTGAACCGCGCCGACGCCGTCCTGGTTCGGCGGGATGGTCCGGTAGGTCCCTGTTTGGATGAGGCAGGTGTGACGCTACTTTGATCGACCCATCACGTGTGACTCTTACTCTGTGTAACTGTCGCCGTCGGGGACGGGGCGTGGCGGGGGATGACGCAGCAGCACGGTGGGCAGGATTTCGGCGGGTTGTTGGAGGCGGCGCCCGACGCGATCGTGGCGGTGGGCGTGGACGGCCGGATCGCGCTGGTGAACGCCGCGGCGGAGCGGTTGTTCGGGTACCAGCGGGCGGAGT
>JBBWZH010000493.1:0-4006 GCA_039648995.1 Mycobacteriales bacterium
ACGTGAAGAGCACCATCGAGACCCTCAGCCCCACGCGGGTCCGGCTGGCTGTCGAGGTGCCCTTCGACGAGCTCGGCCCGAGCCTCGACCGGGCGTACAAGAGCATCGCCAAGCAGGTGCGGGTGCCCGGGTTCCGGCCGGGCAAGGTGCCGGCCCGGATCATCGACCAGCGCGTCGGCCGGGCGGTGGTGCTGGACGAGGCGGTGCAGGACGCGATCCCGCGGGCGTACGCGGAGGCGGTCCGCGAGAACGAGGTGCGCACGGTCGGCCAGCCCGAGATCGAGCTGACCCGCCTGGACGACGGCGACAGCCTGACCTTCACCGCGGAGGTGGACGTCCGCCCGCCGGTGATCCTGCCGCAGCTGGACAGCATCGCGGTCACCGTGGACGACATCGAGGTCACCGACGAGGAGGTCGACCGTCAGCTCGACGCGCTGCGTGAGCGTTTCGCCGTGTTGAAGGCGGCCGACCGCGCGGTGGCCGACGGCGACTACGTCTCGATCGACCTGCGCGCCACCGTCGACGGCGAGGAGGTGCCGGGCGGCTCGACCACCGGGCTGTCGTACGAGGTCGGCGGCGGCGACATCATGCCGGGCCTGGACGACGCGCTGCGCGGCATGTCGGCGGGGGAGGACAAGGTCTTCGGCACCGAGCTGGTGGCCGGCGAGTTCGCCGGGCGCAACGCCGAGGTGGCGATCACCGTCCGGTCGGTGAAGGAGAAGGAACTTCCCACGCTGGACGACGACTTCGCGCAGACCGCGAGCGAGTTCGACACGCTGGACGAGCTGCGGGCGGACGTGCGCACCCGGCTGGAGCGGGTGAAGGCGCTGGAGCAGGGCGGCCAGGCCCGGGACAAAGTGCTGGACCAGTTGCTCGCGGCCACCGATGTGCCACTGCCGGAGTCCGCGGTGGCGTCGGAGGTGGAGTGGCGGCAGCACGACATCAGCCACCAGCTGGAGAGCGCCGGGATGAGCCTGGACGACTACCTGGCCGCGGAGAGCCGCAGCCAGGAGGATTTCGACGCCGAGATCCGGACCAACTCTGAGACCGCCGTGAAGAGCCAGTTGGTGCTGGACGCGCTGGCCGAGCGGGAGCAGCTGGGCGTGTCCGACGCGGAGCTGACCGAGCACGTGGTGCTGCAGGCCCGCCGGTACGGGGTGCCGCCGCAGGAGTACGCGCAGCGGATGACCGAGGGCGGCAACCTGCCGGCGCTGGTCGCCGAGGTGCGCCGGGCCAAGGCGCTGGCGCACCTGCTGGAGGCCGCTGCCGTGACCGACGCGTCGGGCCGGCCGGTCGACCTGGCCGCGCTGCGCCGGCCCAGCCTGATCGACGCGGAGGACGCCGACGAGGCGGCCGACGCGACCGGTACCGACGCGGATTCGGACGTGGACGCCGGCGCCGAGCCGGTCATGGCGGCCGGCCCGGGCGACTCGGACCCGTCCTGATCGCTGCTGGCATGCGCTGTCAGCGAACCCCGGATCGGCCGCCTGCGTCAGCGCGTTAGTGTCGCTGTCAGCTACTTAATCGTCACATCACAAAGCGAGGCAGGAGCGCCGTGAGCACCGTTGATCCACTGATGCCGATCCGCGTCACGCCCGACCTGCGCGTGCCAGGCGCGGGCATGAGCCTGAACGACTCCGTCTACGACCGGCTCCTCAGGGAGCGCATCATCTTCCTGGGCCAGCCGGTGGACGACGCGATCGCCAACCAGATCTGTGCCCAGCTGCTGCTGCTGGCCGCGGAGGACCCGCGGACGGACATCGGCCTCTACATCAACTCCCCAGGCGGCTCGGTGACCGCTGGGATGGCCATCTACGACACGATGCAGTTCATCGAGAACGATGTGGCCACGACCGCGCTGGGGCTGGCCGCGTCGATGGGGCAGTTCCTGCTGTCCGCCGGGACTCCCGGCAAGCGGTACGCGCTGCCGCACGCGCGGGTGCTGATGCACCAGCCCTCGGCCGGCATCGGCGGTACCGCGTCCGACATCGCCATCCAGGCCGAGCAGTACAAGCTGACCAAGCGCGAGATGGCCGAGCTGATCGCTCAGCAGACCGGCCAGTCGGTCGAACAGATCGAGAAGGACTCCGACCGGGATCGCTGGTTCACCGCCCGTCAGGCGCTGGAGTACGGCTTCATCGACCAGGTGGTGGCCAGGGTGGAGCAGGTACCGGGCGGCGTGTCCCCGACCAACCCGTGACCTCCGGCATCGACCGGTTCCCCGACCAGACACGTTTTCCCGGAGGAAGCGATGAGTAAGCCGCTCCAGCCGTCCGCCCGCTACGTGCTTCCATCGTTCGTCGAGCGGACGAACTACGGCATCAAAGAGTCAAACCCATACAACAAGCTGTTCGAGGAACGAATCATCTTCCTCGGTGTGCAGATCGACGACGCGTCCGCCAACGACGTGATGGCCCAGCTGCTCTGCCTGGAGTCGAACGACCCGGACCGCGACATCTCGATCTACATCAACTCGCCCGGCGGCTCGTTCACCGCGCTGACCGCCATCTACGACACGATGCAGTTCGTCCGGCCGGACATCGCCACGTACTGCATGGGTCAGGCGGCGTCGGCGGCGGCGGTGCTGCTCGCGGCCGGCACGCCCGGCAAGCGCTTCGCGCTAGAGAACAGCCGGATCCTGATCCACCAGCCGTCCGGTGAGGGCCAGGGCCAGGTGACCGACCTGGAGATCCAGGCCAACGAGATCATCCGGATGCGCCACCTGCTGGAGAGCATCCTCGCCCGGCACACCAGCCAGTCGGTCGAGCGGGTTCGCGCGGACATCGAGCGGGACACGATCCTGACCGCGGCCGAGGGCAAGGACTATGGGATCGTCGACGAGGTGATCACGACCCGCAAGCTGAACGCGGTCGGGGTTCGGTGAGCTGGTCCGGACCGGTACAGGGCTGTTGCGGGCTGTGGCCGCAGCTGCCGCCGTCCGGGTGATCGCCACGCGCCGCGGCGCCAAAGGGGGTACATCGCGGGGCGGAGGAGGTACCGTCGGCAAATGCACCGGAGGCGTTACCGGCCGGTGTCCCAGAGGGAAAGGGTCGTAGGTGGCACGCATCGGCGACGGTGGTGACCTGCTCAAGTGTTCGTTCTGCGGCAAGTCGCAGAAGCAGGTCAAGAAGCTCATCGCGGGGCCTGGTGTGTACATCTGCGACGAGTGCATAGACCTCTGCAACGAGATCATCGAGGAGGAGCTCTCCGAGTCCTCCGAGCTGAAGTTCGACGAGCTGCCCAAGCCCCGGGAGATCTTCGACTTCCTGGAGCAGTACGTCATCGGCCAGGAGGCGGCCAAGAAGGCGCTGTCCGTCGCCGTCTACAACCACTACAAGCGGGTCCAGGCCGGCGGCGACGCCGGCCACCGGGCCGCCGGTGACGGCTCGGTCGAGTTGGCCAAGTCGAACATCCTGCTGATCGGCCCGACCGGCTGCGGCAAGACATATCTCGCCCAGACGCTGGCAAAGATGCTCAACGTCCCATTCGCCATCGCGGACGCGACCGCGCTGACCGAGGCCGGCTACGTCGGCGAGGACGTCGAGAACATCCTGCTCAAGCTCATCCAGGCAGCCGACTACGACGTCAAGCGGGCCGAGACCGGGATCATCTACATCGACGAGGTCGACAAGATCGCCCGCAAGAGCGAGAACCCGTCGATCACCCGGGATGTCTCCGGTGAGGGCGTCCAGCAGGCGCTGCTGAAGATCCTCGAGGGCACCACCGCCTCTGTCCCGCCGCAGGGCGGCCGCAAGCATCCGCATCAGGAGTTCATCCAGATCGACACGACGAACGTGCTGTTCATCGTGGGCGGCGCGTTCGCCGGCCTGGAGAAGATCATCGAGTCCCGGGTCGGCAAGAAGGGCATCGGCTTCGGCGCCGAGCTGCGCAGCAAGCACGACATCGACACCACCGACATCTTCGCCGAGGTGATGCCGGAGGATCTGCTGAAGTTCGGCATGATCCCGGAGTTCATCGGCCGGCTGCCGGTGATCACCAGCGTGCG
>JBBWZH010000745.1:0-3596 GCA_039648995.1 Mycobacteriales bacterium
TGCGCCCGCAGTTGCTGGACCGGTTCGGGCTGGCCGTCGACGTGCGGGCCACCCGGGACCCGGTGCAGCGCGCGGACGTGGTGCGGCGGCGGCTGGCATACGACGCCGACCCGGCCGGATTCGCCGCCGGGTACGCCGCCGCCGAGTCCACGCTGGCCGGCCGGATCGCCGCGGCCCGGTCCCGGCTGCCGCGCGTGGTGCTCACCGACGCGGCGCTGCGCCAGGTGACCGCTGTCTGCGCGGCGTTCGATGTGGACGGTCTGCGTGCCGACCTGGTCACCGCCCGGGCCGCGGTCGCCCTGGCCGCCTGGGCCGGCCGGGACGAGGTGATCGCCGAGGACGTCCGGGTGGCGGCCCGGCTGGCGCTGCCGCACCGGCGCCGCCGTGACCCGTTCGACGCACCCGGCCTGGACGAGCAGCGGCTGGAGCAGGCGATCTCCGACGCCCTGCCCGACCCGCCGGCCGGCGGTCCCGACGGCCCCGAGCCGGACGGCCCGGAACCCGACGGCCCCGAACCCGACGGCGGGCCGGACGGCCCCGAACCGGAGCCGGACGGGCCGGAGCCGGACGGGCCGGAGCCGGACGGCTCCGGCGGCGAGCCGGCGAACCCGCCGGCCCCCGGCAGCGGCCCGGCGGGAAGCCCCGACGGCGGGCCGGACGCCGGCACCGACCCGGCGTTGCCGGGGACGGCACAGCAGCCCGTCGCCGCCGCCGACCCGCCGTACCGCACCCGGCTGCTGTCGTTGCCGTCGGCCGGTGTGGACGGCCCCGCCGGCCGCCGGGCCAGGACCACCGGCAGCACCGGGCGCACTGTGGGGTCGCGGCTGCCGGCCGGCCGGCTGGAACGGCTGCACCTGGCCGCGACGCTGGCCGCCGCGGCCCCGCACCAGCGCGGCCGCGGCCGATCCGGCCCCGGGCTGCTGCTCACCGGGGCCGACCTGCGGTCAGCCGTCCGCGAGGGCCGGGAGTCCACTCTGGTGCTGTTCTGCGTCGACGCCAGCGGCTCGATGGCGGCCCGGCAGCGGATGCGCGCGGTGAAGGCCGCCGTGCTCTCGCTGCTGCTGGACGCCTACCAGCGGCGGGACAAGGTCGGCCTGGTCACGTTCCGCGGCGCGGAGGCGGTCGTGGCGCTGCCGCCGACGTCCAGTGTGGACCTCGCCGCGGCCCGGCTGCGCGCGCTGCCGACCGGCGGCCGCACGCCACTGGCGGCCGGGCTGGACCGCAGCGCCCGGCTGCTCCGTTCCGAGCGGCTGCGCGACCCGCGCCGCCGGCCGCTGCTGGTGGTCGTCACCGACGGCCGGCACACCAGCGGTGGCGACCCGGTCATCCCCGCGGCGGTCCTGGCGGCGTCCGGAGTGGACAGTGTGGTGGTCGACTGCGAGGCCGGCCCGGTCCGGCTCGGCCTGGCCGCCCGGCTGGCGGGCGCGCTCGACGCGGCCGTGCTGGGCCTGGCCGAGCTGGCCGCGTTCGGGGCACCCGCCGGCCGGCCGGCCGACGGGCCGCCGGGCCGGACCGCCGCCGGCCCGGCCGGCGGTGGCGCCGCGGCCCGGGCTGGCGCCGCCACGCCGGGCCCGGTCGTCCCGGCCGCCGGCCGGCCGCGTGCCGGTGCCGGTGCCGGCGGCCCGGCAGTCAGCGCCGGCGCGGCGCCCGACGGTGGGCTGGCGGCACTCGTCCGGGCCGTCCGGAAGGCGGGGTAGCGATGCCGCAGGGCCAGCCGGAGCGGGTGCCGGACGACGGGCTGACCACCCGGCAGCGACGGAACCGTCCACTGTTGATCGTCCACACGGGAGAGATGAAGGGGAAGTCGACCGCGGCGTTCGGGCTGGCGCTGCGTGGCTGGAACCAGGGCTGGCCGATCGGCGTGTTCCAGTTCGTCAAGAGTGCGAAGTGGAAGGTGGGCGAGGAGGCCGCGCTGCGCGCCCTCGGCCAGGTGCACGAGCAGACCGGGCAGGGCGGCCCGGTCGCCTGGCACAAGATGGGCGAGGGCTGGTCCTGGATCCAGCGGGCGGGGAGCGACGCCGACCACGCCGCCAATGCCCGGGAGGGCTGGGCGCAGATCCGCCGCGACCTCGCCGCGCAGACCTACCGGCTGTACGTCCTGGACGAGTTCACCTACCCGATGGCGTGGGGCTGGGTGGACGTGGACGAGGTGGTGGACGCGCTGCGCGACCGACCGGGCGAGCAGCACGTCGTGGTCACCGGCCGGAACGCGGACCCGCGGCTGGTCGACGCGGCCGATCTGGTGGTCGAGATGACCAAGGTGAAGCATCCGATGGACGCCGGCCAGAAGGGCCAGCGGGGGATCGAGTGGTGACCACCGGCCGGCTGGTGGTGGCCGCGCCGGCGTCCGGCGCCGGCAAGACGACGGTCGCGATCGGACTGATGGCGGCGCTGTCGGCGCGCGGGCTGCGGGTCTCGCCGCACAAGGTCGGGCCCGACTACCTCGACCCCACGTATCACGCGCTGGCCACCGGCCGCCCCGGCCGCAACCTGGACCCGTTCCTGGTCGGCGAGCAGCTGATCGGGCCGCTGTTCCGGCACGGCGCGGCCGGCGCGGACCTGGCCGTGATCGAGGGCGTGATGGGCCTGTTCGACGGGCGGGGCAGCACCGACGAGGCGTCGACCGCGCATGTGGCCCGGCTGCTGACCGCGCCGGTACTGCTGGTCGTCGACGCGGCCGGCCAGTCCCGGTCGGTGGCCGCGCTGCTGCACGGGTTCGCCGGCTTCGACCGCCGGCTGCGGATCGGCGGCGTGCTGCTGAACCGGGTCGGCTCGCGGCGGCACGAGGAGGTGCTGCGCGCGGTGCTGGCCGACCACGGCATGCCGGTGCTGGGCGCGCTGCCGCGGGACGACGCGATCGCGATCCCGTCCCGGCACCTCGGTCTGGTCCCGGTGGCCGAACGGGGCGCCGCCGCGCGTGAACGGCTCGCCGCGCTGGCCGCGCTGACCGACAAGCACTGCGACCTGGACGCGATCGTGCGGCTGGCCGGCAGCGCGCCGCCGCTGATCGTGCCCGCCTGGTCGGCGCCCGGCGCGGTGGGGCCGCCGGTGCCGGGCCGGCCGGTGATCGCGGTGGCCGGCGGGCCGGCGTTCACGTTCAGCTACCAGGAGACGACCGAACTGCTGGCGGCGGCGGGCGCCGAGGTGGTGCCGGTCGACCCGGTCGCGGACGCGCGGCTGCCGGCCGGCACCCGTGGGCTGCTGATCGGCGGCGGCTTCCCGCAGGTGCACGCGGCCGCACTGGCCGCGAACCGTCCACTCGCGACAGCGGTGGCCGCGCTGGCCGGTAGCGGGGCGCCGATCGTGGCCGAGTGCGCCGGGCTGCTCTACCTGGGGCGATCGCTTGACGGGGCACCGATGTGCGGGGTGCTGCCGGTGGACGCGACGATGACCGGCGGGCTCACGCTGGGCTACCGGGAGGCGGTGCGGCACGACGGGCGGCCGGTGCGCGCGCACGAGTTCCACCGCACCCGCTGCCGGCCGGCGCACGGCCAAAGCCCGGCGTACACGCTCGCCGACGGGTCCCGGGAGGGCTTCGTGCAGGGAGCGGTGCACGCGTCGTACCTGCACCCGCACTGGGCCGCGCAGCCGGAACT
>JBBWZH010000513.1:0-4754 GCA_039648995.1 Mycobacteriales bacterium
AGCCTCCTGAGCAATGACCGGGTCCGGGATCTGCCGGCAGCTGACCTATCGGTACCGGCCAGGGCGCTGGCAGCGCCGATGCGCCGCACTCTCACTGCGCCGGACGGCCCAGCGGCCGCCGCCAGGCTGCGGCGGCCGCCCACGACGGGAACGCGGAGGCCGGGGCCACGGATCAGCAGTCCAGCCGCGATCAGCCCAGAGAAGCGCAGGGCGGCGCCGCCGGTGCAGCCACGCGCCCGCCGTGACGCCGGCCAGCCCCGCCGCTGCGGCACGGCGGCCTGCCAGCCATCGGGCAGCACGAAAGACCCGACGGTCACCGCAGCCGCGGCCGCCAGGCAGCCGCGCCATACGCTGGCCTGCACACCGTGCCCTTCGGCACCGCACACCGCGACGACAGGGAGAGCACATGCCGCAGGTCGTGATGGACGTCACGACGTCAGTGGACGCCTACGTGGCCGGCCCGGACGACGGCTTCAGCATCGGGCTCGAACCGCCGCTGGTCACCCACGTCCGGTACGAGGCTTCCTGCTAGTTCGGTGCGCCAGCGGCAGCGGGCCGGCCACCCGCCACCGTGGCCCGTCCGGGCGGACGCGGGTCAGTTGGCCCAGGGTGGCCGGAGCACGCTGCCGTCGGCCATCGTCGCGGCGAGCCCGGCGCGGGCGCAGCCGAGCGCGCGTGCCGGACCGGAGCTGCTGGCCGCGAGCAGCGTGCCGGCCGGGATCAGCACCGTGTCGCCGGCGGCGACCTCGGCGGCCGCCCCGTCCAGCTCGACCCGCAGGCTGCCGGACAGCACGTGCAACACCTCTTCACGGTCGAGATGGTGTGGCGTGCCGGGCCCGCCGCCGTCGAACTCGACCAGCCAGACGGCCAGCTCGCTACCGCCGGACGCCGGACCGCTGCAGGGGGTGAATCGGACGCCGTCGAGCGCGATCGGCTCGGCGCTTCCAGAACGGATGACAGGCATGTGCGTTCTCTCCGTAACTAGTAAGCTAAACTGTCTACATGGAACGTTAGGCTGACTACATGGGCCCGTCAAGCCCGGAGCCAGACATGGTGACGCTGCTCGCGATCGCGCTGCGGCGGATGAAGGGAGAGCTGGATGCCGAGATGCGCGCGGCCGGCTTCACCGACCTGCGGCCCGCGTACGGCTACGCGTTCTCCCGGCTGTCGTTCGGCGGGGCGACCGCGGTGCAGCTGGGGGAGCACCTCGGCATCACCAAGCAGTCCGCCGGGCAGATCGTGGACGAATTGGAGCGCCGCGGTTACGTCCGGCGTGAGCCGCACCCGACCGACAAGCGCGGCAAGCTGGTCGTCCTCACCGATCGCGGCTGGGCCTGCGTCCGGGCCGCCGAACGCGCGCTGGCCGGCATCGAAGCGCGGCTCGCCGAGCGGCTCGGGCTGCAGTCGCTCAAGGGGCTGCGCGGCGGGCTGACCGTGCTGGGCGCCGGCGACCGCGACCCGGCCAGCCCCTGGCACGGGCTCCGGCCGCCGTGGTGAGCCTGCCGCTGACCCGGGTGGACGTCGAGCCCGGCCCCAACTACAACTCGGCCGCCTGGTACTGGCAGCTGCCGGCGGTCGCGCAGCTGGCCCGCGGCGGGCTGGAGTTCGACACCGGCATCACGGTGCTGGTCGGCGAGAACGGCGCCGGCAAGTCGACGCTGGTAGAGGCGTTCGCGGCGGCCTGGGCATCCCGGCTGACCGCGCAGGTCAAGCACTGGTCGCCGCCGGCCGGCGCGGGCGACGCCGACCTGCACCGGGACCTGCGGCTGACCGGGCAGCGGCCGCCGCCGCAGGGCGGCTGTTTCCTGCGCGCCGAGGCGATGTACGCGCACTTCGCCGAGATGGACGCCGGCGCCGAGCTGCGCGCGTTCGACAACCGCGGGCTCAACGCGCGATCGCACGGCGAGGGCTTCCTGGCGTTCGTGGAGTCGCGGCAGCTGGAGCGCGGCCTCTACCTGCTGGACGAGCCGGAGGCGGCGCTCTCGTTCCGGTCCTGCCTGGCTCTGCTCTTCCTGTTGACGGACGCGGTCGCGGCCGGCTCGCAGGTGATCCTCGCCACCCACTCGCCGCTGCTGGCGGCCGCGCCGGGCGCCCGGGTGCTGGAGCTGACCGGCGCCGGCATCACCCCACGGGCCTGGTCGGAGCTGGACATGGTGCGGGACTGGCGGGAGTTCCTCGCCGCGCCCGAGCGCTGGCTGCGGCACCTCGCCGGCTGATCGGGGCCGGCCCGACCCGTTCGCCGCCGGATGGACAGGCCTCCGCGGCCCGAGCAGACTGGCGGCGACCCGGATCGGCGGCCGGCACGATCAACGACCGAATCGCTGGGAGTTGCCCGACGATGCGCAGACGCCCGTTCCGTTCGAACCTCGCGGTCCTCGTTACCGTCGCCGCGGCACTGTTGCTGTCGGCCGCGTCGGCGCAGGCCCAGCCCGCGCACCAGTCCGGCGCTGGCGGCCCGCGGTTCAGCGCGGGCGCGGACGGCCTCGGCGACCCGTACTTCCCGCTTGCCGGCAACGGCGGCTACGACGTCCAGCACTACGACCTGAACCTGGCCTACAGCCCGCCGACCCACCAGCTCACCGCGACCGCCACGATCGTCGCCCGGGCCACCCAGAACCTGTCCCGGTTCGACCTGGATCTGCAGGGCCTGACCGTGCGGTCGGTGTCGGTGGACGGCCTGCCGGCCCGGTTCTCCCGGGACGGGCAGGAGCTGGTCGTCACGCCGCGGTTCGGGCTGCTCGCCCGGCGGCCGTTCGTGGTCACGGTGCGCTACAGCGGCAGCCCGGAGACGATCAAGGCTTCGCCGATCGTGTTCGGCTCCGACTACGGCTGGATCTACACTGACGACGGCGTGTTCGTCGGCAGCGAGCCGAACGCCGCGTCCACCTGGTACCCGTCCAACGACCACCCGACGGACAAGGCCTCGTTCAGTTACACCGTGACCGTCCCAAGAGGACTGACGGTGGCCGCGAACGGCCGGATGGTCGGCCAGTTCACGCACGGCGCGACGACCACATTCCGGTATGACGAGCCGGCCCCGATGGCGACCTACCTGGCGACCGTCGACATCGGACAGTTCACCGTGCAGCGCACCGCGACACCGGCCGGTATCCCGAGCCTGGTGTTCACCGACCCGGCGCTGCCGGCGAGCACCGTCGACGTCGCCGGCATCACCGGCGCGGTGACCGACTACTGGAGCCAGCTGTTCGGCCGGTATCCGTTCGACTCCACCGGCGCGATCGTCGACAACACCCCGGTCGCCGGTTTCTCGCTGGAAACCCAGACCCGGCCGCTGTACTCGGCGGTGCGCAGCGAAGTTACGATCGCGCACGAGTTGGCCCACCAGTGGTTCGGCGACGAGGTCTCGGTCAAGTCCTGGCGGGACATCTGGCTGAACGAGGGCTTCGCCACGTTCTCGCAGTGGCTGTGGAGCGAGCACACCGGCGGGGCGACCGCCGCCGCGCTGTTCCAGTCCGGCTACGACAACCGGCCGGCGACCAGCGCCTTCTGGACGGTCACCGTGGCCGACCCGCGGCGCGACACGATGTTCTCCAGCGCTGTCTATCAGCGCGGCGCGATGACGCTGGAGGCGCTCCGGCAGAAGATCGGCGACCCGGAATTCTTCCAGCTGTTGCGCACCTGGCTCGCCACCCACCGGTACGGCAACGGCAGCACCGACGAGTTCACCGCGCTCGCCCAGCAGGTCTCCGGCCAGGACCTGACCAGCTTCTTCACCACCTGGTTGCGTACCCCGAGCAAGCCAACCACCTGGTAGCCCTCGGCCGTCCACTATGGACGCGATCCACAGTGGACGGCTCATCGGCGCACACACGGTGCCGGCCCGGCGGGCGGCGGGCGTCAGCCCGGTGGGCTGGGGGCGTCCCCGGTATCCGGCTGCGTCGGCCCGCTCGGCGTGGCCGGAGTGGCGGGCGCGGCGCGGCCGGCGGGCGGCGCCGCGGCCGCGGCCGGGCGGGTGGCCTCGGGTTCGTCGCCGAGCCGGGCGCCGCGCATCGAGAGCAGCACCACCAGGATCACGCCGCAGGTGAGGCAGCTGTCCGCGACGTTGAACGTCGCGAAGTGGCGCAGCGCGATGAAGTCGACGACCGCGCCCCGGCCGACCCCGGGCGCCCGGAACAGCCGGTCGGTGAGGTTGCCGACCGCGCCGGCCAGCAGCAACCCGAGCGCCACCGCCCAGGCGGACGAGGTCAGCCGCGCCGCCTGCCGGGCGATCATCACCACGACCGCGACCGCGATCCCGGTGAACACGATCGTCAGGGTCGGCGCGAACGAGAACGCCGCCCCGCTGTTGCGGGACACGTGGATGGTCAGGACGCGCCCGACCACGTGCATGGGCGGTTCGCCCTCGCGGGTCGCGACGACCAGCACCTTGCTCACCTGGTCCGCGATGAGGCCTACCAGCGCGGTCAGCCAGAGCACGGTACGGGCCGGGGAAGCGGTGGGCACGCCGCCCAGTATCGCGGCCCTGCCCGCCGGCGGGTCGCACCGCCCCCGCCGGCGGTACGACGGCGGGGTTCGGCGGCCGGGCCGGCGGCGGCCGGCGAGCCCGAACCCATGCCTGCGTCCGGCCGCCCGGACCGGCCGCCCGGATCGGCCGCCCGGATCGGCCGCCCGGATCGGCCGCCCGGAGCGGCCGCGCGGATCGGCCGCCCGTATGGGCCGCCCGGATCGGCCGCCGGGACCGGCCGCCGGGACCGGCCGCCCGGACCGGCTGTCCAGACCGGCCGCCGGGACCG
>JBBWZH010000566.1:0-18558 GCA_039648995.1 Mycobacteriales bacterium
CCGAGTACTACACGCTCGGGCACCTGAGCCGGTTCGTCCGGCCCGGCGCGGTCCGGATCGCCAGCACCTCGTTCGGCACCACCGGCTGGAACGGCCAGATCATGGACGCCGCCTTCCGCAACCCGGACGGCTCCACGGCGCTCGTCGTGCACAACGAGAACGACGACCCGCGCGGCTTCGCCGTCGCCGTCGGCGACTGGTCGTTCGACTACACGCTGCCCGGCGGCGCGCTGGCGACCTTCACCTGGCCGGCGAGCCGGGCCCTCGGCAGCCGGCTCGACCTGACCGACCTGACCGGCGCCGCCGCGACCGCCGAACCGGCCGGGCCGACCGACCCGTGCTGCTCGGCGGACGTCGCCGCCGGCGCGGTGGACGACGACGCGACCACCCGCTGGTCGACCGGCGCGGCGCAGCAGCCCGGCCAGTTCCTGCAGGTCGACCTCGGCCACCCGGCCCGGCTGCGCCGCCTGGTGCTGGACACCGGAGCCGCCACCGGCGACTACCCGCGCGGGTACGCGCTCTACCTCAGCGCCGACGGCCGGAACTGGGGGCGGCCGGCGGCCACCGGCGCCGGCTCCGGGCAGCTGACCGCCATCGACATCCACGACCGGGCCGCCCGCTACCTGCGGGTTGTCTCGACCGCCGCCGCGCCCGCCTGGTGGAGCGTCGCCGACGTGCGCGCCTACCGCTGACGCCTACCGCTGACGCCTGCCGCCGCACGGGCCGGTCAGCCCGACTGGTGGACGGTGCCGTCGGCGGCTATCCGTAGCTGGGCCTGCGGCGCGCCGCCGGCGCAGGGGCTGGATCGCGGGCTGGGCGCGGCGCCCGGGCAGACCAGGCGGGGCTGCACCCGCACCCGGGTGTCCAGCCGCAGCGGCGCTCCGCGCGGCGTCGTCACGGTCACCGTCACCGCGTCCTGGGTCAGCCCGGGCACCGGCGCGTACCCGTACCCCGGCCCGGGGCCGGGCAGGTGGACGGGCCCGCAGGCCGAGTCCGCCGACCGGGACCCGGTACCGCACGGCGCCGCGCTGGTCGGGCCGGAGATCGACAGCGGCACGTCCTGCTCGTGGCAGCCCCAGGCCCCGCACGTCCTCAGGTGCACCATCGGCAGCCGATCGGACACCGCCTGGTCGACCTGCACCCCGAACCCGCGCAGCGGCGCCGAACCGACCCCATCGCCACCGCCCACCGGCTGTCCGGCACAGCCACCTACCACCAGCGATACGGCCACCGCCGCCAGGGTGCGCACGTACGCTCCGACGCCGTCCTTTCCCGGCGGTTCCCCGGGCGCCGCGATCTTCGCGCGACGGCGCTGTCACGCCCCGGCCGCCGCCGCGCGCGGGCCCGGGCGCAGGTCGGACGTTTTGACCGTAAGGCAGGACAGGCGGCCCGTCATCCGGTCAGTCACAGATCCGTAACAGCGGCCCCCGGATCGAGACACATCCTTGACGGTGGAGCGAGGCTGGATCTACGGTCACCCACGATGCGGGTCAGATAGACCGCATCGCAGTACGAGGGAGCCGCTGGTGACAGTAGACGCGCGGGCGCGGACACGGACGAACCACCCGGCACCTCCGGCGCCGGATCGCCATCCGGAGGTGCAGTGAGATGACTATCGGAAACCAACGCCACAGCCGGCTCATCCGGGTGCTGGCCGGGCTCTGGGTGGCCACGACGGTGGCGGCCTGCGGTGGCGGCGGCTCGTCGGGCTCGGGGTCCGGCGTGTCCGGAGGCGACATCCTGATCGGCGCGTCCATACCGCTGAGCGGGCCGCTGGCCGGCTTCGGGGCCTTCGAGAAATGGGGCTACCAGCACGCCGTCGACACAGTCAACAAGGCCGGCGGCATCATGGTCGACGGGCAGAAGCGCCAGGTGAAGCTGATCCTCCTCGACGACCAGACCGACCCCAATGTCACCGTCAACAACGTGACGCGGCTGATCACCCGGGAAAAGGTCGAGGCGCTGCTCGGGTCCTGTACCGACTCGCTGGTCGAGCCGGGCGCGCTGATCGCCGACCGGATGGGCGTGCCGATGGTGACGGCGTGCGCGGCCACCAACACGTTCGGCCCGACCAAGCAGTGGAAATGGGCCTGGGACCTCTTCTTCAACTCGGAGGACCTGACCGAGGCGCCGTTCAACACGGTGGATGACTTAGGCCTGCAGACCAACAAGAAGGTCGCGATCATCCACTCGAACGGCAAGAACGAAAATGTCATCGGCGAGCAGGAATGGCCCAAGTGGGCCGCGAAGCACGGCTGGCAGGTCGTCTACAACGCGGCCTTCCCGCCGACCACGACCCAGTTCACGTCGGCGGTGGCGAGCGTCAAGGCGTCCGGGGCCGACATGTTCCTCACCGTGTTCCCGCCGCCGCCGGCCATCGCGCTGCGCAAGCAGCTCGCCGCGGCCGGATACACACCGAAGATCATGGTGATCGAGGAGGGCGGGGAGCCGGTGCAGTTCGCCACCGCGCTCGGCAAGCTCGCCGACGGTGTCATGGTGGGCGGCTACTGGGATCCGTCCTTCCCGTACCCCGGCGCGCAGACGCTCCGGCAGCAGTTCGAGTCGGAGACCGGCCAGACGTTCTCGCAGCACATCGCGGACACCTCCACGGCCGCGCAGATCCTGATCGACGCGCTCGGCCGCGCCGCCACGCTGGACAAGACGAAGGTCAACGACGAGATCGCGAAGACCGACAAGACCTACGTCGTCGGTCCGATCAAGTTCGGCGACGACCACACGTCGACCCTGCCGATGGTCGAGGAGCAATGGCAGGACGGTAAGAGCCCGGTCATCTGGCCGAAGAAGCTGGCGAACGCCACGGTGATCTTCCCGATGCCGAGCGGCTGACCGCGACCCGGGCCCGGAGACGCCATGAAGCTCTGCACGTTCCGACCGGTCGAGGCGGCCGCGGGGACGGCGTGGCCGGGCCTGGTGCGGGCCGGCCGGGTGGTGCGGCTGGACGCCCCGTCGCTGCGGGACTACCTCGCGGCGCCGGGGCCGGCACCGTCCGGCCCGGACTACCCGCTGGACGCCGTACGGCTGCTCGGGCCCATCCCGGATCCACCGTCGGTGCGCGACTTCTTCGCGTTCGAGCAGCACGTGGCGACGGCGCGCGCCTGGCAGGGCCGGCCGGTTCCGCCCGAGTGGTACGAGATCCCGGTCTTCTATTTCACCAACCCGGCCGCCGTCACCGGCCCGGACGAGGACATCCCGTACCCGTCCGGGACACAGCAGTTGGACTACGAGCTCGAGGTCGCGGCGGTGATCGGCGCCGCCGGCCGGATCGCCGGTTTCACCGTCATGAACGACTGGTCGGCGCGCGACCTGCAAGCCCGGGAGATGCGCGTGGGTCTCGGCCCCGCCAAGGGAAAGGATTTCGCCACCAGCCTCGGCCCGCTGCTGGTGACGCCCGACGAGTTCGACGGCTCGGACGCGGTCATGACCGCCCGCGTGAACGGGGAAGAGCGGTCGAGGGGCCAACTGTCGGACCTGCACCACTCGTGGGACGACATCGTGGCGCAGGCGGCGCGGAACACGTCGTTGCGACCGGGTGACGTGCTCGGCTCGGGGACCGTCGGCAGTGGCTGCATTCTCGAACACGGCGATGGCCGGTGGCTGCGCCCGGGCGACCTTGTCGAGTTGACGGTCGACGGCATCGGGACATTGCGGAACCGCATCGCGCCTGAGCGGGCCTGAGTTGGCTGCCTCGCACGGCGGCGGCGGCCGGCCCGGCGATTGCTTGACAGCCCAGACACGCAACTTTACTGTCTCGCCATACAGGCCAGTCAGACCACATAGTGGGTCACGTCGCGGTGGCCGGAAGGTTCGGTGATAGTCGTGCCGTTCGTTGCGGAACAACCAGAGACGTACGGCTTCGGGGTCACCGAGCCCGCGACGGGCCTGGTGTTCGTCGAGCTGAGCCAGGAGTGGGGAGCGCACACGCCGGTGTTCCCGGGCTTCGGGGACATCCGGGTGCGGCGGGTCACGACGCACGCCAGCCACGGCGTCCTCGCCCAGAACTTCGCGTCGGTGATGCATCACGGCACGCACGTGAACGCGCCGTTGCATCTCGTCCAGCGCGGCGCGGGCGTCGGCGAGCTGGACCTGGACACCTTCTTCGGTAACGGCAAGGTGCTTTCGGTGCCGAAGGGCGAGTGGGAGCTGATCGAACCCGCGGACCTCGAAGCGAGCTCGGCCGGCCCCGGCGGCGACGATGTCGGCGAAGGCGACATCGTCGTCATCAACACCGGCTGGCACCACAAGTACTCCGACAGCATCGAGTACTTCGGGCACGGCCCCGGGCTGAGCAGGGCCGCCGCCGGGTGGCTGGTGGACCGCGGGGTGAAGCTCGTCGGCATCGACACCGCGACGATCGACCATCCACTCGCGACATCACTGGCGCAGCGCTACCGCGAGCTCGGCCCGCTGATCAAAGAGCTGCCGCGCCGGTACTCGGCCCGCACCGGGCGGCAGCCGGCCGACGACCATCCAGAGTGGAATCCAGCGCACCGGGCGCTGCTGGCCGCCGGCATCCCTACGATCGAGAACGTCGGCGCCGATGTGGATGTGGTCAGCGGCCGGTGGTGCACCTTCCAGGCGTACCCGTGGTTCTGGCCGGACGGGGATGCCTGCGTCGTGCGGCTGGTCGCGATTCTCGACCCGACCGGCGACTACCGGCTGGAGAGTGGGTCCTGATGCCCCGCACGCGCAGCACCGACGGCCTGCGGTTCTTCAACCTGAGCCACCGATGGGGCCACAACATGCCGCAGTGGCCGTCGATCGGCGCCACCGTGCTGAACATCAACCGGATGAACTACCACGCGATGCACGGTTTCCACGTCCAGGAGTTCGACGGGATCATGCACCGCGGTACGCACATGGACGCGCCGGCGCACGTCACCGAGAACTGGCCGTACCTCGACGACTTCCCGCTCTGGCGCTTCTTCGGTACCGGCGTGGCCGTCTCGATCGCGAAGGGGAAGTGGGGCGTGGTGACGCCGGAGGATCTCGAGCGGGCCGAGCCGGGGATCCGGGCCGGCGACATCGTCATGATCAATACCGGTAGCCACCACAACTGGGGCGACAACGACGACTACTTCGGCTACTCGCCCGGGTTCAACCGGGCCTCGGGCGAGTGGCTGGCGGCGAAGCAGGTCAAGCTGGTCGGGATCGACGTCCAGTCGCTCGACCACGTGCTGGGTACGAAGATGGTCGCGCACGGCACCGGGCCCACCCACCCGCACCTGATGGCGGAGTACAAGGCGGAGACCGGGCGCGAGGCGATCGAGGACTTCCCCGACTGGGAGCCGGCGCACAAGGCGATGCTCGGCGCCGGCATCCCGGGCATCGAGAACGTCGGCGGCGACCTGGACGCGGTCACCGGGAAGCGGTGCACGTTCGTGGTGTTCCCGTGGCGGCTGACCAACGGGGACGGCTGCTCGGTGCGGGTGATCGCGATCCTCGACCCCGAGCAGAAGTTCCGGATCCCCACCGATGCCTGAGCCGGCGGCCGGCCCGGCACCGCGCAACCCGCTCGACCTGTTCGACGTGTCGGATCAGGTCATCGTCATCACCGGGGCGTCCGGCGCGCTGGGGCGGGTGGTCGCTGTCGCGCTCGGGGTGCTCGGCGCCCGGCTGCTGCTGGTCTCCGGGTCGTCGGCGGAGCTCGAGTCGGTCGCGGACGCGACGCGTGCCGCGGGCGGGCGGCAGGTTCGCACGCTGGTACGGCGGCCGGACAGTCTCGACGACGCGGAGGCGATCATCGGCGCGGCGGTGGACGCGTTCGGCGCCGTCGACTCCGTCTTCGTGTCGTCCGGGTTCAACGACCCGGCGCCGATCGAGGAGATGCCGTACGGGACGTGGCAGGCGGTGATGGACGCGAACGTCCGCGGCCCGTGGCTGCTGGCCAAGGTGCTCGGCACCCATCTGGGGCAGCGCTCGGCGCGGGGCCGGCTCGTGCTGGTGTCCTCGGTCCGCGGCCGCCACGGCAGCCCGGCCGGGTACACCGCCTACTGCACCTCGAAGGGCGCGACCGACGCGCTGACCAAGGCGCTGGCGACCGAGTGGGGCCCGCGCGGCATCAACGTCAACGCGATCGCGCCGACCGTCTTCCGCTCCACGCTGACCAACTGGATCTTCGCCGACACCGAGGCCGGCCGCGCCGCGCGGGACCGCAACATGAGCCGCATCCCGATGAAGCGCCTCGGCGAGCCGGAGGATTTCGTCGGGCTGGCCCTCTACCTGCTGTCGCCGGCGTCCGACTTCGTGACCGGGCAGATCATCTACGTCGACGGCGGATACACGGCGGCATGAGCGAGCTCCCCGCCACCCGCGTCGCGATCGTCGGCGCCGGGGTCATGGGCGCCGGCATCGCCCAGGTGTTCGCCGACGCCGGGCTCGAGGTCGCCGTGTACGACCCCGACGCGGCGGCGCGCGGCTCGGCGCCGGCCCGGATCGCGACCGGGCTGGCGCTGCTGCGCCGGCCCGCCGGCCCGGCACTGTCCCGCCTGCGCGTCGAGGCGGATCTCGCCGCCGCCGTTGAGGGCGCGCAGTTGGTCGTCGAGGCGGCGTCGGAGCGGTTGGACCTCAAGCAGCGGATCTTCGCCGACCTCGACGACCGGACGGACGCCGGTGTCGTGCTGGCCAGCAACACGTCCGCGTTCCCGATCACCGCCATCGCCCGGGACGCGCGCCGGCCGGAACGGGTGATCGGCACCCATTTCTGGAACCCGCCCTACCTGCTGCCGCTGGTGGAGGTGGTGCAGTCGGCCGCCACCACCGCCGCGACCGTCGCCTGGACGATGCGGCTGCTGCGGGACGCCGGCACCGAGCCCGTGCACGTCCGCACCGACCTTCCCGGGTTCGTCGGGAACCGGCTGCAGCACGCGCTCAAGCGCGAGGCGATCGCGCTGGTCGCGGCCGGGGTGTGCGACGCGGCGACGGTGGACCTGGTGACCCGGCACGGCTTCGGCGCCCGGCTGGGCATCGTCGGCCCGCTCGAGCAGTCCGACCTGTCGGGGCTGGAGCTGACGCTGGCGATCCACGAGGTGCTGATGCCGTCACTGGACCGGACCGCGACCGCCCATCCCTACCTGGTCAAGAAGGTCCATAGTGGACAGACGGGCGCCGCGGTGGGGCAGGGCTTCCGGCGGTGGGCGCCGGGCGAGGCGGACGAGCGCCGGCGCGAGGTGACCCGCGAACTGGTCGCGGCCGCGCTGCGCCGGCGGGAGGAGAGGTCGTCGTGACTGGCCGGATGGCGGGAAAGGTCGGCCTGGTGACCGGCGCCGCGAGCGGGATCGGCCGCGCCACGGCGGTGTGCCTGGCCGCCGAGGGGGCCAGCGTCGGCATCACCGACCTGGACGAGGCCGGCCTGCGGGAGACCGCGGCCCGGGTGGCGGCCGCCGGCGGCGAGGCGGTGCTGGCGGCCGGCGACATCGTCGACCCGGCGACCGCCGACGCCCTGGTGAGCGCCGCCGTGGCCCGGTTCGGCCGGGTCGACGCGCTGATCAACAACGTCGGCATCCTCATCATGACGTCGCTGCTGGAGACCACAGTGGACGACTTCGACCGGCTGATGCGGGTCAACTGCCTGTCGCACCTGATCGCGATGCAGCGGGTCGTGCCCGAGATGCGCCGGGCCGGCGCCGGGTCGATCGTCAACGTCGCCTCGATCGGGGCTCTGGTGGCACTGCCGCAGGTGAGCGCCTACTGCGCGTCCAAGTCCGCCGTGCTGGGCCTGACCCGGTCCGCGGCGTACGAGTTCGCCCCGGAGATCAGGGTCAACGCGGTCTGCCCCGGCGGGGTCGACACCCCGATGTCGCGCAAGCACCTGGAAAGCTTCGAGGACAAGGCGGCGGCGATGAGCCGGCTGACCGGGCGGCAGCTCCAGCACCGGTACGCGGACCCGGACGAGATCGCCCGGGTCTGCGTGTTCCTCGCCAGCGACGAGGCGTCGTTCGTCACCGGCGCGGTGATGCCGGCCGAGGCCGGGCACTCGGCATGGTGAGGCTCGCCGCCGAGCACGGCCGGCCATGACCGTCCTCCCCGCCGGCCTCCTCCGCTCCGCTCCTCGGTCGCCGGGGCTCCCTGCGATGCTCACGGCGGAGGCCGGCTCAGGGCCGCCAGCCCGGCGGCCGCCCGCGGGGGGCGCCCCGTGACCGTCCCCTCGGCGTCCGTGCTGCTGAACGCGCTCGTCTCCGGCGTGCTGCTGGGCGGGCTGTTCGCGGTGACCGCCCTGGGGCTCTCGCTGGTGTTCGGCGTCATGCGGCTGATCAACATCGTGCACGGCGAACTGCTCGTCCTGGGGGCGTATCTGGCCCTCTGGCTCACCCGCCACACCGGCGTCGACCCGCTGCTGTCGCTGGTGGTCGTCGCGCCGGCGCTGTTCCTGGTCGCCGCGCCGGTGTACCGGTTTCTGCTGGAACCGCTGCGCGCCAAGGGACCCGAGCCGGCGATGCTGACGACGTTCGGCCTGTCGGTGATCGCGCAGAGCGTGTTCATCCTGGTCTGGTCCGGGGACACCCAGTCGCTGCCCGCGTCGTACGTGTCGAAGTCGGTGGTGATCCTCGGCCTGCGGGTGCCGATGACCTACCTGATGTCGTTCGGTGTCGCCGTCGTGCTGTTCATCGCGGTGCAGGCCCTGCTCCAGCGCACCAGCCTGGGCCGGGAGATCCGGGCCAGCTCCGAGGACGCGGGCGCGGCGGAGGCGCTGGGGGTGGACGTCCGCCGGACGCACACGCTGGTCTACGGCCTGGCCGCCGCGTTCGCCGCGATCGGCGGGGTGCTGGTCGGTACGACGTTCTCGTTCACCCCGACCAGCGGGCTGAGCTACCTGCTGACCGGGTTCGCCGTCGTCGTCCTGGGTGGGCTCGGCTCGGTCAAGGGCACCTTTCTCGGCGCGATCGTGCTCGGCGTGACCGAGAGCGTCGGCGGCGCGTTCTTCGGTGACGGCTACCGCGACATCGTGGGCTTCGTGGTGTTCCTCGTCGTGCTGTCGCTGCGCCCGGAGGGGATCTTCGGACGGAGGGTCGGGTGAGGAACGGAGCGCGGTTCGCGGCCGCCGGTGCCGCCGTCGCGGCCGTGCTGGTCGTGGCGACCGCGCCCGGCTGGGCCAGTGAGTACTGGCTGCTCGTCGGGTTCGAGGTCGCCCAACTGGCCGCGCTGGCCCAGGCGTGGAGCTTCATGGCCGGCTTCGGCGGCATCGTCTCGCTCGCCGTCAACGCCTTCGTCGGCGTCGGCTCGTACGCGACGGCGAAGCTCGCGCTGGCCATGGGGCTGGGCGTCATCCCGTCGATCGCCGCGGGCGGAGCCGTCGCGGCGCTGTTCGCGCTCATCGTCGCGGTGCCGATGCTCCGGTTCCGCGGGCTCTACTTCACGATCGGCTCGCTCGTGCTCGCCCAGGCGCTGGCCCTGTTCATCTCCAACTACAACGGGCTCGGCGGGAACCAGGGCATCCAGCTGGTCGGCGACGCGCCCAGCCCGGACGACATCTACCGGTACTCGATCGCGCTGGCTGTCGCCACCTCGGTGGCCGCGGCCTGGCTGGTCCGGACCCGGGTGGGGCTGGGGCTGCGCGCGATCCGGGACGACGAGGACGTCGCCGAGCGGGTCGGCGTCGCGGCCTTCCGGATCAAGCTGCTCGGGTTCGTCTTCGCCGCGCTCGTGATGGGCCTGGTCGGCGGCATCCAGGCGCAGCGGGTCGGCTACGTCGAGCCGCAGGGGTCGTTCTCGTTCAACTGGACGATCCAGACGGTGAACGCCGGCATCGTCGGCGGCACCGGCACGATCCTGGGGCCGCTGGTCGGCGCCGGCGTGTCGATCGGGCTGGCGGAGCGGCTGGCCAACTACCCGCAGCTGCACCTGGCGATCATCGGCGCGATCCTGATCGTCGTGATCCGGTTCGCCCCGGCCGGCATCTGGGGCTCGGCGCGGATCCAGGCCGCGCGCTGGCTGCGCCGTCGCTCACCCGGCCGGCCGGCGGCGCCAAACATCGCCGCCGCCGGGGGAGCGGCCGCCGCGGCCGGGCTGGCCGGGGCGACCGCGGCCGGCGCGAATGGCGCCGCGACGTCCGGCCCGGTCGCCCCGGCCGGGCAGCCTGCAGCGGCCCGCCGGTCCGGGCAGCCGGGGGAGGCCGGCCGGTCCGGGCGGCATCGGGAGGCCGGCGAGCCCGGGCAGGGCGGCGAGGCCTTGCCGGGCGGGGAGGTCGGGGATGGCGGGGAGGTCCTGCTCCGGGCGGCCGGGGTGGGGAAGGCCTTCGGCGGGGTCCGCGCGGTCGACGGCGTCGACCTGGAGCTGCGGGCGGGGGAGCTGCTGGGTCTGATCGGGCCGAACGGCGCGGGCAAGAGCACGCTGATCGGCCTGCTGTCCGGAGCCATCCGCGGCGACGGCGCGGTGCGGCTGTTCGGTGCGGACGCGACGTCGCTCGGCGCGCAGGCCCGCGCCCGGTTGGGGATCGGCCGCACCCACCAGGTGCCGCGGCCGTTCGGCCGGCTGACCGTGCTGGAGAACCTGCTCGTCGCGCACACCCACGGCGCCGGGGTGCACCCGCGCGCGGCGAAGGCCGAGTGCCTGCGGATCCTGCGGATCTGCGGCCTGACCGAGTTCGCGGACGTCCCCGCCGGCGAGCTGACGCTGCTGCGGCTCAAGCGGCTGGAACTGGCCCGGGCGCTCGCGGTGCGGCCCCGGATCCTGCTGCTGGACGAGATCGGCGCCGGTCTGGTCGAGTCGGAGCTGCGTGAGCTGATCGAGCTCATCGTGTCGCTGCGGCAGGAGGTCGCAGCCATCCTGATCGTCGAGCACGTGCTGGACGTGATCAGGGAGTGCTGCGACCGGCTGCTCGTGGTCGACGGCGGCCGACTGCTGGTCGGCGGCGACCCGGCCGAGGTGCTCGCCGATCCGCACGTGGCCGCGGTCTACCTGGGCACGTCCGGCGGCGAGGACCTGGCCGCGCGCCGGCCGCGGCCGGCCCGCCCCGACACCCCCCTGCTCACGGTGACCGGGATCGCCGCCCGGTACGGCGCCTTCCACGCGCTGCACGACGTCTCGTTCAGCGTCGGCGCGGGCGAGGTGCTGACGCTGCTGGGCGCGAACGGTGCGGGCAAGACGACGACCGCGCGGGCGATCAGCGGGATGCTGCCGATCACCGCCGGGGAGATCTGGTTCGACGGCCAGCGGGTGGACGGCCGGCCGGCGCACGACGTGGTCCGGCTGGGGATCGCGCACTGCATGGAGGGCCGCCGGATCTTCGGTGACCTCACCGTCGAGGAGAACCTCCTGCTGGGCGGCCGGACCGCGCCCACCCGGTCCGAACTCGACCGTCGCCTGAGGACTGTCTACGAGCTGTTCCCGGCCCTCGCCGACCGCCGCGGCAACTCGGGCGCGGCGATGTCCGGCGGCCAGCAGCAGATGCTGGCGATCGGGCGCGCGCTCATGGCCGCGCCGCGGTTGGCGGTCTTCGACGAGATCTCGCTCGGCCTGGCGCCCATCGTGGTCGACCGGCTCTACACGGCGCTGGCGCGGATCAACGACGACGGCGTCGCCATGATCATCATCGAGCAGAACGTGGAACGCGGGCTGGCCCTGGCCGACCACGTGGCCGTGCTGGAGAAGGGCCGGGTGGCGCTGACCAGCGGCCCGGACACCATCCGCGACGACCCGCGACTGCTGTCGCTGTACTTCGGCGAGGCGAAGGGAACCAGATCCACATAGGACGTCCACAGTGGACGTCCACAGTGGATGGACTAGAGCGGCCGATCGGCGTACAGCGCCGGCAGGAAGTCCTGCAGGTAGCCGAACTCCTCATGCACGTGCCGCAGCCGGCCGGTCGTCATCAGCGGCAGGTCCGACGCCGGCCCCACGGTCAACCACCAGCAGCTGCGTAGTTCCGAGCCGTACGCGCGGGGCAGGACGACGTGCGTGAACCGGCCGGCCTCGGTCGGCGCCGGCCGGTCCTGCTCGTCCAGGTAATGGACGACCGCCACGAGTGCGTGACCGCCGTCGAGGGCGGCAAGGGTGGCGGGTGGGTAGAGGGTGGCCGGCTCGACGAACGTGATCTCGGATCGGATCACCGGGCCGCTGCCGCCGTACTGGTGATATGTCAGGTGCGTCGCGCCCACGTAGCGGCCGGGCTCCTTGCCCCGCGTCCAGGCGAACGCCTTGTGGTCAGCCGGATGGAAGCGCAGGTAGCTGTCGTGGTCCATGTTCGCGAACCACCACTCGAACATCGGGGGAGTGATGCCGCGCAGCTCGTCCACCGCCGCGACGCGCACCTCGGCCGGTGACAGCCGCTCGACCCCGTCCCGCCAGTGTGCCGCCGTCACGACCTCGGACGCCGCCCAGACCCGCATGCCGCCACCAGACCGTCCCGCCCGGCCGGGCCGGCCGCTGTACCACGATATGGGCAAGCCGCCCGGATACCAATACGGTAGGCGTGCCGTGCGGGCGCGGTCAATCGATTGTCTGACGCTACTTCGGCGGCCCGCCGAACGTCCGGACGGCGTCGCGCCGCATGTCCAGCAGCGCCTGGGCGATACCGGTCCTCCGCCCGTCGAACCGCTGCCTGGGCACCGGGACCGAGACCGCGACCAGGGTGCCGAACGGCTCCCGGATCGTCGTCGCGACCGCGCAGATACCCGCGGTGTGCTCCTCCAGGTCGAACGCGACGCCGGCCTCGCGGACGACGGCCACCTGCTCCAGGAGCTTGCTGCGGCTGACGATCGTGTTCTCGGTGAACCGGGCCAGCCGGGCCGGGAGGCGCCGGACGATGTCGTCATTCGACCATTCGGCCAGCACCGCCTTGCCGTTGGCCGTGCAGTGCAGCGGAAAGGTCGCGCCGACGGCCGAGACCGCCCGCAGCCGGTGCGGGGCCGGGATCTGGTCGACGAACCGCAGTTCGTTGCCATCCAGAACGGCGCAGTCAACGGTCTCGTTCAGCCGGTCGAAGAGCCGCTGTAGCAGTGGCTGCAACTCCAGCCAGAGATCCCGCCGGCCGGCGGCGGCGAGGCGGGCCAGTTCGTGCCCGAGCCGCACCCGGCCGGTCGGGGAGGCCGCGGTGACGAATCCTTCGTCGGCCAATGCCGCGACGATCCGCTGAACCGTCGATCGGGGCAGCCCGACCCGCTCCGCCAGTTGCGAGAGGCTGAGGCCGTGCGGCTCCGAGTCGAGGGCGCGGAGCAACTGCGCGGCGCGTGCGATGACCTGAACGCCGTGCCCCTCCGTGGGCTGTCGGCCCTGATTCTCGGCTGCAGGCGGCATGGTGTGTGACAGCATAACGATGTCCCGTGTCGTGGGACAGCCAGCCGCGTGCCGGGTCAGGCGGGCGGCTCGGCCGGCGTACCGTACGTCAGCCGCGGCGGCGTCTTCCCACGTCAGAGTCGTCATGCTGGCGCGGCAGGCAGGGCCGGCCGGACCTGTCCGGGCAGTAGGATGCCCGGCGGGCAGGCCGAACGCGAATCGAGGTGCGATGGCTGGTGGCGAGTCGGTACAGCGGGCGATGGAGATCCTCGAACTGTTGGCCGGTGAGCCCCGCGGGCGGACGCTGCCGGCGATCGCCGGCCATCTCGGCGCGACGGAATCCGGCACGAAACGGCTGCTGGAGACGCTGACCCGGGTCGGCTATGTCAGCGTGGATATCGCCACTGACACATATTCCACGACGCTGAAGCTCGGTGCGCTGGGGCTGCGCCGCATAGAGAGCATCGGCATCGGCCAGTGGGCACAACCGACCCTTGACCGGCTGGCCGACCGGACGCACGAACTGGTCCGCCTGGCGATGCTGAGCGACCAGCGGCTGCATTGGATAGCCAAGGCACAAGGCTCGAACTCGCGGCTGACACTCGATCCGACCAGCGGCACCGATGCCGTCCCACACGCCACCGCGTCAGGAAAGGCGTGGTTGTTCACGCTCGACCCCGGCGACGTGGCGACCCTGCTGGGGCAGACCGGCCTGCCGGCGCAGACCGAACACACGATCACCGATCTCGCGCGGTTGCAGCAGGATCTGGCGGCGTCGCGGGAGCGCGGCTACGCGCTGGGGCGCGAGGAGAACGACGTCGGCGTGAACGCGATCGCCGCACCGATCCGGGTCGCCGGCGCCACCGGCCCCGCGGTCGGCACGGTGAGCGTCGCCGGCCCGGCGGTCCGGCTGGCGTCCGCCGACCTGATCAGCCTCGTCCCGGACCTCCTCGCCGCGGCCGGCGAGTTGGGTGCCAGCTGGTCGTCGTACGGTCGCCTGACCCACCGCTGACGCGCCGCCCCCCAGGGTGCCGGATGGCTGACCGGCCGCCGTCGCGGCTGTTACCCGGTCGGGTTCGCGATGATCACCAGCAGCGTGGCCGGACGGTTGGTGCGGTTCTCCACCGCCCGCTCGGTGCCCTTGGGCAGGTGGATCGAGTCGTGCGGGCCGAGGACGTCGGTGCGCCCGGCCGCGCTGACCGCGAGCTCCCCGTCGAGTACAAAGTAGACAGTCTCTTCCCGGGCCGGCGCCCGGTCCGCGCTGCCGCCCGGCAGGTAGTACGACAGGCCCACCCAGAACCGTTCGGTCGGGCCGGCCTCGTGCCCCTGCAGACGGAGCGTGCTGACCGCGTGGTGCAGCGCCGCCGTATACGCCGGTGCCGTCGCGAGCCGGGTGACCCGCGGCCCGGCCGCCGCGCCCTCGCCGGCCGCCGGGACCGGCCGCGGCTCAGACATCGTGGCCACTCCCGATCCGGCCGGACGCGGCTGCGATCGGGCCGCACGCGGCTGCCTCAGGTGTCGGCATGGCGCCCCAGTTCTTGTTCCGCATTGTGAAACCCACGACCCACCAAGCGGTACATTAGGCAGGTCGGGATCGCCCCGTCAACCGGTGCCGCCGGCCGCGGGCTCAGTACATCCGGACCGACGTCAGGTGGGTCGCGCCGGCGGTCAGGGGTACGCCTGTCAGCGTCCGGCGGTGGCCCCGGTCGTCGGTGACGCGCAGCGTGAGCGGGCCGGGGCCGACGCCGGAGGCGGCTTCCCAGTAGTTGTAGGGCTGGCGGACCAGCGGCCGCCAGCCCGACCCGGCCGCTGCCTCGACCGTGGCCATGGGGTTGCCGGTGTCCAGCAGCAGGACCGACAACCAGAACGGCGACGACCCTTCCTTGATCCGGACCCGGACCGGTCCGGGCAGCGGCGGGTTGACCACCCGGGTGTAGGTGATCGGCACGATCCCGCGCACCGGGTCGGCGATCGCCGCGAAGGCCGGCACGCCGAGATCGAGATGCCCCGGCTCGCACTCCGGGCACAGGTCGACGACGGTCACCCGGACCGTCCCGTCCGGACCGTGGACATCCAGCACGCTCCCGCACGCCCCGGCCGCGGCGTACTCGGACGGGGGCAGCGCGACGTACCGGCCGTCGGCCGGCACCGTCGGGAACGAGCAGTTACCCAAGCCGGTCAGGGTGTAGTGCGTCGCCCGTCCGGCACGCCCCGGGCCGGCCGGCACACCACCGCCGGCCACACCGCCGCCCGGCGCGCCGCCGCCCGACGTGCGGGGCTGCCCCGGCGCGACCGGCGGCGTCGGCCCGCCCGCGCCGGCCCGGCCCGGTTCGGCGCGCAGCGGCCCGAGCGCCGCGGCCGGCAGCGGAGCCGGCGACGTGGCCCGGCCGTCGGTGGCCCCCTTCGGCGGCGCCCCGGCCGGGGCACCGCCGTCCGGCGCCACCGCGCCGGCCGCCACCGGGCGCCCAGCCGGTGCCCGCGAGCCGGAAGCCCCGGCCAGCACGGCCACGACCCCGGCTACGACCACCACCGACACCGCCGCGAACACCACCGGCCTGCGCGGCTGGAAGGAACCCACCCGGCGCAGCGTACAGACGAGCCAGCCGACCGCACCCCGACGGAACAGCGCGCGACCGGCGGCAACCAGCCGGGCACGGTACGCGGCGGGCCGGGAGACGGCTCACCAGGCGGGCGGCCGGCACCCGCCGCGGGTCACGGGCGCTCGCGTGGCGGGACGGGGCCGGCGGGTTCTGTCCGGGGCGCGCGGTTGCGGCTGAGCTGGCGGCGCGCGGCGACGCCGAGCTGGACGCCGCGCGACGACCAGGCGTACAGGTGCTGGGACGGGCGCAGCGTCACCGCGCCGCTCAGCTTGTACCGCTGCAGGCCGGTGCCCCAGTCGACGCCGGCGGTCTCGGGGGCTGCGTACGCCCAGCGCACCACCTCGGCGTTCGCGATCGTGCCCGCGCTGTAGCGCAGCCAGTCCGGCGAGACCATGTTCGCGTACACCCAGAGCGTGTCGCGGTCGAGCAGGCAGAGCGCGAACGCGGCCAGCGCCTGGTCGAGCCGGAGCGTCAGCAGCCGGACCTTGCCGGCGGACGCGTGCCGGCGGACCACCGCGTCGAAGAACATCGCCGCCACCGGGTCGTCGAACGCGCTCCTGCCGTGGACCTGGATGCTGCGCTGCCGGTGGACCGACATGAGTTCGGGCAGCACGGCCGCCACCTGGCCGGGCGCCGCGGTCCAGGCGGTGTTCGCGGTCAGCCCGTCGCGGATGATCCGGTTCCGCGCCTTCGCGACCGCGGCACGGGTGTTGCGGGACAGGTACGCGGTCAGCGGCTGGCCGGGGGCGAACCGCAGCTGCGGCGCGTCGGGTCCCGGGCGGCGCGCGCTGAACGGCAGTTCGGTCATGAGCGCGGCGGCGACCGGGTCGGGGTCGGGCAGGTCGGTCAGCCGCAGCAACCAGGGCCGGTCGAGCTGGCCGAGCGCGCGGCGCACGGCCGTGGCCAGCGCGGTCGTGGCCGGCGGGTCGGCGGCGGCCAGGCACGCCGGCTCACCCTCGACCCCGGCCGGGCCGATCTTCCAGCAGCCGAACCGCAGCTGGCGGGCGAGCACGGCGGCGCCGACCAGCTCGCCGCCGTCGCCCGTCCCGTCGTCGATGCGGCCGCCGCCGACGCGGGCACCCCGCCGGACCAGCACGGCCCACGGCTCGTACCGCGGATGGTGCCGGGACCAAGCGTCGAGGCTCGGCCAGCGGGCGGCGAGCGGCGCGCCGGTCCGGTCGAACAGGTCGTCGAGCTCCGCCGCGTACACCGCCAGCCGCGGGCCGCGGACGACCACGGCCGCGCTGTCCGCGAACAGGGTCGCGTCCCAGTCGGATGGCGCCACCCCGCCCCCCATGCGTCGGCGCGTGCCTACCCAGCAATTCCATCACTCTAGGTGATTGACGCCTGCATCGGGTGACCGGCGGCGGGCTCCGGCTCGGCGACACGCCCACCGCCGCACAGCCACGGGACGGTGAGTGGTCGCCGAAGCGGACGCCCTCAGCCGGCGACGAACGGCGCGGACCCGGCCGGCGCCGCCGGAAGCGAGGTCGGCCCGTCCGGTCGGTACCTCGATCGGCGCCCGGCTACCGCGCCGGTACGGGAACGGCGGCGGCGCACCGGCTTGTCGCCAGATCTGTCAGGAAAGGGTGCCCTACCCGGGCGACGTCAACGCGACCGCGGCCCGGTTCGGGACTGTCGCCGCTCCGTCGTCCCAGGGAGAGGATCCCGCGGGGACGAGGTGACGGTCAGCACGTCTCCCTGGCGGGCGAACGAGACCGGGCGGCCCCGCGGGGTGCTGGGGAGCGCGGCGGCGAGCGCGTCGAGTTCGTCGTCGGTGCGGGCCGGGGCGTGGTGGGTGAGGACGAGGCGGCCCACCTCGCAGCGGTCGGCGAGGTCGAGGGCCGCGCCGATGGTCGCGTGGCCGTAGTCGCGGGCCCGGTCGTGTTCGCGGTCGAGGAACTGGCCGTCGTGCAGCAGCACGTCGGCACCGCGGACCAGCGCGTCCGCGGCCCGGTCGCCCGGGACGTGGTCGGGCAGGCAGGCCACGCTGGCGCCGTCCATCTCGACCCGGATGCCGAGCGTGGTGCCGCCCTTGTGGGCCACCTCGGCGACGGTCAGCCGCGGGTCGGCGGCGCCGGTGCCGAGCGCGCCGGGGCGCGCCGGGCGGAACCGCCACGAGCCGAGCAGGCCGTCCGGCCCGATCGGGAAGTGCGGCGGCGACATCGCCCGGGCCAGCAGCCGGCGCGCGGCCCGGTCGCCGGCCGCCGCCGACCAGTCGCCCGGCACGTACGCCTCGACCACCGCGTCCGGGTGGTCCACGGACGGGCAGAACGGCAGCCCCTGCACGTGGTCCCAGTGCAGGTGGGTGAGCACGAGCGTGCCGCGGAACGGCCGGCCGCCCATCAGCCCGGGCAGCTCGCGCAGCCCCGTGCCGGCGTCCAGGACCAGCGACGGGACGTCCTCGCCGGCCGCCAGCACCGCGACGCAGGACGTGTGCCCGCCGTACCGGACGAACCGCGCGCCCGGCGCCGGGGTGGACCCGCGCACCCCCAGCAGGACCAGCCTCACTGGCCGGTCGACGGCGCCGCCACCTCGCGCCGGTGCCCGCGGGACAACTCGGCCAGCGCGGCCAGGTCGAGCGCTGCCGCGGCGGCCTCCGCGACCCGGACCGGGGTGACCGCGGTCAGCGTCGCGGTCCGGCTGCCGCCCTCCAGCACCGCCCGCTCGCCGAGCACCGCGCCGGGGCCGACCTCGGCCAGCGGCGTGCCGTCGACGGTGACCCGCA
>JBBWZH010000572.1:0-13548 GCA_039648995.1 Mycobacteriales bacterium
AGGAGGCGGCGGCGCAGGCGACCGTCGCGCGGATCCCGGAGATCATCGCGTTCGAGCAGTCGGTGTTCGGCCGCTACCCGTTCGAGACGGTCGGCGCGATCGTGGACCATGCCCGGTTCGTCGGGTACGCGCTGGAGTCGCAGACCAAGCCCAACTTCGACCGGGCGCCCCGGGTCGGCACGCTCGTGCACGAGCTGGCGCACCAGTGGTTCGGCGACGCCGTCACGCCGGAGCGCTGGCAGGACATCTGGCTCAACGAGGGCTTCGCGACCTACGCGGAGTGGCTGTGGAGCGAGCACACCGGCGGTGACACCGCGCAGCAGAACTTCGACGCCGACTACGCCACGCCGGCCACCGAGACCGACTTCTGGAACCCGCCGTCCGGCGATCCGGGTGGCCCGGAGAACCTGTTCACCGGGTCTGTCTACGACCGCGGCGCGATGACCCTGCAGGCGCTGCGGGTGAAGATCGGCGACCGGGCGTTCCTCCGCCTGCTGCCGACCTGGGTGCAGCGGAACCGGTACGGGAACGCGGACACCGCCGACTTCATCGCGCTGGCCGAGCGGATCTCCGGGCAGCACCTGGGTCACTTCTTCCAGGTCTGGCTCTACACCCCGGGCAAGCCGACCAGCTGGTGACCGCCGGCCGGCCGCCGGCCCGGGAAGCCCCGGGCCGGCGCCGCCGCGCGGGCGGGGTCGGGCCGCATGGGACGATGGGAGGCGATAAATCCGCCGGCTGACGAAGTGGACCCAGTGACCCAGCCTCCCACCGGGCGTACGGACCCCCGGCAGATCCGCAACTTCTGCATCATCGCCCACATCGATCACGGCAAGTCGACGCTGGCCGACCGGATGCTCGAGGTCACCGGCGTGGTGGCCGGGCGGCACATGCGGGCCCAGTACCTCGACCGGATGGATATCGAGCGCGAGCGCGGCATCACGATCAAGGCGCAGAACGTGCGGCTGCCGTGGCGCTCGACCACGGACGGCGACGAGTACGTGCTGAACCTCATCGACACCCCCGGGCACGTCGACTTCAGCTACGAGGTCTCCCGGTCGCTGGCCGCGTGCGAGGGCGCCGTGCTGCTGGTGGACGCGGCCCAGGGCATCGAGGCGCAGACGCTGGCGAACCTGTACCTGGCGCTGGAGAACGACCTGCACGTGATCCCGGTGCTGAACAAGATCGACCTGCCGGCCGCGCAGCCGGACAGGTACGCCGCGGAGATCGCGCACATCATCGGCTGCGAGCCGGGCGACGTGCTGCGGGTCAGCGCGAAGACCGGGCTGGGCGTGACCGACCTGCTGGACGTGATCGTCCGCGACGTGCCGCCGCCGGTCGGCGACCCGGACGCGCCGGCCCGGGCGCTGATCTTCGACTCGGTCTACGACACGTACCGCGGCGTGGTCACCTACGTCAGGGTGATCGACGGCTGGCTCGGTGGCCGGCAGCGGCTGCGGATGATGGCCACGAGGGCCACGCACGAGCTGCTGGAGGTCGGCGTCATCTCGCCGGACCCGAAGCCGACCGCCGGCCTCGGGGTGGGTGAGGTGGGCTACCTGATCACCGGCGTCAAGGACGTCCGGCACTCCCGGGTGGGCGACACGGTGACCGACGCCGGCCACCCGGCGGCCGAGGCGCTGGGCGGCTACCGCGACCCCAAGCCGATGGTCTACTCCGGCCTCTACCCGATCGACGGCTCCGAGTACCCGCTGCTCCGCGACTCGCTGGACAAGCTGCAGCTCAACGACGCGTCGCTGGTGTACGAGCCGGAGACGTCCACGGCGCTCGGGTTCGGCTTCCGGTGCGGCTTCCTCGGCCTGCTGCACCTGGAGATCGTGCGGGAGCGGCTGGAGCGCGAGTCGAACCTGGACCTGATCTCCACCGCGCCGAACGTGGTCTACCGGGTGGTGCAGGAGACCGGCGAGGAGTCCATCGTGACCAACCCGAGCGACTGGCCCGGGGGCAAGATCGCCGCCGTGTACGAGCCGGTGGTCAAGGCGATGGTCATCGCGCCGTCCGAGTACATCGGCACGATCATGGAGCTCTGCCAGTCCCGCCGGGGCGCCCTCGGCGGGATGGACTATCTGTCCGAGTCGCGCGTCGAACTGCGCTACACGCTGCCGCTGGCCGAGATCATCTTCGACTTCTTCGACGCGTTGAAGTCGCGCACCCGCGGCTACGCCTCGCTCGACTACGAAGCCGCCGGCGAGCAGGAGGCCGAGCTGGTCAAGGTCGACATCCTGCTGCAGGGCGAGACCGTCGACGCGTTCAGCGCGATCGTGCACAAGGACAAGGCCTACGCGTACGGGGTCTCGATGACGCAGCGGCTGCGCGAGCTGATCCCGCGGCAGCAGTTCGAGGTGCCGATCCAGGCGACGGTCGGGTCGCGGGTGATCGCCCGGGAGAACATCCGGGCGCTGCGTAAGGACGTGCTGGCCAAGTGCTACGGCGGGGACATCACCCGCAAGCGCAAGCTGCTGGAGAAGCAGAAGGAAGGCAAGAAGCGCATGAAGATGGTGGGCCGGGTCGAGGTGCCGCAGGAGGCCTTCATCTCGGCACTGTCTACTTCGGACGAATCGGCGCGCAGATAGGCAATCGGTCACGGCAGCCACATTCGCCGACACCGCGCGGCCGGGCAAGGGCCCGATCGAACACTGTGGACAGAACCTTCGCCTGTGGATAACCGCGGGCTTTGCCGCCGGTGGACTGGAACACTGAGAGGGTTCGCAGCCGCTGGGAGGTCCTGTGTCAGGCGTCGTTATCTCGGTGAACGTAGGCAAGAAGGTCGCCACATCCTGGTCCGACCGGCAGAAGACGAGCGCGATCGACAAGCGGTCGGTCGCCGGCCCGGTCCAGGTCGGCCCGCTGGAAGTCGCCGGCGACGAGCACAGCGCCCCGACGCACGGCGGCCTTGACCAGGCCGTCTACGCCTACTCGCAGGAGGACGCGGCGTTCTGGGTTACCGAGCTGGGCCGCGAGCTGCGGCCCGGCGCGTTCGGTGAGAACCTCACCACGACCGGCGTCGAGACCTCCCGCGCGGTCAGTGGCGAACGCTGGCGGGTCGGCACGACGCTGCTGCAGGTGACCACGCCGCGCATCCCGTGCGTCACGTTCGCCGGCTTCTGGGACAGGCCCGACCTGATCCGGCGGTTCACCGCGGCCGGCCGTCCCGGTGCCTACCTCCGGGTGCTGGAGCCGGGCGTGATCACCGCCGGCGACCGGATCGAGGTGCTCGACCGGCCGGCGCACGGCGTGACGGTCGCCGACCTGGCCCGGGCGCGCGCCGGCGAGCGGTCGCTGATGCCGCGGGTACGGCAGATCGAGCTACCGGCGAAGTGGCAGGACTGGGTGGATTCGGTCGACCGTGTCAAGGTGGCTGACTGAGATTGTGGATAGAAAATCCAGCTGTGGAAGGGAAACAGAAGTTGTCGGAGGGTGGGGGCACGCTTCTGGGCAAGGATCCGAGTGAAGGAGGAAGGATGCTTGCCGAGCTGTTCGACGGGGTTCTGATGCTGTCGCCCACCCCCGGCTTCGCCCACCAGGACGCGGTGCTGAGCCTCGCGATCATGATGCGGGAGGCCTGCCCGCCGGGCCTGCGGGTGCTGGTCGCGCCGTTCGCGGTGCGGCTGGGCGACGACGCCGAGGTCCGCCCCGATGTGCTGGTCGCCCGGTACGTCGACCTGACGTCCGACGGGCTGGCCGCGCCCCCGCTGCTGGCCGTCGAGGTCCGGTCGCCCGGCACCGGGCTGATCGACCGGAGCCTGAAGAAGATGCTGTACGCGCGGCACGGGGTCCGGTCGTACTGGGTCGTCGACCCGGAGGCGCCGTCGCTGGCGGCGTTCGAGCTGACCGGGCCGGGTCAGTACCGCGTCGCCGGCCACGCCACCGGCGCCCAGACCTGGCGGTCGACGCAGCCGTTCCCCGTGACGGTCCGGCCGCTCGACCTGGTCGCCGGCCTGCACCCCTGACCGCCTCCCAGCCCGCGGCCGCGGCGCCGGCAACGCCGCCGGCGTCGTGGCCGCGGGCTGCGGGCCATGCTGAGAGGATCCGTGCCGTGCTCGTTCACCCGTGGGACGCACCGCTCGACGACGCCGAGTGGCGGGCGTGGCTGCTCGACGGCCATGACTTCGGCGAGCTGATCGCCCCCGGGCAGGGCCGCGACCTGCCGGTCGTCGTCCCGACGCACTTCGTCTACGACGGTGAACGGGTCGTCCGGCTGCACCTGGCCCGGCCGAACCCGATCTGGGCGGCACTGGCCGAGCGCCCCCGCGCGCTGCTGACCGTCATCGGCGACTACACCTACGTGCCGGCTGCCTGGGGGGCCGCCCCCGGCACCCCGCCCGAGCTGGGCATCCCCACCTCCTACTACGCCACCGTTCAGCTCAGCTGCGACGTGCGGGTCACCGACCCGGCCGAGACGCTGGAGATCCTGCGCGTCCAGCTGAAGTACTTCGAGCCGGCCGGAGGCTACCTGCCGCCGGACCTGGAGCATGATCACTACCGTCGCCGGCTACCCAGCATCCGCGGCCTGGAGCTGACCATCACCAGCGTCCGGGCCAAGTTCAAGTACGGCGGCAACAAGGCCCCGGAGCACCGCGAGGTCCTCGCCGGGCACCTGGCCGCCCGCGCCGGCCCGGCTGACGAGGCCGCCCGGGCCAACCTGCTCCGCCGGCACACCGCAAGCCAGGACGCCGGCCTGGCAGCAGAAGACGAGGGGCACGCTGGCCAGGGCTGACCTGGCTGTAGTGCCGGTTCGGCGTGGGGCATCATGCCCGGTGTGGACGACAAAGCGACCCTGCTGCGCTACCTGCGCGCCACCCGCGCCGGCCTGCTGTCAAAGCTCGACGGAGTGGGTGAGTACGACGCGCACCGGCCGCTGACCCCGACCGGGACGAGCCTGCTCGGCCTGGTCAAGCACGTGGCGAGCGTCGAGCTGGGATATTTCAGCGAGACGTTCGGCCGTCCCAGCGGTCGCGACCTGCCGTGGCTGGCCGACGATGCCGAGGCTGATGCGGACATGTGGGCGACCGCGGACGAGACCCGGGCGCAGATCATCGAGCTGCACGAGTTCTCGGCGGCGCACGCCGATGCCACCATCGAGGAACTGCCGCTGGACGCCGTGGGTGCGGTGCCCTGGTGGCCGGCCGAGCGCCGCCAGGTAACGCTGCACCAGATCCTCGTGCACATGTGTGTGGAGACCGCGCGCCATGCCGGCCATGCCGACATCCTGCGTGAGCTGATCGATGGCACGGCCGGTCAGCGGCCCGGCGATTCGAACGTGCCGCAGCGCTCCGCCGAGCAGTGGGCCGAATACCGCGGTCGGATCGAGGCCGCCGCGCTCGAGGCGGGCCGGCGCGAGGCCGCCGCGACGGGGTAGCGGCCGCTAACCGGCCACGGTGAAGACGATCTTGCCGGTGACGTCGCCGGCGGCGAGCCTGGCGATGCCGTCGGCGGCCTTGTCGAGCGGCAGCGTCGAGTCGATGGCCGGCCGGACGCCGGTGACGACGAGGAAGGACAGCAGGGAGGTGAGGTCCGCGCGGGTGCCCATGGTCGAGCCGACGACGGAAACCTCGCGGAAGAACACCCGGCTCAGCTCGGCCGGCGGGTTGGGCCCGGTGGTAGCGCCGGAGATCACGATCGTGCCGCCGGGGCGGACCGCGCGCAGCGAGTGCGCCCAGGTGGCCTCGCCGACGGTCTCCATCACGGCGTCCACCCGGCCCGGCAGCCGGGCGCCGGCCTCGAACGCCTGGTGCGCGCCGAGTTCGACCGCGGCGACCCGCTTCGGTTCCGACCGGCCGGTCACCCAGACCCGGTAGCCGGCCGCCCGGCCCAGCGCGATCAGCGCGCTGGCCACCCCGCCGGTGCTGCCCTGCACCAGCACCGTGTCGCCCGGCCGCAGCCCGGACCGGACGAACAGCATCCGGTACGCGGTCAGCCACGCGGTGCCCAGGCTCGCCGCCTGCACGGTGCTCAGCTCGGCCGGCTTGGCCAGCAGGTTCCGCCGCGGCACCGCCACCCGCTCGGCGAATGTCCCCTGGTGGCGCTCCGACAGCAGCGTCCGCGCCGGGTCGGCCGACTCGTCGCCGGGCCAGTCCGGGTCGCCGACCACGCCGTAGACGACGACCTCGGTGCCGTCCTCGTCCACGCCGACCGCGTCGCAGCCCAGGATCATCGGGAAGCGGTCCGCCGAGATGCCGACCCCGCGCAGCGTCCACAGATCGTGGTGGTTCAGCGACGCGGCGAGCACGCGGACGGTCGTCCACCCGGGCGGCACCGCCGGCTCGGGCCGGTCACCCACGGCGAGCGCGGCCAGCGGGTCGGACATGTTCGGCGCGGTGGCGTAGGCAGCGAGCACCCCCGCAGCCTACGGAGCACCGGCCGCAGCCGCGCGCCGTGACGCCTGTGGATGACGCCGACGGGCGAAGTCGCGATCATGCCAGGCTTGGTCGGTGGGAGCTGAGGAGGAATCATGGCAGTCATGGCCGATGTCGAGACCGAGCCGTTCGGTCGCCCCTTCACCGTGGATGACCTGGAGTCGACACCGGACGACGGGCACCGGTACGAACTGCTCGACGGGGCGCTGCTCGTGACCCCGGCGCCGGGCTGGGGCCATCAGGATGCGGGCGCCCGGCTGTGGCAGGCACTCGAAGGCGCCCGGCCCGCGGACATGCGGGTCGTTGTCGCACCGTTCGCGGTCCGGTTCTCGAAGATGGTCGAGTTCCAGCCGGACGTGATCGTCGCTCGCTTCACCGACCTCACCCCGAAGAACCTGCCGACGGCGCCGCTGCTGGCCGTCGAGATCCGGTCGCCGAGCACCGCCCTCATCGACCTGAACCTGAAGATGGCGGCCTACCAGCGGCACGGCATTCCGGCGTACTGGATCATCGATCCGGATCCGGACAAGCCGTCAGTGGTGGCGTTCGAACTTGGCCCCGACGGGTACGCGGAGGTCGCTCAGGCGGTCGGCGATGCCGAGTTTGTGGTCGACAAGCCCTTTCCGATCCGGCTCCGTCCGGCCGACCTGCTCATCGGCCTGCGCCCCTGACGGTGCGGGCGGCCCACCCCGGCCGGCACCCGGGGGAGCTAGTCGGTGGGGGCCCAGGCGGGGCGGCGCTTGGCGGCGAAAGCGGCCATGCCCTCCCGCCCCTCGGCGCTGGCGAAGTGGTGTGCCGAGAGTTCGGCCATCGCGGTGAGTTGGTCGCTGACCGGGCCGGTCGGCGGGTTGCGGAGCAGCGCCTTGGTGGCGGCCAGCGCACCGGGCGCGCCCTGGACGAGCAGGCCGAGGTAGCGGGTCAGTTCGGCGTCGAGTTCGTCGTCGGCCACGGCGGAGTTGACCAGGCCGACAGCCGCGGCGCGGGCGCCGTCGAAGACCTCGCCGGTGAGGAAGAGCTCGCGGGCGGCTGCCGGCAGGAGGCGCGGCAGGACGGTGACTGAGATCACCGCGGGGACCACGCCGATCCGGACCTCGCTGAACGCGAACGTCGCCGACCGGGCCGCCACCGCGAGGTCGCAAGCGGCGATCAGGCCGATGCCGCCGGCCCGGGCCGGCCCGGCGACCCGGGCGACGACCGGCTTCGGCGCGTCCAGGATCGCGGCGAGCAGGTCCGGGAACGCGGTCACCGGCAGATTCCCGGCGCCGCCGGCCGCGGTGGCCTTGAGGTCCATGCCGGAGCAGAAAACCCGGTCCGCCGACGCCAGCACCACCGCCCGCACCGACCCGTCCGCCACGGCCGACCGCAGCCCGGCCGCGAGCTCGGCCATCAGCTGGGGTGACAGCGCGTTGCGGTTGTGCGGCGAGTCGAGGGTGAGCGTCGCGACGCCGCGGTCGACGGCGTAGCGGACGAGTCCGGTCACGGAACCTCCTTGAGGATTCGTCCCGGCAGTATCACCCCAGGGCGCGTCCCGGCGCCGGGGCGTGCCCAGTGGAACACTGCACGTTGTGCCTTCGACCCTGCCGGACGGCCAACCGGCGCCCCGGGACGGAGCGTTGCCCCCGACCGCGCTGCGTACCCTCGGCCGGCGGCCGTTCGGGATCTACGTGCACGTGCCGTTCTGCGCGACCCGGTGCGGCTACTGCGACTTCAACACCTACACGGCCGAGGAGCTCGGCAGCGGGCCGGACGCGGTCTCCCGAGCGTCCTATGTGGACACTGCCATGCTGGAGCTGCGGTTGGCCCAGCTGCGGCTGGGCAGCCAGCGCCCCCCGGTCGACACCGTGTTCTTCGGCGGCGGCACCCCGACCCTGCTCCCCGCCTCGCACCTGACCGTGCTGCTGCGCGAGATCGACGACCTGTTCGGGCTCGCCCCGGGCGCCGAGATCACCACCGAGGCCAACCCCGAGTCGGTCACCGCCGCCTACCTGAGCCGGCTGCGCGACGCCGGCTTCACCCGCGTGTCGCTGGGCATGCAGTCGATCCGGCCGCACGTACTCGCGGTGCTCGACCGCACGCACACCCCTGGCCGGGCCACCGCCGCGGTCGCCGACGCCCGGCGCGCCGGCTTCGACCACGTCAACCTCGACCTGATCTACGGCACCCCGGGGGAGACCGAGGCCGACTGGCAGGCCTCGCTGAACGCGGCCATCGCCGCCGCTCCGGACCACGTCTCGGCCTACTCGCTGATCGTCGAGGAGGGCACCGCGCTGGCCCGCCGGGTCGCCCGCGGCGAGGTGCCCGAGCCGGACGACGACCTGCTCGCCGACCGCTACACGCAGGCGGACGAGACGCTGGCCCGGGCCGGCTACGCCTGGTACGAGGTGTCGAACTGGTCCCGCGGTATGGCGGCCCGGTCCCGGCACAACCGGCTCTACTGGACCGGCGGCGACTGGTGGGGCATCGGCCCCGGCGCGCACAGCCATGTCGGCGGCGTCCGCTGGTGGAACGTGAAGCACCCGGCGTCGTATGCGGCGCGGCTGCACGCGGGCGGCAGCCCGGTGCACGGCCGGGAGGTGCTGGACGAGCGCGCCCGCCGGCTGGAGCGGCTGCTGCTCGGGTTGCGGCTTCGCGAGGGCCTGCCGCTCGGCGACCTGACGGTCCGCGGCCGGGACGCCGCCGCCGGCGCGGTCACCTACGGCCTGCTGGACCGCCAGTCGCACGGCGAGGGCCGCGCGGTGCTCACCCTCCGTGGTCGCCTCCTCGCCGACGCGGTGGTTCGCGACCTCGCCGACTGAGCCCGGGTCAGGTTGTCACCGGGGGCGGCTCCGTCGTGGTCGGTGGTGGCGGCGGCTCGGTCGTGGTCGGTGGTGGGGTCGTGGTCGGCGGTGGCGGGGTTGTCGTCGGGACCGGGGTGGTGGTGCGCGGCGGCGTGGTGGTGCCGGGGCGGGTGGTCGTCGTCGGGCCGGCGCTGGCCGGCGGCGTCGTGCCGGTGCCGACGCCGGTGCTCGGGCCGCCGCCGGGGACCGGGTACAGCGGGCTGCCGCCGAGGCCCGGCAGGCCGGTCGGCCGATCGCCGAGCTCGCTGGTCGCGACCGGATCGCCCGCGCCGTCGGTCGCCGGCAGGTTGGGCAGGCCGGCCGGCGCGGTCACCGGTGGCAGGTTCGGCAGCGGGCTGTCCGCGGTGGACGGATCCGGCGGCAGGTCGGGGAAGTTGCCGCCGAGGAGGCTCCGGCCGGGGCCGAGCGTGACGGTCAGCAGGATCACCACGAGGGTCACCAGTACGACGGAACCGGCCGCGGACAGCTCGGCGATCCGGCGCCGCGTCGGGCCGCCCACCCGGGCGGCGACCGCCTGCAGGCGGTCGGCGGCCGACCCGGGCGTCTCGCCCAGCTCGGCGTCCACCTGGTCCCGGAACCAGTGCGTGTCGATCATCGGCCCCCCAGCCCCAGCACCCGGCCTGACCGTCCACCTGGGACGGTCGCCCGGAACTTACTGCCCCCGCCGCAATGTCGCGTACGCGCGTGCCGCCACCTCGGCGACCTCATCGGCGTCGACCCCCAGGATCTCACCGATCTCGGTCGTGGACAGACCAACGTAGTAGCGCGAGACGACAACCGCACGGTCCTCGGCCGACAGCTCGGCCAGCCCGTCCACCAGCGCGGGCCGCCCCCCGGCGGCCCCACCCCGCCCGGCCCCGGCTGCCCCGGCGCCAGACCGCCCGGCCCCGGCTGCCCCCGCACCGGACCGCCCGGCGCGGCCCGGCCCGGCAGCAGAGACCCCTACTGCCCCGGCCCCAGGCCGTCCGGCATCATCCGGCCCGGCCCCGGCTGCCCCGGCCCCAGTCCGCCCGGCCCCGCCCGACCCGGCTCCGCCCGGCCCGGCACCGGCCCGGGCCGGCCCGGCGCCGGACCGCCCGGGGCGGCCGGTCGGCTCCGGCCCGCTCGCCGAACGCGGCCGGCCGGCTGTCGTGGGCCTGTCCAGGTCGGTCCGGTCGATCCGGTCGGTTCGGACGACGTCGATCTCGGCGGCCGGCTCCGGCCCGGTGGCGGGGTCGCCGATGGCCGGTGCGCCCGGTTGGCCGGCGAGGTAGTTGGCGATCAGGCGTTGCTGGATCCGCAGCGCCGCGACCTCGTCGACGGACAGTGCTTCCCAGCCGGCGTGCGCCCAGGCGAGCGTGTCCTGCAGCAGGAGCTCGGCCCGTTCCCAGTCGCCGGTCAGCAGCCGGGCGGCGCGCAGCAGCGTCTCTTCGTGCTCGGAGACGAGGGCGAGGAAGTCGGGTTCAAGGCGTCGGCTCATGGAAATCCGCGTGAGCATGGCATGCCCGGTCCCGTCAGTCCTCTTTGGAACTGCCGGTACGGCGGCGGCGACGGTGCGTCGCCGTAGCGGTCGGCTAGTTGTACTCGGAGAAGAACTCTCCGTCGCCATCCGGCTGCTCGTCGAGGTTCAGTACCCGCACGTGGAGGTTGTTGCGCTGTTGCAGGGCGGCTCGCAGCGCGCGGTGCAGCCCGTCTTCGAGGTAGAGGTCGCCCTGCCACTGCACGGCGTGCGGGAACAAGTCCCCGTAGAACGTGGAATCCTCGTCCAGCAGCCGGTCCAGCGCGAGCTCGCGCTTGGTCGTCACGAGTTCGTCCAGCCGGACCTGCCGCGGCGGGATTTTGGCCCAGTCCCGAGTGGACAGTCCGTGCTCCGGGTACGGTCGCCCGTCGCGTACCGCCTTGAAGATCACGTCAACCCCTCGTCGCGCACCGGTCTAGACACCGCAGAGGGTAACCGTGGACGGACGCGCAGCGGAGATGCGGGCGGTCCGCCGCCCCGGTCGTGCCGGCACCGGTCAGCCTTGCGACGCAGCCCGCCCGCCCACTAGCTACTCACCGTGACATTTCATTGCCGTACGCGATCGGAGTGTCATCGTCGACCGGCCGTCGCGCCCTGCCGCCGGGATCGCCCGAGACGTACACTTGGCACTCTCGCACGATGAGTGCCAGCAGCGCGGAGGGTGGCCGGATGACCGAGGACCGGAAGCTCGAAGTCCTCCGGGCCGTGGTCGAGGATTTCATCGCCACCAACGAGCCGGTCGGTAGCAAGGCGCTGGCCGAGCGGCACAACCTGGGCGTCTCGCCGGCGACTATCCGCAACGACATGGCCGTGCTGGAGGAAGAGGGCTACATCGCCCAGCCGCACACCAGCGCCGGCCGGGTGCCGACCGACAAGGGCTACCGGCTGTTCGTCGACCGGCTCGCCTCGCTCAAGCCGCTGTCGACGGCCGAGCGGCGGGCCATCTCCAGCTTCCTGGAGGGCGCGGTCGATCTGGACGACGTGCTGCACCGCACGGTCCGGCTGCTGGCCCAGCTCACCCAGCACGTGGCCGTGGTGCAATACCCGTCGCTGGCCCGCAGCGCTGTGCGGCACCTGGAGATCGTGCACCTGGCCCCGACCCGGCTGATGCTGGTGCTGATCACCGACACCGGCCGGGTCGAGCAGCGGGTGGTCGAGCTGCCCGGCGCGGTCACCGAGGAGACCGTCGCCGAGCTGCGCACCACGCTGAACGCCCGGCTGCGCGATCGCCGGCTGGCCGAGGCGCCCGACATCATCGGCGAGCTGCCGGAGACGGTCGCCCCGCGGCTGCGCCCGGTCGTGTCCACGCTCGCCGGCGTGCTGCTGGAGACGCTGATCGAGCGGCCGGACGAGCGGGTCGTGCTCGGCGGCACCGCGAACCTCACCCGCAGCGCGCTCGACTTCCCGGGCACGATCCGGCCGGTGCTGGAGGCGCTGGAGGAACACGTTGTGCTGCTGCGGCTGCTCGGCGAGGTGGAGAGCCCGAGCCGGGTGATGGTCCGCATCGGCGGGGAGAACGCGCACGAGGGCCTGCGCGCCACCTCGGTGGTCTCGGTCGGCTACGGCGCCGGCCACACCGCGCTCGGCGGGCTGGGCGTACTCGGGCCGACCCGGATGGACTACGCGGCCAGCATGACCGCGGTCGCCGCGGTCGCCCGGTACATCGGCCAACTGCTCGCCCAGGGCTGAGCCGTCCGCTACCGCACCAGGCGGATGTTCCACGGGTACCGGTACGCCTCGCCCCGGCTGGCCGCGATCGAGCCCACGACCGCCAGCACCGCGCCGGCGAGCAGCGCGACCGCCAGCACGATGAGCGGGATGATCAGGAAGAACAGCGCGAGGCAGACGACGGCCAGGATTCCGATCGAGATGTGCAGGTTCAGCGCCTCGACGGCTTGATCGCGGACGAACTTGCTCCGCTTCCCCCGGGTCAGCATGATCGCCAGCGGCGCGATCACCCCGAACGCGAAGAACGACAGGTGCGCGAGCAGCGCCCAGGTCGTGTCGTCCGGGCCCGCCCGCCACGGCACCGGCGCCGCGTACCCCACCGCCCCATCACCCGCCGGCTCGTAGCCAGGTGGGCCGGAGGAGCCGGCCGGCGACTCGTACGCAGGCGGCACGCCCGGCGCGTCGGCGGGGCCCGCCCGCTCGGTCGGCGGCTCGGGCGCGGCCCAGGGCGAGGCGCCGGTCGCTCCCCCCGGCGGCCCGTCGGTGGCGCCCGCGCCGGCCGCCTGTGGTCCGGGCGGATCCCCGGACTGGGCCGCACCCGGCGTCCCGGTCACGGGGTCGGCCGCCGCGGCCGCTGGCGGGGAGGCGACCGGCGGCCACGGCGGGGCGTCGATGTGGCCCGTGCTGACCGCCGGCTGTGCGGGCGTGGGTGGCGGGTCGAGCGGCCGGGAGCCGTCGACGGCGTCGGGCTCGCCGGCGGGCGCGGACGGCCAGGAGTCCGCGGTCGGGTCGGCCGGCGGGCGCGCGTCCTCGGCACCGGGCTTCGGCTCCGTCATCGCCGCAGGATAGGTCCATCCGGGTGACGGCGGCAGTGGTCCCGGCCGCCGGCGAACCGGAACCGGCCGAATCCTTGGCAAGCCGGTCGCCGGCCGGGCATGCTTGCACCGCTGGCCGGCCGCGGCCGGTGCCGGGCCACCCTCCGGAGCGCCGTCAGGATCTCAGCACGACGCACCGGCCCCCGGGGCGAGGTGCGGCCGCGCCTGTCGCCGTACACTTGGCACTCCCGCACTAAGAGTGCCAGGAACGCGGAAGTGGGTGTCGTGGCCACCGATTACTACGCTGTGCTCGGCGTACGGCGTGACGCGACTGCCGAGGAGATCAAGCGGTCATA
>JBBWZH010000595.1:0-3107 GCA_039648995.1 Mycobacteriales bacterium
TCGGGATCGCGGTGTTGAACCGGGAGCAGCCGCTGCCCGCGCCGGACCACGCGGTCTCGCCCCAACCGCGGGCGCTGGTGTTGCGGGTCAGCGAGGTGCCACCGACCGCGACCACGAACTGCGAGGAGGCCGGGTACTCCACCGCGAAGCCGCCGTCACCGGAGGACGCGGTCACCGCGATGCCCGGGTGGTTGTAGAAGGCGCCGTTCGCGGCGTCGGACGCGTCGCTGCCGCCGTAGCTGTTGCTGATCGCGTTCGCCCGCAGCGTGGCCGCGCGGTTCACCGCGGCACCCAGGTTCGCGAACGAGTTGTCGGTGCCCTCGACCAGCAGGATATGGCAGTTCGGGCAGACCGCGGACACCATGTCGATGTCCAGCGAGATCTCCTCGGCCCAGCCGACATCGGAGGCCGGGAGCGGGGAGGCCGCGCCGTTCTGGTTGACCTTGCGGAAGCAGCCGTTGGCGGTGGTACAGGCCGGCAGCCCGAAGTTGCTGCGGTACGTGGCCAGGTCACTCTCGGCGTTCGGGTCGTCGAAGGCGTCCACGATCGCGATCGTCTGGCCGGAGCCGGCGGTGGCCGACGGCAGCTTGTACGCCGACTGCAGGTCGGCCGGGCCCAGGCCGGCAACCGCGAGGGCCGAGGCGGCGGCGTTGACCATCGACGCCGGGGTGGCGCCGTCCAACCGGATCGCGGCGCAGGCGGCCAGGCCAGGGGTGTGGCCGATCGACTGCTGGCAGACCGAGTGGGCGACGTGCGCGACGGGTCGGGCCGCCGCGGCCTGGCCGGCGGCGCCGGCCGACCCCGGCGCGAAGCCGACCCACCCGACCACAGCGAGCGCGGCGACACCCACCGCGGCGATGGGAGAACGAGGTCTCATGGCACCTCCCAGAGGGATCCGCCCTCATGAGGCGGACAGATGGGCGAACTGTTACGCATACTCATCCGAAATGTCGCCCAAACTTGTGCCGAGATTCGGTCAAGAAATGGCAATACACCCGAACGGGTTCCGGTCCGGGTGATAAATAGCCGGGTCGAGCTGTCCGACCGAAGCCGGACGACCCAGGCCACCGCGGACCGTTCCGGCCGCCCGAGCCGGGTAGGAACAGAACAGGTCACTGTTCCACCGGCGTCCCGGGGCGGAAGGGGCTCGACGATGATCGAGGTAGGCAGGGTCGGCGTGCGGCTGGCCGGCACCGCGGCGCTGCTGCTGGCGCTGGCCGGCTGCGGCTCCGGCAACGGCGGCACGGCCGCGGCACCGGGCAGCCCGGGTGGCCCGGGTGGCACGACCGCGCCGGGTGGCACGACCGCGCCGGGCCCGTCCGGGCCGGTCTCGGCTGAGCCGACGCCGATGCCGACGGGCTCCGGGCCCGGGTCGGGTGGCGGTGCGAGCACGCCGGCCGGGCCGGACCGCTGCCACACCGCCCAACTGGCCGGGTCGCTGCGCGGCCTGGACGCCGCCGCCGGCCAGCGGTACGCCACGCTCAGGCTGACCAACCGCGGCGGCCGGACCTGTCGGATCGACGGCTACGGCGGCGTCCAACTGGTGGACGCCAAGGGCCGACTGGTGCCGACACGGCAGGTCCGCGACCCCACCGCGGGGCCGGCGCTGATCACGCTGGCACCGATGGCGGCCGCCTCGTCCCGGTTGCACTGGACGGTCGTCACGAGCACGCGGGACCCGGCACAGACCGGGCAGTGCGAGCCGACCCCGAGCCGGCTGCGGGTGATCCCGCCGGACGAGCACGACGCGCTGACGGTGGCCTGGTCGCTCGGCATGGTCTGCGACGGCGGCACGATCACGCAGCAGGCCTACCGCGCCGGCACCGGCTGACCCGGACGAACCCGGGCCGCGCCCGGCCGCCCGGTCCGAGGTAGGCGGCCGAGCGGCCGGGCACCGGGTGGGGGGCCGGTTCCGGGTGGCCGGATCCCCACCCGGCTCGCGCGCCGCGGCTTCCGACAGGGTGCGGCGGCGCGGCCGGCCGGTGGGTGCTCCCGCCCACCAGCCCGGACCGACTACAGACGGTGCCAGCCGGCGCTGAAACACGGCTGACGCCCGGCTGGAACCATCCGGCTCGCCGGGGAGTCCGCGAGGGCTACCGCTGGTGGCTGCGCTCGGCCGGTGGCGCGGGGGTCTGCCGGCCTGGGCCGGGGCGGTGGCCGGTCCGCTGCCGGGACCCGGCGGCCCGCCGGGCGTAGTCGTCGGCCCGCTCGGGGTGGTCACGGCGGCGCTCGACGTCGGCCAGCAGCGCGCACGAGTCGCCTTCGAGCACGGCGAAGCCGACCCGGCCGGCGACGGTCAGCGCCTCGGTGCCGTACCGGGCGGCCTCGTCCAACCCGGCCGCCACTCCGGCCCCGACGGCGCCGGCGGCGGCCTGCGCGGCCAGGCCGAGCAGCGCCTCCACCTCGCCCCGGCGGTAGTCGATGGCGCGCGCCGCGAGCAGCGCGGCCCGGTGCTCGGCGCCGGCCCGGTCGAGCCGGCCGAGCAGCCGGCGGATGGAGCCCAGCGTGTTCCGCGCGTCCACCTCGGCCCGCTGGTCGCCGGCCTTCTCGGCGAGCGTGAGGGCGTCCCGCGCGTGCTCGACGGCCTCAGCCAGCCGGCCCTGCTCGCGCTCGATACCGGCCAGCGTGTCCAGCGCGAAGCTCTCGGCGGCCTGGTCGCCGTGCTCGCGGAGCACCGGCAGAGATCGGCCGAGCGCGGTCAGCCCGTCCGCGAACCGGCCAAGGTCGCGGTAGGCGAGGGCGAGGTTCAGCAGCGCCAGCGCCTCGTGCACCGGCTGCGCGGCATCCGTGCTGAGCCGTGCCACCGTCTGGTGGCACGCCAGCGCCGACTCCAACTGGCCAAGCTCCCACGACACGATGCCGAGGTTCGACAGCCCGGCGAGCTGGCCGCGCAGGTCGCCGCGCTCGCGGTCCAGCGCCAGGCTCTGGCGGTACACCTCGGCCGCGTCCGGCAGCCGGCCGACCGTCCACAGCACCATGCCGAGGTTGCCGAGCGCGGCGCCCTCGGCCTGCGGCCAGCCGCCGGACCGGCTCAGCTCCGCCGCGCGCCGGTAGTGGTCGATCGCCCGCGGGTGCTGGCCGACGCAGAACGCCGCCCCGGCGCTGCC
>JBBWZH010000596.1:0-8611 GCA_039648995.1 Mycobacteriales bacterium
CCGAGTTCGCCGGCGACCCGCCGCTGCGGGTGTCGGTCAGCCTCGGCGTGGCGGTGTTCCCCGAGGACGGGACCGACGTCACCGGCCTGCTCGGCTGCGCCGACCGGCGCAACTACCTGGCCAAGCACCGCGGGCGGGCGTGTGCCGTCGCCGACGACGCGGAGAGCGAGCGCCCGGCCGGCTCGTCCCGGCTGCTCGAACGGGACACCCAGCTCGCCGCCGTGCACGAGTTCCTCACCCGGCTGACCGCCGAGCCGCTCGGCGCGCTCCGCGTGGTCGGCGAGCCCGGCGCCGGCCACACCCGGTTCCTCGACATGGCGGCCCGCGCGGCCCGACTGCGCGGCTTCACCGTGCTCGACGCGTCCCTGCCGGAAGCCGGTGAACCGGCGCCGGGCGAGGCGGGGCCGGGCGAACCTGGGCCGGGCGCGGCAGGGCCGGGGGCGGCGGCGGCGGATGCGGCGGGGCCGGACGAACCCGGGCCGGGTGTGGCGGGGCCGGGTTCGTCCGGGCCGGGGGCGGCGGAGTCCGGCGGGGCCGGGGCCGCTGCCGTGCCGGTCGCCGGCGGGTCGGCCCTGCTCGTCCTGGTCGACCGGCCGGCCGGCGGGGTGTTGCCGGACGCCGTGCGGCGGGTGGTCGCCGAGGCGGCCGGCCGCGGTCCGGTGGGGCTGGTGTACGCGGCCACCGACGGTGCCGCCGGCCCGCCGGACGGGGCGGACCTGCCCGTGCTCGGCAGCGTCGAGCTGCTGGCCTGGTCGGCGGCCGCGGTGCGTATCTGGCTGCGGACGACGCTGCCCGGTGAGCCGAGCCCGGCGCTCGTCGACTGGTTGACCGGTCGCGGCGGCGGGCTGCCGGCGCGGGTCGAACGGGAACTGGACCGGCTGCGGTCCCGTGGTGGGCTGGCCCGCCACGGCAGCAACGCGTGGACGGTGGCCGCCGACGTGCTGGCCCGTTCCGCCCGGCCGCGCCGGCGGCTGCCGGTGCCGCTGACCGAGCTCGTCGGCCGCCAGCAGGAGACCGCGCAGGTCGCCGGGCTGCTCGCCGCCGGGCGCCTGGTCACGCTGGTCGGCGCGGGCGGGATCGGCAAGACCCGGCTGTCGCTGGCTGTCGGCGCCGCCGTCGCCGAGCGGTTCGACGACGGGGTGGTGTTCGTTCCGCTGGCCGAGGCGAACAGCCCGGCCCTGGTCGTCGCCGCGCTCGCCGCCGCCCTGGAACTGGCCGAGGTGCCCGGTCAGCCGCTGGCTGACACGGTCGGCGAGCAGCTGGCGGAACAGTCGACGCTGCTGGTCCTGGACAACTTCGAGCAGGTGCAGTCGGCGGCGCCGCTGGTCAGCGAGCTGCTCGCGGCGGCCCCCGGGGTCAGCGTGCTGCTGTCCAGCCGCGAACGGCTGGGCCTCTACGGCGAGCAGGTCTACGCCGTGCCGCCGCTGCCGCTGCCGGACGCGGTCGTGCCGGCGAGCGGGACGGCCGGTGTCGCGGCCGCCTTGGCCGGTTCGCCGGCGCTCGCGCTGTTCGACGCCCGGGCCCGGGCCGCGGCCTACGACTTCACGATCACCCCGGACAACCTCGGCAGCGTGATCGAGCTGTGCCGGCGGTTGGACGGCCTGCCGCTGGCGATCGAGCTCGCCGCGGCGCACACCGACGCGCTGTCCCCGGCCGAGATGGTCGGGCAGCTCCGCGGCCGGCTGGACCTGCCCGGCGCCGGCCCGCGCGACCTGCCGGCCCGGCAGCGGACGTTGCGCGGGACGATCGACTGGAGCTTCGCGCTGCTCGATCCGCCCGACCGCGACCTGTTCACCCGGCTGGGCGTGTTCGCCGGCGGATGCCGCGTCGACGCGGCGGGCGCGGTCACCGGGGTCGGCGGCACCGACCCGGAGCTGGCCCGGCGGCTGCGGCGGCTCGCCGACCGGAGCCTGCTGCGGGCCGAGCCGCCGGACGGCGACGGCGACCGCTACACGATGCTGCACACGATCCGGTCCTACGCGCTGGATCAGCTGGCCAGCGGCGGGCAGGCGGACGCGGCGCGGCGCCGGCACGCCGAGCACTACGCCGCCGTCGCCGAGCGGGCCGAGAGGGATCTCACCGGGCCGGAGCAGGCCCGTTGCGCCGGCCGGGTCGAGCTGGAGTACCAGAACCTGCGCGGCGCGTTCGGCTGGGCGCTCGACCACGCCGACCCCCGCACCGCCGCCCGGATCGGGCTGGGCCTGTGGCGGTTCTGGCGCGCCGGCAGCCACCTGGGGGAGGGCCGGGAGTGGCTGGGCCGGCTGCTCACCGCGGCCCACCCGCTGCCGGACCCGACCCGGGCCCGGGTGCTGCACGCGGCGGCGGTGCTCGCCGGCGCGCAGGACGAGCACGAGACCGCGACCGCGCTGGCCAGCGAGAGCTGGCTGCTGGCCCGCGGCGCCGGCGACGACCCGACCGCCGCGCAGGCCCGCAACGCGCTCGGCATCGCCGCGCTCGCCGCCGGCGACTACCGGGCCGCCGGCGGCTACTTCGCCGACAGCCTGGCGATCTGGCGCGGGCTGGACGCTCCGCTCGGGATGGCGATCGCGCACGGCAACCTCGCCAAGGTCGCGGTGCGCGGCGGGGACATCGACGGGGCCAGCGAGCACGCCACCCGGTGCCTGGAGCTGGACCAGCGGCACGGCAACACCCGCGGCGTCATGCTCGGGCTGCTCTGCCTCGGCGAGATCCTGCTGATCCGGGGCGACACCGCCGGCGCGCGGACCCGGCTGACCGAGGCGATGACCCTCAGCCGCACCCTGGGCGATGTCTTCGGCCAGGCGATGGCGCTGCATCAGCTCGGCGAGGCCGCGCACGGCGACGGCGACGCGGCCGAGGCGCGCCGGCTGGTCGCCGCGGCCCTGGAACTGCGCCGCGACATCGGCGACCGCGAGGATCTGGCCATCTCGCTGGAGACGCTCGCCGGCCTGCTGGCCGCCGAGCACCCCGCCGCCACCGCCCGGCTGCTCGCCACCACCGACGCGTTGCGCCGCCGCTACCGGCTGCCGCCGCCGGCCGGAGACGCCGCCCGCGAGACCGCCCTGGCGCGGCTGCGGTCCGCGCTGGCCGACGAGATCATCGCCGCCAGCTGCGTCACCGCCCCCCTCGCCCACCTCGACACGCTCGTCGACGACGTCGTCGAACTGGCCAACCAGCCGTAGACCCAACCCCATCTCCGGCCCACTGACAGGCTGGCGGGCATGAGGCCGTTGGCGATGCCCACGGGCCGACCCCGTGACTAGCAGCGATCAGCGATCGACCGTTGACGGACTGTACCGGCCGGTGGACAGTAAGCCGCGTTTCTGCCCGCTCGGCGGTGATGCCCGGGTTGGCATCGGTCTGGTCAGAGGAGGGCAGCCGTGCGCATCTTCGGCCGTCAGGGGTACGGGCTCGGTATTCATGCGGTGGTGGCGGCGCCGGCGGTGGCCGTGGGTCTGGTGTTGGTGGCGGCGGTTCCGGCGTCGGCGAACGTGGCTCTGACGCGGGTGAGTGCCGACCCGTACAGCAATGCGACCAGTCAGCACCGTTCGGAGGTGGAGCCGGACACGTTCACGTTCGGGTCGACGATCGTGTCGGCGTTCCAGGTGGGACGGATCGCCAACGGCGGCGGCGCGAACATCGGCTTCGCCACCTCGACCGACTCCGGCGCGAGCTGGACGACCGGGTTCCTGCCGAACATCACGACGGTGGCCGGCGGCACGTTCGCCGCGGTCAGCGACGCGTCGGTGGCCTTCGACGCCCGGCACAACGTGTGGCTGATCTCGTCCCTGCCGATCAACGCCAACGGCAGCGCCGCCGGCGTGGTCACCAGCCGGTCCACCGACGGTGGGCTGAGCTGGGGCAACCCGATCACGACCACCACCGGTTCGGTGGACAAGAACTGGATCACCTGCGACAACACCGCGGCCAGCCCGTTCTTCGGCACCTGCTACACCGAGTACGACATGACCAGTTCCGGTAACGCGATCCGGCTGCGCGCCTCGGCCGACGGCGGGCTGACGTGGGGCCCGGCCCGCGCGTCCGGCGATGCCGCCAGCGGGCTCGGCGGCCAGCCGGTGGTCCGTCCGAACGGGACGGTGATCATGCCGTACCTGGCCGGCAACGGGCAGATCCGCTCGTTCCGGTCCATCGACGGCGGCGCGACCTGGCGGTCCAGCGTGCTGGTGACCACCCCGACCAGCCACGTCCCGGCCGGCGGGATCCGCGCGGACGAGCCGCTGCCCTCGGCCGAGGTGGACGCGGCCGGCACCGTCTACCTGGTCTTCCAGGACTGCCGGTTCCGCACCGGCTGCCCAGCCAACGACATCGTCCTGAGCAGGTCGACCAGCGAGACCACCTGGGCGGCCCCGGTCCGGGTGCCGATCGACCCGACCACCAGCACCGCCGACCACTTCGTGCCCGGGATCGGTGTCGACCGCGGCACCGCCGGGTCGACCGCCCGCATCGGCCTTACCTACTACTTCTACCCCACCGCGAATTGCACCGCCGTGACGTGCCAACTGTCCGTCGGGTATGTGTCCTCGACCAACGGCGGCGCCAGCTGGAGCCCGGCCACTCAGATAGCCGGCCCGATGACGGTGTCCTGGCTGCCCAACACCACCCAGGGGCGGATGTTCGGCGACTACATCTCCACCTCCGTCCTGCCCGGCGGCCCGGCCTACCCCGTCGTCGCGGTCGCCAACGCCCCCACCGGCGGCGTCCTGGACCAGGCGATGTACGTGCCCAGCGGCGGCCTCCCGGTCACCGGCGGCACCGCCCGCGCCGGCGCTGGACGGGCCGCGGCGGCAGGTCCGGAACAGGCCGTCACCCTCCACACCGCGCGCTGAGGACGTCCACCCCGCGGGGCACGACCCGCGGGGTGGACGCACGGTTCAGCCGGTCACGGCGGCGCAGCTGATCGGGGGCAGGCCGGCGGCCTGCAGCAGTTGGTTGACGGTGGGCACGTCGGTGCCGACGAGGTGGGTCAGCGTGTCGAGCTGGGTCTGCAGCTGCCCGGACAGCAGGGTGAAGACGTCGAACGTCTGCTGTGTCGGCCGGGCGTCGGCGCTCTCGATCACACCGTGTAGTGCGGCGATCTTGTCGTTGAGCTTGATCGGGAAGTTGAGTGGGTCCTCCTCCGCGCGCAGCCTGGTCTGGTACAGCTCGTTCTCCACTGTGGACAGCGCAGCGTCCAGGGTGGTGCCGGCCCGGGTGACCGCCGGGTCCGTCGTGCGCCCGAGCCGGTCGTCGACCTGCGCGGTGCAGGCGCGGATGTCGGTGACGCCGGTGTTCGCGGCGGTGGTGCGGTCGCGGACGGCGAGGTCGAGCAGGAACTCGGCATGGATGTCGGCGTCGGTGACGTGGGTCAGCCGGGAGTCCTTGAGGATCTGGAACGATTGACCCAGCGCTTGCCCGTCCACGGTCAGCCGGACGGTGTAGGTGCCAAGGTCGGCCCTGGGGCCGGTGTTGCTGCCGGCCCAGTAGATCAGGCCGGGGAAGCTCGCCGCGTTCGGCCAGCGCAGGTTCCAGGTCGCCGTCCGGGTTCCCGCCGTGGTCGGCAGCGCGACCGTGGTGACCACCTGGCCGGTGGGGTCGAGGAACGTGGCGGTGGCGGTGCCGGCGTCCTGCTTGAGCGTGTAGCTGACCGCGACGCTGCCGCTGACCGACCGCACCACGTCGTTCGGGTCGTGCAGGACGGCGGCCGGGTTCTCCGCGTCCGGCGCCGGGGTGGTCGGCGGGATCACCGCGGCCGGCGGTGAGACCGGTGTGATGGGGGTGACCGGCGGCACTGTCTGGTGGAAGTCGGCGGTGTCCCTGGGCCGGGTCCGCGGGGTGAGCCGGCGCAGCAGGGTGGCGCCGTCGTCCAGGACGTAGAAGCCGCGGCCGAACGTCGTGATCACCAGGTCGCCGCCCTTGACGGTCAGGTCCTGCACGGAGGTGTCCGGCAGGTTCAGCCGCAGCGGCTGCCACCGGTCGCCGTCGTTGAACGAGACGTAGACGCCGTGCTGGGTGGTCGCGTACAGCAGGCCCGGGCGGGCCGGGTCCGCGCGGATCGACCAGAGGAAGTCGCCCCGGGCGAATCCATCGGTGATCCTCGTCCAGGTCCGGCCGCCGTCGTGGGTCCGGTACGCGATCGGCGTGGTGTCGTCGAGCTGGTAGCGGTGCGCGGCGACGTACGCCGTCCGCGGGTCGGAATGCCCGGCGTCGATCGTGGCGACCCGGCTGAACTTCGGCAGGCCGCGCGGCGTCACGTTCGACCAGTGCCCGCCGCCGGTTGTGGTGAGGTGGACCAGCCCGTCGTCCGAGCCGGCCCAGATCACCTTCGGGTCCACCTGCGACGGTGCGATGGCGAACACGTCGGCGTAGTACTCGACGCTGGTCTGGTCCTTGGTGATCGGGCCGCCGGAGTCGCCCAGCGTGCGCGGGTCGGCGTAGGTCAGGTCCGGGCTGATCCGCTGCCAGCTCTGCCCGCCGTTCGTCGACTTCATCACGTACTGCGAGCCGGTGAACACCGCGCCCGGCTCGGCCGGGTTGGTGACCAGCGGGAACGTCCACTGCATCCGGTTGGCGAGATCGCGCGCCGGGTGGCCCATCGGGTTGTCCGGCCACGGGTTGATGTTGCGGGTGCCGATGGCGGTGGCTCCGCTGCGGTCCACTCTGGACAGGAACCAGTCGTAGTTGCCGGCGTAGAAGACGTTCGAGTCGGCTGGGTCGACGGCGACCGGGCCGGACTCGCCGCCCCCGATGCCGAACCGGTCGGTGCCGCCGGTGCTGGAGACGCACAGCGAGTTGCGGTCCTGCTGCTCACCGCAGACCAGGTACGGGTCGTCGTTCGTGGTGACCACGTGGTAGATCTGGGCGGTCGGGTAGTCCTGGGCGGTCCAGGTGCCGCCGCCGTTGACGGACACATTCGCGCCGCCGTCGTTGCTCTCGATCATCCGCTGGTCGTTGTCCGGTGCGATCCACAGGTCGTGGTTGTCGCTGTGCGGCGTGCTCACGGCGGTGAACGTCGCGCCGGCGTCGTCGGAGCGGAAGAACTCGACATTGCCGATGTAGACGCGGTCGGGGTTCGCCGGGTCGGCGAACACGTCGTCGAAGTAGAACGCCCGCTGCCGGATGTCCGCATCGTCGTCGATCAGCCGCCAGCTGGCGCCGGCGTCGTCGGACCGGTAGAGGCCGCCGGCCGCCGCCTCGACCAGCGCGTAGACCCGGTTCGGGTTGCCGCCGGCCACGCTGACGCCGATCTTGCCGAGCGGGCCGGCCGGCAGCCCGGGCCGGGTGGTCAGCTCGGTCCAGGTGCTGCCGCCGTCGGTGGACTTGAACATCCCGCTGGACGCGCCGCCGCTGGACAGGCTCCACGGCGTACGGAAGGCCTCCCACAGCGTCGCGTACAGCACCCGCGGGTTCGCCGGGTCCATCGCCAGGTCGACCGCACCGGTGCGGTCGTCGCGGTAGAGCACCCGCTGCCACGTCCGGCCGCCGTTGCCCGACCGGAAGACCCCGCGCTGGGTGTTCGGGCCGTAGGTGTGGCCCAGCGCAGCCACGTAGACCCGGTCGCAGTCGGCCGGGTCCACCCGGATCCGGCCGATCGTCTGCGTGTCGGCCAGCCCGAGGTGCGCCCACGTGACGCCGCCGTCGGTGGTCTTGTAGACGCCGTCACCCGCGATCACGCCGCCGCGTAGGGCGGTCTCGCCCGTTCCGATGTAGACAGTGGCCGGGTCGGCCGGGCAGACCGCCACCGCGCCGACCGACGAGCTGCTGATCTTGCCGTCGGTCACCGCCGACCACTCCCCGCCGGCGTCGGTGGTCTTCCACAGCCCGCCGCCGGTGGCGCCGGAGTAGTACTCGTTCGGGCGGGCCACGCTGCCCGCGACGGCAAGCGACCGGCCGCCCAACCGCGGCCCGATGTTGCGCCACCGCAGCGACTGGTACAGCGCCGGGTCGACATCCCGCCGGTCCGCCGCGGCCGGCCGATCGGACGGGCCGGCGATAGCGGGAACGACCAGCGGCGGGGTCAGCAGCAGGACAGCGGGCAACGCGGCGAGCAACAGCGCGCGTCGGGAAGACCGGGTCATGACATCCCCTCAGGGTCGGCGGTGACATCCGTACCCCCGGCCGAACGGCCACCGCGGACGGGACAACCACACACACTCGCCGTACACATCCTGCGCGGTCCCGTCCCTGGCCGAAATACCCGAGACCGGATTTCTCGGGCGCCGGGGTCTACCCGCACCGACACCCGGCACGCGGCGGGAGCGTCAGCGCCCGCCGGACGGCGGCTCGACCGGCCGCAGCTCGACCAGCAGGGCCGGGTGGTCGGTGTAGCTCATGCCGAGCCGGCGGGCGGACACCACCGTGTGGTCGGGGGTGGCCAGGACGTGTTGGACGCCGCCGTCGCCGGTGCGCAGCCAGCCGGCCGGCGTGCAGTCGGCGCTGTTGGGGCTGCCGCGGTCGGCCAGGTTGAGGTCGCCGCCGACCACGGTCGGGAAGTAGCCGCCCAGCCGCGCCTGCGTCGCGGGGATGGCCGTGTTCATCAGGTAGCGGCACTGCGCCAGGGCGCGGTCGCGGTCGAACGCGGACAGGTGCGTGGCGCAGACGTAGTGGCTGCCGATCACGTAGAGGCACTCCCAGA
>JBBWZH010000602.1:0-5217 GCA_039648995.1 Mycobacteriales bacterium
CACGCCGCGGAACTCGTTCGGCAGGAACGCCGGGCCGCCGGAGTTGGTGACCTGGTCGGCGTTGCCGGGGTTGATCGCCGGCGAGTGGAACATGTACTGCACCCGCTCGGTGAAGACCGCGTCCTCACCCGGGACGTTGTTGGCGTCCAGGTCGAAGAACTGGCGCATGTCCAGGATGACGTGGGACAGGTGCTGGATGCTGCCGTTGTCGAAGTAGTCGCCGGCCGCCGCGGTGGTCAGCCGGGCCGACGGGTTGCCGGCGAACGTGCAGATCGCCGCGGGGCCGGACGCGTTCACCTGCTGGTCGGCGAAACCCATCCACATCGGTGTCTGCGGGTGGATGAACCGCGCGAACGGCAGGCCGACCTGGTTGGCGACGAACTTCGGCATGCCGAGCTGGGTGAACATGGCCCGGCTGGAGGTGAACTGCAACAGGCCGGCAAACGCCGGCGAGGCGATCGGCCGCCCGACCAGCCGGTTGCTGCCGCCGAGCCAGGAGATCACGTCCTGGACGAACGTCTGGTTGTCGCCGCGCAGCGTGAACAGCAGGTCGTTGGACTCGATCCGGACCGGCACGTTGAAGTTCAGCTTGGTGATGCCGGGCTGGCCGACGTCGGTCGGGCTGGGGACGGCCTCCTCCAGCACCGAACGGGCGGTGTTCGACCGCAACTTCGGGATCGCCGCGTTCACCACCGAGGCGGGCAGCCGGCGGAAGTACGGCAGGCCGTACGAGACGAACGTGATCACGCCACCGGCCGCGAACGGGTAGTTGGCCTCGATCGTGTTCATCGCGTTGGTCAAGTTGGCCTGGTCGGTGCGGTTCGGCGTGCGCAGCAGCCGCGCGGTCAGGAAGACCGTGTTGACCGGCGGCAGCGACATGGGGATGCCACCCAGGTTCTGCACCGGCGCGATGAAGGCGCCGATGTCGTGCTGGATGTCGGGCAGGGCGGCGGCGGTGACATCGGCCGCCCCGGCGGCGTACGCCCGCTCGGGCAGAACGGCGCCCTTGCCGACGAGTTCGAGCGTGCCCATGGCGGTGGCCAGGGCCGCCGCACCTTTCAGGGCGTTGCGGCGGGTGACTGTGCGTTCTGGGGTGTCGCTGGCTTCGCGGTGCTGTTCGGCGTCCACGGGCTCAAGGCCTCCTCTGGCGGAAGGTGACCACGGCGGGCTATTTGGAGGAACGATGGTCCCTCTTTTGGCCCACTCGTGCTTACTCCGGGTGGAAGTTAGCATAGATGTATTTATAGGGAAAGAACTATCTTTACCGGTATGTTTCCGGCAAAACTCAACGTCAGACACCCACTCCGGTCGCGACCGCGAGCTCGGCCTGAAACGCCGTCCGGGCACGCCGCAGCGCGGCCCGGTTCGCCTCGATCAACGGCCGTTGCTGGCCCGCCTCGACCGTGAACCAGACGCCGACCAGGTTGGTTTGCCGCTTGCACACCACGTCCGCCTTCGCGGTCGCGATCTCCGTCGTGCTGATGGCTCCCTGGAACCGCGCGTCCTTGGGCGGGTCGAGCGGGCCGGCGTAGCTGTAGCCGGCCGCCCGCATGCAGGCCGACCACTGGCCGAACACCGCCCGCACCCGCGGATCCTGCTGCGACGCGAAGAAGGTGTCCGAGCCCAGCCGCTGGGCCAGCGTCTGGTCGGTGCCGGCCGGGTCGCCCGCGGTCAACCGGCGCCGCGCCTGCGCCGCGCAGCCACCGGCCGGCACCCGCCGGCCGCGTACCACCTGTGGGCCGCGCCCGGTCACCAGGCCACCTTCGACGGCCGTCGCGGTGTTGGCCGGGCGGCCGGCCCTGGCCGCCGTCAGCCGGTCGGCCGCCCAGTAGCCGCCGGCCGCCTGCGCCGGGTCGGTCAGCCCGTACCGGCGCTCGGTCCAGCTGCCCGGGCCGGTGGGCGCCGGGTCCGGGGCGGTGTAGTCGAAGCCGAACCCGCGCACGCACTGGCTCAGCAAGGCGCGGCCCGCGCGGGCCAGCCGCTGCCCCTCGGCCACCGACAGGGAGAAGTCGTCCAGCGGCAGCCGCAGGTCGGCGCTGCGCAACAGTAGTGGCACCCCGTCCGGGTCGGGCCGGGTGACCGCCGCCGGGCCGCCACACCCACCGGCGGCGGCCGCCGCGACCGCCGTCGCGGCCGCACCCAGCAGCCACCGCGCCCACCGGCCGGCGAGCCGGGCACGCCGGCCCGCTCGGGCGGAGCCGGACGGGGCGGGAACCTGCTGCGTCACTCGACCACTTCCCGGTCAGGGTGGCCGGTCCGCCGGCTCGGGGGCGGCGGACCGGCCGTTGCCGCTACATGAACTGGAACGACTCGACGTTGTTGGCGAAGGTGGTGTTGAAGTTGCCGAACTGCCGCGGGTTGATCAGGCCGGCGGCGCCGGTGCCGTTGGTGCCGGTGAACACGACCACGCTGAGCCGGGTGTCGGCGTTGAGCACCGACTCCGAGGAGTTCCCGACCGGCTGGCCTAGCCCCAGGCCCGGGGTGAGGAACGTGAGGGTGTTCAGGCTGGGCTTGCTGGTGAAGTAGTCAGCCAGGCTGCCCACAAAGTTCGTGCTGAACCAGAAGCAGGCGTCGCCGTCACCGTTGGTGAGGCTGTTGCAGGCGCCGTCCTGGTCGGCGTTGGCGTGAACACCGGACGGGGTCAACCGGACCGGCGGCTTCGCCGATGTCGGGACCAGGGCTGGGACGGTTCTCGTGACCGCCGGCGCCGCGCCCGGCGCGGGCGCCGCGTTCGCGGCCGGGGTCGCGGTCAGCGCGAGTGCGCTGGCCGCTGCTAACAGGCCGAGGCCGATCTTCACACTCTTCATGGACTCCCCTTCGCGTTGAGACGGCGAGAGGCGCGCTGTCACGGCGCCTCCGACCAGTCGCCGATGACCTAGAGCGGTGGGGTGGCGGACCACCGGGTTTGAACAACCCTCGTGCGGGTACCTCCTTCCGGTGCCCACCGCGGCACAGGCCTTCGACCGCATCGGGATCCCGACCGCCGCGCCGGCCGCCCGGTGAAGCAGGCATTCGGCGTGTTTCGCCGGTGTATCCCGCTTCGCCGGTAGATGGGTGCCTAAAGGCTGCGGCCGCCACATGTACCGGAACCTTGTGACCCTCTTGTAGAGTTCTTGGCATTCGGGGGTCATCGCGGCGAAGACCTGCCGAACCGAGGTGGGCTTGGTGGAGTTGCGGCTGCTCGGTCCCGTCGAGATCAACGTCGGCGGGCGATGGCTCGATCTCGGTCCACCCCAGCAGCGGGCGGTGCTCGCGGCGCTGGCGGTGGACGCGGGCCGGCCGGTGATGCTGCGTACGCTGATCGACCGGGTCTGGGACGAGGCGCCGCCCATCGGCGCCAAGCCGGCCCTGTACGCGCACATCACCCGCATCCGCCAGGCGCTCGAGCTGACCGAACGCGGCGACGGCGACCCGCCGGCCCGGCTGGTCCGCCGCGCCGGCGGCTACCTGCTGGAGGTCGAGCCGGACCAGGTCGACCTGCGCCGGTTCCGCCGGTTGGTGGCGGCCGCGCGGGACCCGAACCGTGGCGACCCGGAGCGGGTCGACCTGCTGCACGCCGCGCTGGACCTGTGGCGCGGCGTCCCGCTGGCCGACCTGCCCGGCGAGTGGGCGGCGCGGATGCGGGACAGCTGGCAGAAGCAGCGCCTGGACGCGGTGGTCCAGTGGGCGTACGCGGAGCTGCGGCTGGGCCGGTCGGACGAGGTCATCGGCTCGGTGCGTGACCTGGCCGCCGACAACCCGCGGGCGGAGCCGCTGATCGGCGTGCTGATGCGGGCGTTCGTCGCGGCCGGCCGGGGTGCCGAGGCGCTGGACTGCTACACCGCCGCCCGGGCCCGGCTGGTGCAGGAGCTCGGCGTGGAGCCGGGCAGCGACCTGCGCGCGGTGTACGCGGCGGTGCTGCGCGGCGACCTCGGGCAGGGCCGCCCCCGGCAACCCGTCGCCGGTGCCGGCGCCCCCGCCCCGTCCCCGGTCGCCCGCGCGCTGCCCGCCCAGCTGCCGGCCGACGTGAACGCGTTCACCGGCCGCGCCGACGAGCTGGCCGAGCTGGACGGGCTGCTCGCCGACGCCGAGCAGCCGGAGGTGGCCGGCGAGCCGACCGCGGTCATGATCGCCGCCGTGTCCGGGACCGCCGGCGTGGGCAAGACCGCGCTCGCGGTCCGCTGGGCGCACCGCACCCGCGCCCGGTTCCCCGACGGCCAGCTGTACGTCGACCTGCGCGGTTACGACCCGGAGCAGCCGATGCCGGCCGGCGACGCGCTGGCCGGCTTCCTCACCGCGCTGGGCGTGGCCGGGGACGAGATCCCGGCCACCGTGGACGACCGCGCCGCCCGGTTCCGCACCGAGGTCTCCAGCCGGCGGCTGCTGGTGATGCTGGACAACGCGGCCACCGTCGACCAGGTGCGCCCGCTGCTACCCGGCGCGCCGTCCTGCTTCGTGATCGTGACCAGCCGTGATTCGCTGGCGGGCCTGATCGCCCGGCACGGCGCGCACCGGCTCGACGTCGACCTGCTCCCGGCGCCGGACGCGCTGTCGCTGCTGCGCAGGCTGCTCGGCGCCCGGGTGGTGGCCGAGCCGGCCGCCGCGGCCACCCTGGCCGAGCAGTGCGCCCGGCTGCCGCTGGCGCTGCGGGTCGCCGCGGAGCTGGCCGCCAGCCGGCCGAGCACGCCGCTCGGGCAGATCGTCTCCGATCTGGCCGACAACCGGCACCGGCTGGACCTGCTGGACGCCGGCGGCGACCGGCACACCGCCGTCCGGGCCGTGTTCTCCTGGTCCTACCGGCACCTGCCGGCGCAGGCCGCGCGCGCGTTCCGGCTGCTCGGCCTCTACCACGGCCCCGACCTGGACACCCAGATCGCGGCCGCGCTCACCGACACGTCCCTGGACAGCGCCCGGCAGCTGCTCGACCTGCTCGCCCGGGCGCACCTGATCCAGCCGGCCCGGCGGTACCCGGCCGATCCCGGCCGGTACGGCATGCACGACCTGCTCCGGGCGTACGCCACCCAGCTGGCCAGCGCCGAGGACGCGGAGTAGCCGACGCCGACCCGACCGGCCCGCATCGCACTCCCGCTGCGACCGGCGCCGCCCGCCTGGTGGCGTCGGTTCAGGGACGCCGGAGCAGCGCCGGCGCGCGGGGCCTCGCAGCGGCGAGGCATCAGGCGACCTAAGCCATCCCGCGGCGCGCCGATGGGCCGAGCCGTCTCCGACCGCCCCCGTTGC